>NZ_JBSEDL010000005.1:0-309950 GCF_053570515.1 Rhodophyticola sp. SM2404
GGCCTGTCAGCACCTCAACTTGCCTCAGCTTAACAACAATCTCTTCAGGCTTCGGTCTCGTAATTCCCATCTTCGATTCTCCGTTTTCCTAACTATAGGGACGGACCAATTCAAAGGGGGAGGCTCACTTAAGCTGCTCAGTGCCCATTCCACCGTATTTCTTTTTCCAGCGATAATACGTCTGTTCAGTAATGCCGATTTGCCGGATCGCATCCAGGCGCGCAATACCTTGGCCTGTCAGCACCTCAACTTGCCTCAGCTTAACAACAATCTCTTCAGGCTTCGGTCTCGTAATTCCCATCTTCGATTCTCCGTTTTCCTAACTATAGGGACGGACCAATTCAAAGGGGGAGGCTCATGACCCTAGGCCAATTTGCCATCCGAAGGTCTATGCAAGTAGCTTACACCCGATTATCACTCTGATGGCACACCGCTGTCACAAAACCAACTCTGGACACCGAAACTGACCTAAAAAATTTAGCAATTTCAGCGCTTTAAAAGTGGGTGCGAAAACTAGCTCCGATCCCTACCGCCGGAGCCAATTTTCAAAATTGTCGTTTAGTTTCAGTGCCTATGAAGTAGCATTCAGACTGTTTTGAGAAAAGGTTAAACAAACGCTTACACAAGTGGTGACACGCCGTCCTGTTTGATCTCGTCTGTAAACCGTATTCTTTTGTTCATATCGGCCTTGCCTCGATTCCAAAATCTCCAAGCGAAGCGTCTACAAAACTAGGCGCTGACGGCAGGCAATTTAGCGCCATGCGTCGAAATCGTTCCGGTTATTTAAGAAGCTCTCAGTTTTTCAATGCAGCCTGTACCGCTGCATGAACACCGTGCTGCTCGAGTATATTCAGCAATTCAGCGGTCCTGTGAGAAAATCTCTGATCTTCGAGCACTCCTTGATGCGCAAAATTGGGGATGGTTGCGATAGCAGAAACACGATCTTCAGGATTTGTACCAGCCCGAGCCAAAACTGCGCGGATATTGTCTGCCAGCGGGTCATTAAGATCCAATTTCCGCCCCTTTTCATCTATTCCTTCGGCGAAACGGAGCCACGCGGCCGTGGCCAAAGCAAATGTCCCGATCCCCCGCCCTGCTTTTAATTGCAGGCGAGCTGGAACAAAGATGCGCTGCGGTAATTTCTGGCTGCCATCCATTGCGATTTGCAAGCAACGATGATCGATGGCGGGATTTGCAAAACGCGAAACCAATGCGTCTGCATAGCTTTTTGCATCCATCCCAGGTGTCGGTGGAAGGGTTTGGGCAGCAAGGGTCATATGCGCCTGAACCACATTGGCAAGGTCGGCATCGGCCATCACGTCCCGTACCGCTGGAAACCCTCCCAAGGCGCCGAGATAGGCAATAAGCGAATGCGATCCGTTAAGAAGGCGCAGTTTCATTGTCTCGAAGGGGGCCACATCAGGGACAATCTCGGCCCCCGCCTGTTCCCAAGCAGGGCGCGCGCCTGCAAAACTATCTTGGATGACCCATTGGCGAAAAGCTTCGGTCTCGATTGCCGCAAGATCAGGGCGACCAAGTGCCGCTTGAGCAATCGCAAAAGTTTCATCCGTGGCCGCTGGTGTAATCCTATCGACCATGCTGTTGGGAAAACAACATGCTCTGGAAATCCATTCCACAAGGCCTGGCTGTGTCTCTTGAGCGAATTCGAGAACGAGTGCCGCAAGCAAATCACCGTTCTCCGGCAGGTTATCGCAGGACATCAGCGTTAGTCCTCCAAGACCCGCATCATGACGGGCAGCCAGACCCAATACAATTAGGCCGATAAGGCTTTGCGGGGTCGCTTCGGGATCAGCAAGATCGTGGGTGATTGCGCTATTGGACCGGTCTAGGCACCGTGATCCGATGTCGGCCCCATAGCCCTTTTCGGTCACCGTAATGGTCACGATTTGGATTGCCGGATCTGCCATCCGTTCAATGAGGCGGAATTCATTTCCTTGAAGCGCACGCGCCTTTCGGATCACCGTCATCTCAAGGAGCTTTGGCCCCTTTGGATGTTGTTCGATCAAGGTATATCGTCCGCCCTGATCCATCAGCGTTCCTGCGAGCGCTGGATTGCGCATGGAAACAGCTTCAATCCCCCAGTCGCCCCCGCAGGCTAAAATTGCATCCTGTGTGAAGGCCGCCTGATGTGCTCGGTGGAATGCGCCAAGGCCGAAATGCAGGATACCGACACCGAGATTTTCCGGCAAAGAAGAGGGGGTCATGCCGTCTGTCCATAGAAGAAGACCCGTTTAGCACCGTGCAACTCGGCCAGCCTCTTGAGACGACCGATGGCAAGGCAATCGGGGGCGCTAAGACGCGTTTTATCAGGGGAAAGGAGCGTGCTCATATTATCTCTATAGGAAGTGTTCCGCGCTGCATAAAGATGGGTTTTGGAACTGAAAGGCGCGTTGTCTACATACGTCATGCCCGTTTGATCCTTGCAACACTATTTCGGCGCGACCGGTGACCGGAATTAACAATCCGCGCTTTGCGAAACGTCGGCAGGACAAGGGATTTGTCTGGTCCAAGGCCTGTTTCGCCGCGAGGTTCCCGATGACCCTTCATTCCGTCAGAGCCGCCATCACCCCGCGTAATTCAGCCAAACCGCGCAAACGGCCAACCAACGGATAGCCGGGCTGCAAGGGGCGCTGCAAATCCGAGCAAAGCGCCTGCCCGTGATCGGGGCGCATCGGAATTTCCCAATCTGCACGGCCTTCAGCCTTGCGGCGCGCTTGTTCTGCCAGAAGTGCGCGGATCGTGGCGACCATATCGGTATCGCCCCCCAGATGTTCAGCCTCGTAAAAGCTGCAACGCGCGCCATCTTCGGGGGCATGGCGCGTGGTATTGCGCAGATGCACGAAATGGATTTTCGGCCCCAAGTCGCGGATAAAAGCAACGGGGTCAAACCCTGCATCCACACCAAGCGATCCCGTGCAAAAAGTGGCCCCATTGGCAGGGCTATCAACAGCCTCCAGCACGGTTTTGTAATCCTGCAAAGATGACATCACACGCGGCAGCCCCAGCAGGGGGAAAGGTGGGTCATCGGGGTGGCAACACAATCGTAGCCCAAGGGCTTCGGCTGCGGGGGCCACTTCGCTCAAAAAATCGATCAGGTTTTGGCGCAATCGCGCTGGCGAGACCGTATCGTACCGGCTCAGATGTGCGGCCACATCCGTCAAACTCCAGCGTTCATTGGCCCCCGGAAGCCCTGCAACAATATTGGAGGTCAGGGCTTTGCGCCCTGCCTCATCCATCGCGTCGATCCGCGCGCGGGCGGCCTCGCGCAGCGCCTCTCCATAATCTTCCTGCGCGGCTTTGCGCTGGAGCAAATGAATGTCAAAACCCGCGAAATCCACCAGATCAAAGGCCATAGTGGTGCCGCCATGGGGCAAAGGGGCGGCGAGCTTGGTACGGGTCCAATCCAGCACAGGCATGAAATTGTAGCACACTGTTTTGATGCCAGCCGCCGCCAGATGGGTAAGGCTCTCGCGATAGGCGGCGAAATGGGCTTTGGCCTCGGGGCCTTGGGTCTTGATCGCCTCAGACACAGGCAGGCTTTCGACCACATCCCAGCTCAGACCCGTGGGGGCCCCAGCCTGTCCTTCGATCAAAAGCTTGCGCGCTGTGATCTCGTCGCGCGGCCAGACCTCGCCCGAGGCGATATGATGCAGCGCCGAGACGATGCCCTGCGCACCTGTCTGGCGGATTTCAGCAAGGCTGATCTGATCTGCCGGACCGAACCAGCGCCATGTTTGCCGCATCTGGGCCTTCCTTGTTCCGCTTACTCGGTCCTAAGAGTTTCACCGCTTTCGGTATCGAAAAGATGCACCTCATCGGCGCTGAGCGAAATCGCGATCCGCTCGCCGATCTGGACATTGGTCTGACCCGCCATATGCAAGGTCACGGCCGCGCCGCTTTGCAATTTCCCGTAAAGATAGGACTCGCCGCCCAATTGCTCGACGCTGGCGACATCCATTGCGATAGGCCCTGCCGCAGTGGGCTGCATATGATTGGGGCGGATACCGAGCGTCACCTCTTGGCCAAGCCTTTGTGCAAAGCCCGTCTCGGGCAGATCCAGCATCTCGCCCGTCTCCAACTCCATACGCGCGCGGCTGTCCCCGCTCACGCGGCCCTTGATGAAATTCATCTTCGGGCTGCCGATAAAGCCCGCAACAAAGAGGTTGCGCGGGCGATTATAGAGATCAAGCGGGGTGCCGAATTGCTCCAACTCGCCAAGGCGCAGCACGGCGATTTTATCGGCCATGGTCATCGCCTCGACCTGATCATGGGTCACATAGATCATCGTATTCTCAAGACGGCGATGCAGGGCCGTAATCTCGCCGCGCATATCCACACGCAACTCCGCATCAAGGTTGGAGAGCGGCTCGTCAAACAGGAAGACGCGCGGCTCACGCACTACGGCGCGCCCGATGGCCACCCGCTGACGTTGCCCACCCGACAGGTCCTTTGGCTTGCGGTCCAGCAGCATGTCGATCTGCAACATGCGCGAGACCTCATCAACCTTGCGCGCAATCTCGGGGCGCGGGGTGTTGATATTCTCCAGACCGAAAGACAGGTTCTGGCGCACCGACATATGCGGATAGAGCGCATAGGACTGGAACACCATCGCCAAGCCACGATCGGCGGCGGGGATGTCATTGACCACCTCATCACCGATCACGATATCGCCGCCCGAAATGCCCTCCAGCCCTGAGATCATCCGCAACAGCGTGGATTTTCCGCAGCCCGATGGCCCCACAAAAACGCAGAACTCGCCATGCGCAATCTCGAGATTGATCCCCTTGATCACCTCGATTGCGCCATAGGATTTGCGCAGTTGTTTTAATTCAATCTTGGCCATTTCAGCCCTTTCCTACTCCAGCGTCACCGCTCATTTGCCGCCTGTCGAGGCGATCCCGGTGGCGATGTATTTTTGTAAAAACATGAACACGGCCGCGATTGGCAGCAGGGTCAGAACCGTCATGGCCAGCAGGCTAGGCCAATCGGTCTGCAACTCCCCTTGGAAGGAATTGAGCGCCAATTGCAGCGTGAAATTTTCCGATTGGGTCAGAACGATCAGTGGCCACAGGAAATCATTCCAGCGCCACATGATCGCAAGGATCGCAAGAACCGCGATGGCGGGGGCCGAAAGCGGGATGATGATACGCCAGAAAATCTTCCATTCGCTGGCTTTGTCCATACGGGCGGCGTCCAGTATCTCGTCGGGGATGGTGATCATATATTGCCTGAGAAGGAACACCCCTGTGGGGGTTGCAGCCCCCGGTATGATCACCCCCCAAAGCGAATTGAACATCCCCAATTGCGTCACAATCAGAAACAAAGGCACCAGCACCACCGTTTGCGGGATCATGAGCGTGCCAATCACCAGTAAAAGCACCGAGGTGCGGCCCCTGAATTCATATTTCGACAGGGCAAAGGCTGCCATGGAATTTACCAGCAACATTAATAAGGTAGCGGTCACCGTTATGAAAGTTGAGTTCCAGAAAAAACGCAAGAAATTGAAGCGCTCGAAAAGCTGGGTGTAGTTCTGGGTGGCAAAGGCCACCCGCTCGATGGCCTCGACCTGCGCCAGTTCAAGGCGGATACGCTCCTGCGGATTTGCAGGCAGTACAACCTCGATCCGGCCCGAACCACGGCGGGTCTGGCCGACGATCTCGCCCTCCAGATCGCCCTCAAGCACGGTATAGGCCAAAAGCGGTTCATCAAAGCCCTCAACCTCCAGCGTTTCTTGTGCATAGGGCAAAAAGCGGGGCGGGAAACGGTCCAATTCATTGGGGGTTTTGAAGCTGGATAGAACCAGCCAGACCACAGGGCCGAACATCAGGAAAATCCCAAGACAGAGATACCCATAGGAGACCCAATCGGTCCAATGCAGCCGCCCCTTGCCTCGGGTCGCGGTAAGGAAAGCCCAAGCTCTAGACATCTGCGTTCCTCCGATTGATCCATAGTTGCACCAATGTCAGCACAACCAGAACGCCCGCCACCAGCAGCGAGGCCGCCGCCGCCAGTCCGAACAGGCGCGGCGCACCCGCAAAGCCTTCTTCATAGATATACTGGATGATGAAGGTCGTGGCCGTGCCCGGCCCCCCGCCCGTAAAGGCGTAAATCTCGTCAAAGGTCTGCACGCCCTTGATCAGCGCCAAGACCAGCACCACCAGCATGGTGGGCGACAACAGCGGCAAGGTGATGCGGCGGAAGCTGCGCCAAGGCGAGGCCTTGTCCATCGTGGCCGCCTCATAGACATCGCGCGGAATGGCCTGAAGCCCCGCCAGAAGGATCAGCGTATAAAAGCCCATATGCGCCCAGACCGAGATAAACACCGACCAGCCAAAAGCCCATTGCGCATCAACCAGCCAGTTGATCCCGCCCACACCCGTCCAATCAAGAAAGGCGTTCAGCACGCCTTCTCGCTGCAAAATCCATTTCCAGATCAGGGCCACCACAACGGGCGAGAGCAGGACGGGAAAGAAGAAAACCGAGCGGAAAAAGCCGCGCGCCCGAATATCGCGGTTCAGGATGATCGCGGTCAAAAGCGAAAAGCCCACCATGATGCCCACCTGCAAGGTCACGAACCATGTCGTGTTCCAGACCGCGCGCCAGAACTTGTCCTCGCGGCAGGAATTGGGATCAAGAAAATTGGAACAATCCATTAGATTATTGAAGTTTCGCGCGCCCACATAGGGGCGGTCAACCAGAAGAACATTGTCACTGCCTGTGGTTGCATAAAACACATTCACGATTACAGGAAGAAAGGCAAAAAGGCCAAAAAGCACGAGGTTTGGCAAAAGAAATGCCCAAGCAAGGCGATTGATCCCGAGCAGGCGCTGCAAGCCCAGAAACGGAATTTCGATGACACGCATGATGGGGGTGATGATCCGCAGCATGGGACCTCCGCATTGGCAATGCCGCGCCCCCTATCTGCGCGATTTGCAAAAGGGGGCGCGAGGTTTTTAAAGGGTTACTGGCTTTCCGCCATCGCTGCCGCAAGATCGGAGCTTGCGCGCTCCATGGCCTCTGCCACGGTCAATTCGCCCACAATCGCTTGGCTCAGACGCTCAACCGTGATGCCGAACATCGCGCGGTTGCCAGCATAGCCCTGATAGGCAAAGGCAATCGGCGAGACATTGGCAAGATCGGCGGCGAATGCGGTCAATGCAGCTTGAGCGGCAGGCGATGCGCCCTCGAACTCAACACCAGCACCCGCGACACCCAGATGGGCTGGCAGGTTGCGTGTGCGTGCGGCCACTTCTGCATAGACATCCTCTTGCGCGAGATAGTCGATCACAGCGGCCACAACCTCGGGATGCTCGGTCTGGCTAAAGCCTACGACACCTGCACCACCGGGCATGCCCGAGCAGGGTCCAGCGGGACCACAGGGGCTGCCGACAACTTGCCAATCGAAGAAATCACCCACTTGGTCATCCATGCGGCCGACCTGCCATGAACCGGAATAATAGAAGACCAGCTCGCCATTGATGAATTCCTGTGCGGCGTCTTGATAGGTTGCCCCACCCTGCCCCGCCCAGACATCACGTGCCATGGTGCCATCTTCGTTCCAAGCGACGAATTGCTCGGCAAAGGCGGTGAAGCCGTCATCGACCAATTGGCCATTGCCATCAGCATCGAAATACTGCGCGCCATAAGACACGGCAGGGCCCGCCACACGGTGACCGGAGCGGTCAATCGCCATTGCAAAATCAGCATCCGTTGCTTCGGCGACAGCGCGCGAGGCTGCAGCCCAATCATCCCAAGATGCACCCGCACCCGGCAACTCGACGCCAGCTTGCTCGAACAGGGTTGCGTTGACGAAAGGCCCCGTGATGGTCAACTGGCTATGCATGCCATAGATGCCTGCGTCATCGGCACCTGCGCGGTACCAGTTCAGCGTCTCGCCGAAGCTGTCAGTCCAGTATCCAGCATCCACATGAGGCGCGAGATCAAGGTAGTATTCATTCAAACCCCCAAGATCGGTGACTTTTGCCAGATCAGGGCCAGTGCCGGCAGCAAGCTGCACGGGCAGGTTTTCCAGAATGGCCTGATAAGGCACCACGTCGACAATCACATCAACGCCCGGGTTATCGGCCTCGAAACGGCTGAGCACGTCGTCATAGACTTCGCATTCATTGCCATCCGAATAGCACATGAAGCGGATTTCCTGCGCCATGGAAGCGCTTGCCGCCATGCCCAGTCCAGCCGCCAAGGCTGTCGTCATCAAGATATTCTTCTTCATTGGTCAGGTTCCTCCCTTATTGTCCTGATAGGCGTGAAAAAGCGGGCGGATCAGGCAGCCACCCTTGGTAGAAAACTGTATCGGCTCCAAGCGGCAAAGCAACCGCCCTGCCCGTTCGGCTTGAAGCATAGATCGCGGTGATCAATTCGATTGAGCGGCGGCCATCGTCTTGCAAGGTAACCTCTGCACCGCCTGCGCCTGCCAAAGCATCGGCCACGGCCTCCAGATAGCCTGCAAAACCGCCAAGCCCTTCCGGAACCTCTCCGACAATCGCATCGATTTCGGCTTGGCGTGCAGGCAAGCGGGCCACGAAGCGCCAGTTATCCTGCATCGGGGCGTAGGGGGCTGTGCCACTCTCGGCGGTCAGATGCTCGTAGCAGAGGCGCAGCCGCGTCGTGTCATTGCCCGCGCCAAGCGTGATTGAACTGCTGGACAAGGCACCGCTTTCCATCCGAAAGGCCAGCGCCGCGCAATCCTCGGTCTCGATGGGATTGACCCGTGTATCGGTCATCGCAAAAACCTGCGCCACTGGTCCCAGCAAGTGACACAGCAGATCATGGGCATGGATCGCATGCCCCAGCACCGCGCCACCTGCCTCACCATCCCATGTGCCGCGCCAAGGAATGGCGTAATAGGCGGCATCGCGGTTCCAATGGGTCTCGAGGCTGGCCGTATAGGCGCGGCCCAAAAGCCCTGCGGATTTGAGAGCGCGCAGTTGCGCCATCGCGCGACCATAGCGGTATTGGAACACGGGAAAAACCTGACGGCCTGCCTGTCTTGCCGCCTCGATCAATTGATCGACCTCGGACAAGGCGCGGGTGATAGGTTTTTCGCAGATCACATGCTTGGCGGCGGCAAGCGCCTTCAGGCTCATCGGAACATGCAGATGCGGCGGCAGGCAAATATCCACCAGATCAATCGCAGGATCGGCCAATACGGCGTCAAAATCGCTCGTCACGGCAATATCGCCCGCGTCCCCCGCCGCGCCCGCCACGGCGCGCGCGCGATCCAAATCCAGATCGCAAAGCGTGCCGACATGGAACCGCTGCGGCAAGGCGCGGTAGCCCTGCAAATGCTCGGCCCCGATGCCCGCCCCTATGATCGCCACGCGGATCACGGGCGCTGCCCTTCGGCCATCGCCTGAGCCTTCAGGGCCAAGTCGCAGACCTTGAAAACATGGCTCTGGCTCATCGCTGTCTCGTCACGGTGGCGGATGTCATGGATAAGCCTGTCAAAATAGGGCAGCGGAGCCCCCGACGCATCGATTTTCTCGCAGCGCGTACCATTCACAAGGATCAGGTGATCGGTGCCTTGGCTGCCGACATCCACATATTTGCGCAGCTCGATATAACCCTCAGTGCCCAGAATGGTCAGCCGCCCGTCCCCCCAATTCGGCAAGGCATCGGGGGTGTACCAATCAAGGCGGATATAGCCATGGGCCCGATCACTGCGCAGCGCCAACTCACCGAAATCTTGCAGCCCCCGATCCTCGGGATTGGCGTAATTTGCGACATTGGCCATGGTAATCTCGGCATCATGAGAGCCAGTGAAGAACAGGAATTGGTCAATCTGGTGGCTGCCGATATCGGTGATGATCCCGCCATAGGCGGCACGGTCAAAGAACCAATCGGGCCGTGTGGCGCGGTTCAGGCGATGCGGACCAAGCCCCAGTGTTTGCACAACCTTGCCAATCGCACCTTGCGCGACCAGATCTGCCGCCATTGAGGCGCAGGGAACCTCGAAGCGTTCCGAGAAATCAATCGACCAGATCTGCCCCGTGCGCGCCACGCAAGCCTTCAGAGCGTCAAGCTGCTCAAAACTGATACAGCCCGGCTTGTCGGTCATCACATCCTTGCCTGCCTCCATCGCAGCAATCGCCCAATCCGCGCGGTCGCGGGGAATGCCTGACAGAAGGATCAGATCAATGCTGTCGTCTTCCAGCAAGCGCGCAGCCGCATCGACGCGCGCGACATCGGGAAAACGCTCGATCATGCCCGCCTCGGGCGGCGGGTGGCCGTCGGTCCACCACCCCACAAATTCCGCGCCGGCCTTGATCATGCTGCCAGCCATTCCGTAGATATGACGGTGATCAATACCGATGGCGCCAAAGCGAAGGGGACGTGTCATGCTGCCACCTGCTCGGTCTGGCCCGAGCGCGCAGCGCGGGTGATGGCGTCAATCAGATCATGGGCGGCAAGCGCGGCCTCGCCCGTGACCAAAGGCGCGCGATCCTCGGATATTGCATCGGCGAAATCTTCCAAAATGGCTTGGTGCCAATCGCTGGTGAAGGCCATCGGGTCGGCCCCGCCGCCTGTGCCAGCCTCCTCGCCAAAGGTATCAACGCGACCATCGCGCCAAGATATGCGCAATTGGCCCGCCTCGAGATGCAAGCTCGCAAGATCGAAATGCAGGGTAATCGTCTCAGGCGCGCCGGGGAAACTGGCGGTGCTGGCGGTCAATGAACCCACCGCCCCGCAGGTGAACTCCAAGCCCGCCACCACGAAATCCTCGGCCTCCATCTGATGAAAGCGTGATGTCACGGCCATTGCGCGAAGGCTTTGCACGGGGCCTGCCAGAGACAGCGCCAGATCAATCGTGTGGATCGCCTGCGAGATCAGCACACCCCCGCCATCGCGAGCATAGCTGCCACGACCTGCGACATCGTAATAGCTTTGCTCGCGCCACCATGGCACCTTGATCTCGACCAGACCCAAAGGCCCGAAGGTATCAGTTGCGATCATCTGCGCCGCCTGCCGCGAGGCCGCCCGCATACGATGTTGGAACACCACACCCAAGCGGACGCCCGCCGCGCTGCAAAGGCCCACCACCTCGCGCGCTTCCGCGCCATCGCGCGCAACAGGTTTTTCCAAAAGGATATGTTTGCCCGCCGCCGCCAACGGCGCGATGATCTCGGCCCGCGCATTGGGCGGGGTCAGGATGATGGCGAAATCGACTTTATCATCGGCGGCCACGTCATCAATAGATGCATAAGCCCGAGGCGATGCGCCAAGCATGGCTTGGGCCTCATCCGCCAGCGCGCGCGCCCGATCAGGGCTGCGCGAATAAATCCCCGCCAAGGCAACCTTTTGCGAGGCCGAAGCACAGGCCGCAAGATGGGTGCGCGCAACCATGCCCGCCCCAATCAGAACCGCTCGTTTTGGCGATTTCTCAGCCATAGTGCGACACCCCCTCCCGACTGTCTTGTTCAATCAGCCACAGGCACAGAGCGGTTGTCAAGCAAATTGAATACCGGTATACAGGTGGGGTAGAATGCTTCCTGCAAAGGGTCTAAGGGTGAATAGAAAAGCGTCCAATATTGACATGAGCGCCTTGCCTGTCAGGCCATTGGATCTGTCCCGCCCTGCCGCAGAACAGATTGCAACGGATGTGAAATCAGCAATTCTGAATGTCACCCTGACCCCAGGAAGCATGATCTCGGAAAACGAGATTGGTCAGGTCTTCGGGGCCAGCCGAACCCCTGTACGTGAGGCTTTTGCCCTGTTGCGCCGCGAGGGGCTGGTCGTCACCTATCCCAGTCGCGGCACCTATGTGTCGAAACTGGCCGAGCATCAAATACGCGGCGCGCAATTCCTGCGCGAAGCGCTTGAAGTGGCCGTGATCGGGCGGCTCTGCGACACGGGCCTATCTGAGGCCGCGCGCGCGGCGCTGGAAACCAATCTCAAGCAACAGGCCGATGCGCTTGCCGATAATGATCGCGCCACATTCCATGCGCTTGATGACCAATTCCACAGCCTTTTGGCTGAGGCAACGGGTTACCCGCGTGTCAGCAACATCTTGCAGAGCGAAAAGACCGCCCTTGATCGGTTGCGCTGTCTGTCGCTTGGCCATCAGGAGCGGATGACCGAGCTGTTTGAAGAGCATCGCGGCATTCTGGACTCCATCGTCAATGGCTATTCCGGTCAGGCTCTGGACAGGATGCGGCTGCATTTACGCTCGATCCTGTCGACGCTGACGCAACTGATCGCCGATAACCGCGATTATTTCGAGGATGGCGCGGGCTAATCCTCCAGCAAGGCCGCCCTGAGGAACTCCAGCACCGCTTGGCGCATTGCGGGTGTTTCCAGATGGCCCGTGTCGTCCTCCAGATGAAACTGAAGCTCCGATTGCGCATCATGGGCCGCATAGGCCTGCAGCAGATCCTTGCGCGCAATCTCGAAGGCGGAGGGCGGGGTCAGCGGGTCTTGCCTGCCGATTGCAATCTGGAGTGGGCGGGGGGCTGCCAGCCCCGCTATCTGGCCTGTGCGCGCGACAGGCAAAAGGCCTGGCACCGTCATATAGACCCCATGCGCATCATGCGCGCCAAGCCGCACCAATTCCGCGATATCGGCAAAACAACATAACGCCGTGACCGCATGAATGCGCGGATCCAGTGCCGCCAGCCACCACGCCAAGGTGCAGCCCATGGAAAACCCCATCGCGCCGATCCTGTCAGGCAGAATTGCGGGATGGCTTGCCAAAAACGCCAGTCCGCCGCGTTGCTCGGCCAGCATCTGCCCAAACAGCGTGCTGCCCTGCCATGCCAGCGCCTTGGCGCGGGAGGCTTCATCGGGCTGCTGTCTTGCCCCGAAACAGGGCATCTCAAGGCAAAGCGAGGCACAACCCATCTGGGCCAATGCCGCGCCATAAGGCCCTTGCAGCGATCCGCGGCCTTGGGTCAGTTCGTCTCGTCCCATCGCATATTTGCCCCCATGGGCCTGGGCATAGACCATCGCGGGCACAGGGCCATGGCCATCAGGCGGACGAATGAAATAGGCGGGGATGTCCTCGCCCGCGCTATTGGCGAAGATCAAATCCTCAAGCACCCAATCGTGATAGGCATGCAAGCTGCGCCTGTGCACTAGCCTGATATCGGGCGCGGACCATGTCTCGCCCAAAAGCGAGGCCAATCTGGCGGCTAGATCGGGCGCCGCGGACATGGCCTAGCCTTCCAAGCGGAACTGGCCGAACTGGCTGCCAAAACAGATCAACGGCGCACCTTCGCGAAAGGCGACCTTCTGGACCAGCCCGACAAGAATGCCATGATCGCCGCCATCATATTCGGCATAGCGTTCACATTCGAACCGCGCGAGACATCCCGCCAAAAGCGGCAGGCCATGCGCGCCCTCCTCCCAGATCACGCCTTCAAACGCGTGCGGAGAGGCCGCGAAGGCTTTGCACAAATCCAGCTGATCCGCGCCCAAGACATGGATCGCCATATGCTTGGCCCCAGAGAAATAGGGATAACGCCGTGAAGCCTTGCCGACCGACCACAAGACCAATGCGGGGTCAAGCGAGACCGAGGAAAAGCTGTTGGCAGCGATCCCCACGGGGCCGTCCTTGGTCATGGTCGTTACAATCGTGACGCCTGTGCCGAAGCGCGACAAGGCTCCGCGCAGGGCCTTGCCCGTCTCGGGTCCGGGGATGAATTGCTCCATCGTGTCCTGAAAACTCATGGCACCTCTTGCCCCCAAGCTGCCGTCAAAATCTCGAACCATGTTTCACGGTCGATCTGCACCTTATTGGCGGAAGAGATCGCGCGGATACGCTCCAGCGAATTTGTGCCCATGACGGGTGCGATCTTGGCAGGATGGGCCAAAAGCCAAGCAACCGCCACGGCGGTTGCATCAACGCCCTGCTCGCCCGCGATACGCTCCAGCACAGCACGCACGGGCGCGCCCTGCTCGGAGAACAGCGCGCCGCCCGCCAAGGGCGACCACGCCATGGGACGAATGGCACGCTCCTGCATCCATGCGATATCGCCATCGATGAAAGGGGCGAAATGCAGCACGCTGGCCTCGATCTGGTTGGTAATCAGCGGGGTAGTCATGGCCGATTGCAGCAAGCTCCAGTCATTGAGCTTGAAATTCGACACGCCAATATGTCCGACCTTGCCCGAGGCCACCAACGCATCAAGGGCCGCCCCCGTTTCATGGTGATCCATCATCGGATCGGGGCGGTGAATCAACAAAAGGTCAATCCGGTCGATGGCCATATTGGTCAACGAGGCCTCGACCGAGGCCGTGATATGAGCCGCCGAGGTATCATAGTATTTGACGCGCTTATCGGCATATTTCCCGCAAGGGGCCACGATATCGCATTTGGTCACCAATTCGATCTGGTCGCGCAGATGCGGGGCGGATTTCAGTGCCGCGCCCAAGACCGCCTCGGCCCCGTAATCGCCGTAGATATCGGCCTGATCGATGGTGGTGATGCCCTGCTCGAGACAGGCTTCCAGCTTGGCCTGCACATGTGCGGGCGCGGTGTTCTCATCATCGGCAACACGCCACATGCCATAGACAAGGCGCGAGATTTCAAGCTGGCCGGATAGGGATAGACGGTCGGTCATTTGCGCTCTCCTGCGCCCAAGGGCGTATTGGGGGTTTGGCTTGGCACGCGGCCATATTCGATTGGCAGCGAACAGGTTTTAAGATGCGGCATCACAAGTTTGCCGAAATAGTCACATTCTTCCAGATGCGGATAACCCGAGAAGATAAAGGCGCGAATGCCCATTTTCTGATACGCTTCGATCTTGGACATAACCTGATCAACCGAACCGACAAGCGCCGCCCCGCAGCCCGACCGCGCGCGGCCCACACCTGTCCAGAGATTAGGCTCGATATAGCCGAATTGATCGGCCAATTCGCGAGCACGGGCCTGATGCGCCACCCCGAGCGAGATTGAATCATGTGCGCGGTCGCGGATCATCTTGCCATATTCATCATCCAGCTTGCTGACGATATATTCGGCATAATCGCGGGCCTCGGCCTCGGTTTCGCGCACGATCATATGGACCCGAAGCCCGTAATCGAGCGTCCTGTCATAGCGCGCGGCGACGGAATGAACCGCCTTCATGCGGCCGGCAAGCTCTTCTTCGCGCTCGGGCCACATCAGATAGACATCACAATGCTGCCCGCATAACTCCAGCGCATCCGGACTATATCCACCGAAATAAAGCAGCGGTCCGCCCGTTTGATACGGCTTGGCAGGGTCAGTAGAAACTCCTTTGAAGTCATAGACTTCGCCAGAGTAGTTAATCTCGTCCTGCGTCCATGCCTGTTTAAGGATATCCACAACCTCGCGCGAGCGTTTATAGCGGAAACTGCTCTCGGCTTTCTCGCCCGGAAAATCCGAGGAGATGATATTCACCGTAAGCCGCCCTTTGAGCATATGGTCAAGCGTCGCCAAGGTGCGCGCCAGCATGATCGGTTGCATCTCGCCGCAGCGCACCGCCGCCAGCATATTGATCCTGTCTGTGATCGGTGCACCGCCCGCAACGAAGCTCAACGTATCTTGGCCTACCTGATAGGAGGAGGGGCACAGGATATTGCGGAAACCATTGGCCTCGGCCGTTTTGAGAATTGTCGAGCAATGCTCCCAGCTTGAGCGCAAATCCCCATCGGGCACGCCCAGAAACTGGTAATCATCCGAACAAAGTGCCGCAAACCAAGATACTTCGGCGGCATCTAGACCAGCGGATGTAACCGGAACCACACTCATAACGTCCTCCCCTTCGCAATGCTGTGGCGTCTTTTGTAATCGGCAGTCCGCATTGCATCAATGGTGTATCAATAATTTCTTCAGGCAGGCAGGGATATCTCGACCACCTGACCCGTTGCCATCGACTGCTGTGCCGCCTGCCCCATCAGCACCGAGATCAGACCATCGCGCAACGACACTTCGGGGGCTGCGCGTTCTCCGCGCACCATCTCAAGAAACCCCTTATGCTGATAGTAGGTCGAGCCGTTGTGATCGCCCGCCGCCAGCAAGGTCGGATCAACGGGAATGTCATGCAAGACAGGCCCTTTGGGATCACGCGGACTGATGATCAACTGCGGCACGGGCGGCGCGCCCAGATGCGCAGGCCAGAACCTGCCAGGGCCAGGCACCAGCGCCTCGATCTTGCCCTTGGCACCGACCGCGCTGACCTCTTCCTGATAGCGCGCGCCTTCGGCAAACATGCACAGCTCCAACATCGCGCGGGTACCATTGGAAAAATCAACGATGACATAGCCATGATCAAGGATATCAGGCACCTCGCCCGCATAGCTTTCATCCAGATGATTGACCGCCTGCCCCCCCGAGGCCATCACGCGGACAGGTTCGGCCCCGAGCACCAGCCGCATCAGATCGAAGAAATGGCAGCATTTCTCAACAAAGGTCCCACCTGTGTTGCGGTTGAAACGGTTCCAATCCCCGACCTTCTCGAGAAAGGGAAAACGATGCTCGCGAATGGTAAGCATATTGATCCCGCCCGTTGCCTGTTTGGCCTCGCTCAGCAAAGCAGCGATTGGCGGCATATAGCGATATTCCATCGCAACCCAGATCGGCGCGGGATAGCTGGCCATCAGCGCCTCGATGCGGGTACGATCGGCGGGGTCGGTGAAAAGCGGCTTCTCGACCAGCACGGGCAAGGGGTTGATCGCCGCAATCTGCTCCAACTGCCCGACATGGCAGAAATTGGGGCTGGCAATCAAAAGGCAATCCAGATCGGGCAAAGCCAGCAGCGCCTCGATGCTATCCATCATTCGGGCCTGCGGGGCCAAAGCCTGCGCCTTGGCCGCCATACCGACGTCAGGCTCAAAAATCGCGGCAACCTCGGCTTGGTCCAGAAGCGCGATGTTTTGCAGATGCTCCTGCCCCATCATGCCACAGCCGATTACGCCATATATTGTCTTGGACACGCGTCTTTCTCCTTAGATCATGCGTTGCACGTAATGTGCTTTTTCAGTGTCGAACCATGTGCGGGAAAACTCGACAGGCGCCCTGCCCTGCGCCCAACTATACCGCTCAATATGGGCGGTAATTTCACCCCTTTTCGGAGCAAAAGCCTCAGGCGCCCAATCAGGGGTTTTGTCGATGGAGACACGATCTTCGGCGCGGGTGATCCATAGGCCCAATTGCAAACGGTAATAGCGATAGAGCGAGTCTGATATCTCGGCAGGATCAATCGCACCGGCCTGCCCGTCCAGCCAGATTTCCTCGACCGCGATGGGGTGTTTGTTAAGGAATCGCAAACGGCGGATGCGCGTCGCTGCTTCACCCTCACCCCAGAGGCGATCCTTCTTCATGGGGGTCACATCCAGCACCTGCGCCGTGGGCAAACCGCCCCCCTCGCGCAGCTCAAGCCGAAACATCGAATAGACGCTTTCGGTGGTGTGACCTGCCTTGGAACGGATATAGTTGCCCGAGCCCTGCTTGCGCTCAAGCAGGCCTTTTTTCTCTAGCTCCAACAGGGATTTGCGCAAAGTGCGCACAGTTGTGCCCTGCTGCTTGGCCATGTCGCGTTCGGGCGGCAAACGCTCACCATCTACAAGCCGCCCTGAGGCGATCTCACGGATCAGCAATTCGCTGATTTGGAGATAGAGCGGCAGGGCATTCGGCGCGCCCATTTTCGGTGCCATTTTCCGAACGCCTCCCGTCGTTGGAAAAATTGATACCCAATTGATCTACATGAACCGAGCCGCTACACAAGCTGAAATTTATCCAATCTGCGGGAGGGCGGATGATGGACACAAGCTGGATCAAAGCCCGCTTTGCCGCCGCGCGCAGCATCGCGCCGGGGCTGACCATGGCAGCGCTGATCGCAATGGCGGCGCAGTTCCTATCCGACCATTATGGCGCGCCTGTGATGCTGATGGCGATCCTACTGGGCATCCCCTTCCATTTCATGACGGAAGACCCGCGCATGGCGGACGGCATCACCTTTGCCGCGCGCTGGTTGCTGCGCTTTGGTGTAGCCCTTCTGGGGCTGCGGGTCAGCGTTGACATGGTTCAAGCCGTGGGTTGGGAATTTCTGGCCTTCCTCGTATTGGCCGTGGCCATAACGATTGTGGGGTCGATAGCCACCGCCCGCCTTTTCGGGCGCGAGCGGTTATTCGGCTTTCTGACAGGCGGAGCGGTCGCGATTTGCGGCGCATCTGCCGCGATGGCGATCAGCTCGATCCTGCCCAAACGCCCCGAGGCCGAGCGCGATCTGGTCTTCACGGTGATCTCGGTCACGCTGCTCTCGACGGTGGCGATGATCCTCTACCCGATTTTGGCCAGCGCCTTGGGCCTGTCCGAGCATGAAACGGGCCTCTTCCTTGGCGCAACCATCCATGATGTGGCGCAAGTGGTGGGGGCGGGATTTTCGGTCTCGGAGGAGACGGGCGAATTGGCCACCTTGGTCAAACTGCTGCGCGTGACTTTGTTGGCCCCTGTGGTGCTGATCGGCTCGCTCCTGCTGCGCGGGAATGTGCCTGAGGGTTCGAAACGCCCGCCCCTCTTGCCGGGCTTTGTAGTGGTGTTTTTGGTGCTGGCCGCGCTGAATTCAATGCAACTGGTTCCCGCCGACTTGGGCCCGCCCGCTGCCAGACTCTCAAGTGCGGCCTTGGTGACGGCGGTGGCCGCTGTGGGCATGAAAACATCGCTGGCACAATTGCGCGACGTGGGCGCATCATCAACTGCGATGATCGCGGGCCAGACAGTGTTCTTGGCGGGATTGGTTTTGCTGGGACTTTGGTTTTTTTAGATAAGCGGAAAAATCCAGCAACTTTATGCGCAAGATCAGAGAGCTGGAGTCCCGTTAAAATTTCAAGCTGTTGGAAGTACTCATAAACAGGATCTTTCTTACGCGCGGTGGCGCGAGGGTTTTAAACTCTGCGGCTCAGCCCTCACCACCCGCTTTGGACAACCGCGCATATTGGGCGTAGCTTTTGAGCAAAGGCTGCCAATGCACCTCGAACCCATCATGGCCCTTCAAAGCCTCTTGCAAGCTATCGCGTGGGGTCACGTGGAAGCGGTCCAGCCATGAGCGGAGCCGTGTGTTGAACCAGCGCGGCAAGTCAGATTGGTCTCCGAAATCAACGATATGCAACTCTCCACCAGGTTTGAGATGGCGCAGCGCCTCGGGAATGGCGGCCTCCCAATTGGGGATCATCGAGATGCAATAGGACATCAAAATCCGGTCAAATTTCTCCTGACCGAACAAATCCAACGGATCAAACTGGCAGGCATCGCCCAAGGCCAGTTTTGCTTTGCTGCCCAGTTTCGCCTCGGCCGTTCGCAGCATTTGCGAGGAGATATCCAAGCCATAAAGAGACCTGTTTGGATAGCGCGCGGAGATTTCATCCAAGTTTCGTCCTGTGCCGCAAGCGACCTCCAACACATGGGCGTCGGGGTCGGGATGCAGCTCGCGCAATGTGAAATCGCGCCCGAGCAGATAGTATTTGCGGGTCGCGTCATAGATCAGCCTTTGCCTGCGATAGACCTGATCCATCAAGGCGCCATGGGTATCTGTCATGCGCTTAGCCCTTCAATTGATAGAGGTGGAAACCACCATAGATCGCGGAGCGGTCTGCCTTGAACCCTGCCTCGGATGCGGCCGCTTGATAGGCCCATTGCGACAGGGTTTCCTCGGCCACGCGGCCTGGCAGGATGTCATCTGCCCCACCCGTTCTGAAGATCACGCGGGCATTTGGCTTGGCCGTGCGGGTGATCTGGCTCCAAAGGGCATTGAGCTGGTCGTCATTCATCCAGTCCTGCGCATCCAGCAGAACATAGCAATCCTTGGACGCGGTCGGCTGTTTCGCCAGCATATCGGTCAGCGACTCGTTAAGGACACGCACTTTGGAGGCATTGCCCATGACGGTTTCGAAATGCGCGGCCTCAAGATAGGGCGGCACGGCAGGATTGTCGCCGGGCTGGTAGCCGCGATTGGCGGCTTGCCATGCAAAGTAATTCTCGCGGATCGGGAAATCGCAAAACAGCTTGCGTGTGCGTTCTTTGAGCACCTCGATGATATCGCCGCCTGCATCTGCGGCCAGCTTGTCATATTGCGCAGGCGGTATCCCAAGGCCGAACAGCGATGCACGGCGTTTGGCCAGAAATTTCACCAGCCATGTGTCATAGACGGGCGCGATCTGGGTGTTGAAAAAGGCGGTCTGTTCCTCAAGCGTGCGCGCCTCAAGAAACGGTTTGAAATCAACGCGCGACAGGCGCGCCACAACATGCACCAGCCCGATAAAGCGCCCCAATACTCCGTGCCGATAAAGCCCGCGGGCAAGGATGGTCTTGCGCGCGCCAAGCAGCGCGCGGCCATTCCAATAGGCGCGCACGTCTTCATCCAGATGCGGGGCGATATAGGTGTCAAAAATCTCGAGGTTGTCGGCCTGATCGCCGCGCCCCAGAACTTGGAACAGGGTCTCATGATCAGGCAAATGCTGCACAGCCGCCAGCTTCAGCTTGTTCAGCATCACATGCGCAGGCGACAGATCAACCGCCGTGATCGAGGCAGGGTTCGCGGTGAGATAGGACAGCAGATTGCACCCGCCCGATGCGATACAAACGATATTGTCATCCGCACCGATCTTGAGCGCCTCCATATCGACCACAGGATCTTCCCAGATTTGCGCATAGATCAGCCCGTGAAAGAGCCGCGCAAAAAGGCGCTCCAACAGGCCTTCACGTGTGATCGTGGCGTTTTGATTGACAGCTTCGCTCAGCTGCTTTGTCACTGACGTCATATTTGCCTGCCTAACTGTCTAGCTTCACAAGTTGTTTTTGGGGTTTGGCGCGCGGCTTGCGCCCCATATTGACCGAAGCCTTTTCTTCCCAATCGATGAGTTCGATGGCACCCGTTGCATGCTCCACGATGGCTGTGCAGCTTTCGACCCAATCGCCCGTATTGATATAGTCGATATCCTTGATCTTGCGGATATTGGCATGGTGGATATGGCCACAAATCACACCGTCATAACCGCCGCGCTTGGCCTCCTCAGAGAGGACATGTTCATATTGTCCGATGAAATTCACAGCGCCTTTGACCTGCTGTTTGGCCCATTTTGACAAGGACCAATACCGCCCGCTCCACAGTGATCTGACGCGGTTGATTTTGGGGTTCAGCCAGAGCAGGAAATCATAAACGGTATCCCCATAATGGGCGAGCCATTTGGCATTCATCACCACCGCATCGAATTGATCGCCATGGGTCACCAGATAACGCTTGCCGTTCAGCCCCGTGAAATCGGCCGTTTGCATCACTTCGATGCCGCCGAAATGGGTGCCGAGATATTGGCGCATGACCTCGTCATGATTGCCTGGAACAAAGATAATCCGCGTGCCGCGCCGCGCTTTGTCCAGCAGGGTCTGGACGACATTGTTATGTTCCTGCGGCCAATGCCAGCCGCGCTTGCTCAGCGCCCAACCATCAAAAATATCGCCAATGAGATAGATCGTTCCCGCTTCATGCTGGCGCAGAAAAGGCACCAATAAATCTGCCCGACAGCCACGCGTTCCCAAGTGAATATCCGACAGGAACAGCGTTCTGAAATGCATCGGGCGACCCCTCCCAGTTTAGGTTGGAGGGACCATAGAAAACGAGTGTGACAGTCAGATGACCCAAGGCAAATGTGATCACCTTTTGCCAAGGCGCAGAATAAGTACTTGAAATCAAACTGATTTTAAACGGGCAAACGCATCCCCCCATCCCGCAGCATGGCACGGATCGGGAGGGACAGCGCAAAGCCCGCAGGCTCGGCGCGGTGCTAAGGCCGTATCGGCGTTACTTGTCCGAATCTGCCTCGGGCGGATCGTCATAGACCGACCAGCCAAATGCGCCCTCACTCGGGGGCAGGTCTTTCTTATCCACATTCCGCGAGAGATAGGCTTTGGCGATGAAATTCGCCGTTATCGGCGCTGTCAGGAACAAAAACAGCGTGATCAGCAACTCATGCACCGAGATATGCCCCGTCTTGGCGAAGAAATAGATCATCGAGGCGATCAACACGCCCCCTACCCCCAATGTGGTGGCCGTTGTGGGCGCATGCAGGCGCTGCAGCGAGCCTTTCAGTTTGATCAACCCATAGGAGCCGACAAAGCCGAAGACACCGCCAATAACGAGCGAGATGGAAATCAGGAGTTCTACAAAAAAGTTCATATTCCCGCCCCTATTCGATGATGTTGCCGCGCAACAAGAAGCGGCAATAGGCAACTGTCGAGACGAAGCCCACCATAGCGATCAGCATGGCAGGCTCAAAATAGATCGCGGTGCCGCGCCAGACGCCATAGAGCACCAAGAGCGCGATCACATTGATCACCATTGTATCCAGCGCAAGGATGCGGTCGGCGCTATCGGGGCCAATGGCGATCCGCCAAAGGTCCAGCGCAAGCGCGATAGCATAGCAGCTTACAGCAAAGATCAGCGCGTATTCGATCATGGGAAAATCTCCAATAGGCGGCGCTCATAGCGGGTTTTGATCTCGTCGCGCACCGCATCAGGGTCATCAGTATGCAGGCAATGCACAAGGATCGCACCGCCATCGGCCGCAAGCGTTGCCGATACGGTTCCGGGCGTCATGGTGATGGTGCCTGCCAGCACGGTGATGGCCTCGGCCGATCTCAGCTCGAGCGGGATAACAATCCATTGCGAATTGATCGTGGCTTCGCGCTTGAACATGATGATCATCGCCACCTGCACATTGGCCACGACAATATCCCACAGCACGACCAAGACATATTCAACAACCTTGAGTGGGCGCGCCAGTTTGGGACGATCAGGCCAGTAGGAAGCCGTCAGCATCGGGATGATCACGCCAAAAGCCACCCCAAGGATCAGATTGCCCAAGGTGAAGGTGTTCACCAGACCGAACCAGACCAGAACAAGGGTCACGCTGAGCAGAGGATGTGGAATGAAACGAAACAACATGGCTCAGCTCCCCTCACTTGGGTTGAGAACGGCATCGACATAGCCTTGGCGATCAAAAAGCTGCGACGAGGTCGCGCCCAGATAGGCCGAGACGGGTCCTGCAAAAACCGCAAGCCCTGCCAAGACGGCCAAGGTCAACATAACGGGGGCCACCTGCCCTGTTGTGGCGGGCGCGGGCTGGGGTGCCTCAGGCGCGGCCTCTGGCGTCAGGGATGTGGATTTCCAGAACAGGATGCTCCCTGCGCGGCCAAAGCCCACAATCGTCAGGAGCGAGCCGATCAGCACCGCCGACCAGCCCCAGACAATCGTGTCAGGATCACGGATCGCGTCAAGGATCAGCAGCTTGCCCAAGAAGCCGCTCAGCGGTGGCATCCCCGCCATGGCGATGGCCGCCGCGAAGAACAGCGCCGCAAACAGGCCGTTTTGCACGGTTGGGGCTTCGGGGCGCAACCTGTCGCCCGAGCGGCGTGAGACCACGAGATCAGCGATTAGAAACAGGCAGGCCGCCGCAAAGGTGGAATGAACCATATAATAGAGCGCCGCCGACATCCCCACAGGGGTGAACATGGCCACACTGATGAACAAGGTTCCCATCGATCCCACGACCGAGAAGGCGATCAGCGGCATCAGTCGACGCGCGCCCAGAACACCCAAAGCGCCGATGGCGATGGTCAGGATCGCGGCTGGGAACAACCATGTCCCCGCCAGATCTTCCGTACCTGCACTGCCCGGACCAAAGACCGTGGTATGCACCCGCAAGATCGCATAGGCCCCGACCTTGGTCATAATCGCAAAAAGTGCTGCCACAGGTGCGGGCGCTTGCGCATAGGTGGCAGGCAGCCAGAATTGCACAGGGAAAAGCGCGGCTTTCAGGGCAAACACGATCATCAGCAAGATCACCGCCACACGGACAAGCGCCGCCTCTTCCATCGGAATTTCAGGGATACGCAGCGCAAGATCGGCTATATTGAGCGTGCCTGTCGAGGCATAAAGCGTGCCCAAAGCAAAGAGGAACAGCGTCGATCCCGCAAGGTTCATGACCACATATTGCAGCCCCGCCTGCATCCGTTCCTTGCCGCCCGAATGGATCATCAAACCATACGACGCAATCAGCAGAACCTCGAAGAAAACAAACAGGTTAAAGATGTCCCCCGTCAGGAAGGCCCCGCAAACGCCCATAAGCTGGAACTGGAACAGGGCATGGAAATGGCGGCCCCGCGCGTCCCAACCCGTCGTGATCGCATGGATCAACACAATCAGCGCCAGCGAGGAGGTCAACAGCAC
Source organism: Rhodophyticola sp. SM2404 (assembly GCF_053570515.1). Taxonomy (NCBI): domain Bacteria; kingdom Pseudomonadati; phylum Pseudomonadota; class Alphaproteobacteria; order Rhodobacterales; family Roseobacteraceae; genus Rhodophyticola; species Rhodophyticola sp. SM2404. The sequence continues at coordinate 24,222 of NZ_JBSEDL010000005.1, forward strand.
CATCAGAGCCGAAAGGCGGTCAAGAACAAGGACAATCCCGAAAGGTGCGGGCCAATCCCCAAGCCGATAGACATGGGTCGTGCCATCTACCGCGAACGCGGCAAGCGCCAGCGCAATCCCCGCCAGAAGGACAGTGCCCGTAACCGAGGCGATGCGCGCCAAGGTGATGTCAAAGCGCATTGCAAAGGCAATGATCGGGGCCAGAAGTGCCGGCAGGATGACCGGCAGAATAATCCAGTGCATCAGGCGGCCCTCTCGTTATCGTCGTCTGTATCGCTGCCCTCTGGGTCAAGGTCGATGCGGTCGCTATCGGCCTCCAGATAGGCCACGAGCCCAAGCATCACCAGCACAGCCGTCATCCCGAAGGAGATCACGATCGCGGTCAGAACAAGGGCTTGCGGAAGCGGGTCGGTATAGCTTGCATCGCCGTATTTCGACAGGATGGGGGATTGGTCAATCGCCAGTCGCCCGCTGGCGAACAAAAAGACATTCACCGCATAGGATAGCAGCGCAAGGCCAAGGATGACAGGAAAGGTTCTGAGCCGCAAAAGCAGGTAAATCCCGCCTGCTGTCAGAATGCCGATACTGCTTGCAACGATGAGTTCCATATCAGCCCTCCCCCTCGTCTTTGGCCTTTTGGCCAGGGTCGTAATCCATCGGCTCGAGATTGACTGTCTCACCGCCAACACCCGCGATGCGGCTGAGGCTATAGAGCATCAACATCACAGCACCCAAGACCGTCAGGAAGACGCCAAGATCAAACAGCATCGCCGTGGCCAGCTCGAATTCCTCAATCGGGGGAAGGTGGATATAGGTATAGGCGCTGGTCAGAAACGGCTTGCCCGCCAGCCATGCACCCACGCCCGTCAGCCCTGCAATCACAACGCCAAGCCCGATCATGGTGTGATATTCGATCCGCTTACGCTCTTGGGTCCATGCAAAGCCCGAGGCCATATATTGCATCAACAGCGCAATCGCGATCACAAGCCCCGCGACAAACCCACCGCCCGGCTCGTTATGACCGCGCAGGAAGATATAAAGGCCCACAACAACCGCGATTGGCATCAAGACGCGGGTGACAACAACCATCATCAAGGGGTGCCTGTCGCGCGAGATATCATTCGAGAAATCCGCTTTGCGCAACCGCCGCCCCGCTGGTCCATCCAGCAGCGCATGCATCATCGCGTAGATCACAAGGCCCGCGATGCCCAGAACGATGATCTCACCAAAAGTGTCATAGCCACGGAAATCAACCAAGATCACATTGACCACATTGGTCCCGCCCCCGCCTTCATAGCTATTGGCAAGGTGGTATTCCGAGATCGTCTCGATATCGCGCATCAAGAAGGCATAGGCCAAAGCCGCCACACCGCCGCCCGCGCCAAGCGCGATCAGACCATCGCGCAGCTTCAGACCAGTGGAGCTTTCTTTGGGCGTTGATTTCGGCATGAAATGCAGCGCCAGAAGCAGCAGCATGATGGTCACGGTCTCGACCGAGATTTGCGTCAGCGCCAGATCAGGGGCCGAGAGATAGGCAAAACCCGCCGAGATCGACAGCCCGATAATCCCGATCAGGACAAGCGCCCGAAAGCGGTGGTGATGCATGGTCACAACCGAAATCGTGGCCGCGATCAACATGATCCAACCCACGGCAATCACAGGCGGCACAGGCAACAATTCACGTGTCGGGGCCGACAGACCGCTGGACGAATAAGCAATCCAGCCAAAGGCCACGGATGTGACGGTGAAAATCGCCAGATAGCGGCTGATGGCGCCATTATGGCTGATCTCGGTGACAGCGCGCGAGGCCGCGACGATCCCTGCAACCAGCCTGTCAAAAATGGCCTTGGCTTCGGGACGCGGCATCGCGTTCCAGATTTTCTCAAGCATGCCATGTTGCGACAGCAAAACCGCCCCGCCAATGACGGCCAGAACAGACATCCACAGCGCAGGTGTCACCCCGTGCCAGATCTTGAGATGCGGATGCAGATCAGCCCCTGTCACAGCATTGGCGGCTGCCGTGACCACGCCTTCGGCAAGGAAGGGGGCCACACCGATCACAATCACCAAGACACAAAGAAGCGCAGGCGCGGCCCACATGCCAAACGGCGGGTCATGCGGTGTATGGGGGTAGTCGTCGCGCACGGGTCCAAGGAAGACATGGAAGATGAAACGCAGCGAATAGGCCACCGAGAGCAGCGCACCAATCGTCGCCAGAACAGGCACAGCATAGGGGCTTGAGAACCAATCAGTATGCGAGGCCTCCTCAAGCATCATTTCCTTAGACAGGAAGCCGTTGAACAGCGGTATCCCCGCCATGGACAGCGCCGCAACCGCGCCAATCACAAAGGTGATGGGCATCAAGTGCCGCAACCCGCCCAAACGCTTGATATCGCGCGTATGGGTTTCATGATCGACAATGCCCGCCGTCATGAACAGCGCCGCCTTGAAGGTCAGGTGGTTGATGATGTGGAATACCGCCGCCACAGCCGCCGCTTGGGTGCCAAAGCCCAAAAGCATGGTCAAAAGACCCAGATGGCTGACCGTCGAGAAGGCCAGAAGCGCCTTGAGGTCATCCTTGAACAGCGCAATCAGCGCGCCCAGAACCATCGTCACAAGGCCCGTGGTCGTCACGATATAGAACCACGCATCGGTCCCCGCCAGCGCAGGCCACATGCGCGCCATCAAGAAGACCCCTGCCTTCACCATCGTGGCCGAATGCAGATAGGCCGAGACAGGCGTGGGCGCGGCCATCGCGTGGGGCAGCCAGAAATGGAAGGGGAATTGCGCGGATTTGGTAAAGGCCCCCAGCAAAATCAGGATCAGCGCTGGCAAATACCACTCGGACGCGCGGATCAGATCGCCCGCTGCCAAGATATCGGTCAGGTTATAGCTGCCCGCGATATTGCCAAGGATCAGCATGCCGCCAATCATCGCAAGTCCGCCCGCGCCCGTGACGGTCAGCGCCATCCGCGCGCCTTGGCGGCCTTCGGGCAAATGCTTCCAATAGCCGATAAGCAAGAAGGAGGAGAGCGAAGTCAGCTCCCAGAAAATCAACAAAAGCAGGATGTTATCGGACAAAACGATACCAAGCATCGCGCCTTGGAACATCAGCAGATAGGTATAGAACTGCCCCATAGGGTCAGCGCCCGAGAGGTAGAAGCGCGCATAAAGCGTGATCAACAGGCCCACGCCCAGAATCATGCCCGCGAATAGCAGGCCCAACCCATCCAGAAAGAAGGAGGCCGACAGCCCAAGCTGTGGCAGCCATTCAATCTGGGCTTGAATCACCTCGCCGCGCAGAACGGCGGGGGCCAAAACGATCAGCATCGTCAGCGCGAAAAGAGTCGGCACGGCGGTCGCGATCGCGCAGGCATTGCGCCCTGCCCGTATCATCAGCCCTGGCAACAGCGCTCCGATAAAGGGAAGCGCCGCGATAATTAGAAGGATGACCCCCTCGTGACTCATGATTTTGCCTTGTCGTTTTATGTGGTCCGAGCGGTTTGTAACCGCTGCGTCAAAGCACTTCAATCAGGTGTTTTGCAAAGCACACAGGTCTTTGGGCCAAGCGCAGGAAAGGCCCAGCGCCTCTGCCATATTTGCCGCCCCGTGAAATGATCAAAAGTCGCATCCCGCCTTACCTTCGCGCGCCCCATGGACGGCGCTGCGAAATTATGGATAGTCAGCATTCGGGGATGCCAGCAGCCTCTGGCCGACCGTTCACAATTCGGGAAATATCACATGCTTACGTCCAAACCCGGCCTTCTTGAGGAAGTGCGCGCCCGTTTCGCCCATGTCGACACCTGCCCTTTTGAGGGCAACCGTGTCTTCTTTGAAAATGCAGGCGGGGCGCTGACGCTCAATTCCGTGGTCGAGACCTCGGGCCGCATGGCCGCGATCCCTGACAATCAGGGCCGCGACAACCCCGCCGCCAAGGCGCTGGTCGCAATGATCGACAAGGCCAAGGCTGATATGGCGATCTTGTTCAATGCGCCTGATGGCCAGTTCTTTGTGGGCGAAAGCGGGACGGAGCTTTTGTTTCGCCTGATCCGCACCGCTTGCCTTGGCACGCCTGCGGGCAAGGTCATGGGCTCAACCGTCGAGCATCCTGCCAGCCGCAGTGCCGCGCATAAATGGGCCGAAGTTGCGGGCAAACCCCATGTCCTGATCGCCCATGATGATGCAACAGGCGCGGTTGATGCCGCAGCCTATGCCGCGCAAATCACCCCTGACACACAGGTGGCCACCATCCTGCACACCTCGCCTGTGACGGGTATGGGCATGGATATTCCCGCGATCTCTCAAGCCATCCGCGCTGTGGCCCCTGATTGCTTTATCATTGTTGATGGCATCCAGCACGCCGCCCATGGCCGCCTTGATATCGCCAGCTACGGGATCGATGGCTATGTGATCTCGCCCTATAAGGTCTTCTCGCGGCATGGCTATGGGGTGGCTTGGATCTCGGACCGTCTGGCCGCCCTGCCCCATGATCATCTGGTCGGTGCCCCCGGTGAGCCATGGGAACTTGGCACCCGCGACACGGGCGCTTATGCGACCTTCTCGGATGTGGTGGATTATTTTGAATGGTTGGGCAGCCAGTTTACCCAAAGCAGCGACCGCCGCGACCGCATGGTGGCCGCAGGCGAAGCGATCCATGCCCATGAACAAAGCCTGACCAATGCGATGATCCATGGTACAGGCAATCTCAAAGGTCTGTCGCAGATGGAAGATGTCACCATCATCGGAGGCGTGGACAATCCGCGCCGCGAAGGGCTTGTCTGCATCGCGGTCAAGGATCAGGACGCAGCCGATGTTGTCACCAAATTACGCGAGCGGGGCATCCGCACCCATATGCGCAAGGATGACCATTACTCGGGCAATATCCTTGGGCCTTTGGGCATCGTGAATGCGATCCGCGTCTCGATGTGCCATTACAATACCGAAACGGAAGTCGCGCAATTTCTACAAGCGATGCGTGAGATCACCGAAGACGCCAGCTAACGCCGCATAGCCCAGAGGAAGGGAAAGCGATGTCCACACAGCCCTATTTGCACAGCCCCCTTGCCGCGCGCGGCCAGCCCCTTGACCCGCGTGATGCCGAAACGCTGAGCATTGCGGGCGCAGACCGCGTAGCGCAAACGCTGGCGATGCGCGAGAATGCGGGTGCCACGCCGCTTCATGCCCTGCCTGCTTTTGCGGGTGAGCTGGGACTTGGCGCGCTTTATGTCAAAGATGAAGGCTTTCGCCTTGGTCTGGGCAGTTTCAAAGCGCTTGGCGGGGCCTATGCGCTGATGGTGCTGGTCCGTGAAGAAGCCAGCCGCCAATTGGGCCGAGAGGTCGCGATCTCCGAAGTGATGTCGGAAGAGGTGCGCAAGGTCGCCGCTGGAATGGTTTTTGCTTGCGCTACGGATGGCAATCACGGGCGCTCGGTCGCGCAAGGGGCACAATTGATGGGCGCGCGCGCGGTGATCTTTGTGCATGCAGGCGTAAGCCAAGCCCGCGCCGACGCAATCGCCGCCTTCGGGGCCGAGATCACCCGCGTGGCGGGCAATTATGACGCCTCGGTGGCCGAGGCCTCCCGCGTGGCTGAAACCCAAGGCTGGACGGTGCTGTCCGACACCTCATGGCCCGGTTATGAATATATCCCCTCCCTCGTGATGCAGGGCTATACCGCCATGGTCCGCGAGGCTTTGGCCGACATGCCGCAGCCGCCTACCCATATCTTCCTGCAAGCAGGCGTGGGCGGCTTCGCAGCAGCGGTTGCGGGCCATATGAGTTTGGTTCTGGGCGAAAACCGCCCTCATATCACCATTGTTGATCCCGCGCGTGCGGCCTGCCTCTATGAAAGCGCCAAAATCGGCCATCCCGTGGAAGTCCCCGAGACCGACTCCACCGTCATGGCGATGCTGGAATGTTTCGAGCCCTCGATGGTGGCCTTCCGTGTGCTGGAACGTGTGGCCGATGGCTTCATGACGGTGGATGAGGCCAGCGCATCCGATGTGATGAACCGCCTTGCCCGCCCCAAAGGCGATGACCCCGCAATTGTTGCAGGCGAAAGCGGAGGCGCGGGGTTGGCGGCGGCCATCGAGGTGTTGAACCAGCCCGATCTGGCCGCAAAAATCGGGCTTGGGCCGGACGCGCGGGTGTTGGTCTTCAACACCGAAGGCGCAACCGACCCTGCCCTGTTCCAAGAGATGACGGGCCTGAGCCCCGAGGCGGTTCTGGGCCAAGCTGCATGAGCGATCTGACAGCCCTTGAGAGCCGCATGACCCAGTGGCGGCACGATCTGCACCGCCATCCCGAATTTGGCTTCGAGGAAAACCGCACCGCCGCTTTTGTGGCCGAAACCCTGCGCGGCTTTGGCCTTGAGGTGGCAGAAGGCGTGGGCGGCACGGGCGTTGTGGGCACGCTCAAACGCGGCACATCCAACCGCGCGATTGGCCTGCGCGCCGATATGGACGCCCTGCGCATCTCCGAGGCCACGGGGGCGGAATATGCCTCGCAAAACGAGGGGCTGATGCATGCCTGCGGCCATGACGGGCATACCGCCATGCTGCTTGGGGCGGCGCAACTCCTTGCTGAGGAAGGCGGGTTTGACGGCACCGTGCGCTTCATCTTCCAACCCGCTGAGGAATGGGGCCAAGGCGCAACGGCGATGCTGGATGACGGCTTGCTGGAACGCTTCCCCTTTGACGAGGTTTTCGGCCTGCATAACATGCCCGCCCTGCCCCTTGGCACGATCGAGACCCGCGCAGGCGCGATCATGTCGGCGGAGGATATCTTCGAGATCACATTGCGCGGCCAAGGCGGTCATGCCTCCCGCCCTGATTGGGGTCGCGAGGCGATGGTGCCTGCCTGCGCTTTGGTGCTTGACCTGCAAACCATCGTCGCGCGGCGGCTGAACCCTGCCGATATCGCCGTGGTCTCGGTCACGGAAATCAGCACTGATGGCACCCGCAATGCTCTGCCAAGCGAGGCGCGTATTTCAGGCGATTGCCGCAGTTTCAGCCCTGATGTCTCGGCCCGTATCGAGGCCGAAATGCGCCGCATTTGCGAAGGCAATGCCCTGACCCATGGCCTTGAGGTGGAGCTGGACTATCGCCGCGAATTCGTGCCCACGATCAATGATCCAGACTTGGCCGCGGCCTTGCTGGACGCCGCGGCACCGATCTCCCGCGAGATCCGCATCCGACCCGAGCCCATGACAGGCTCAGAAGATTTCGCGCGATTTCTCGCCCATGTTCCGGGATGTTTTGCCTTTATCGGCAATGGCGAGGACTGCGCGCCGCTGCATAGCCCGCGCTATGATTTCAATGATGCGGCCCTGATCCATGGCGCGCAGGTGCATGTGGCGATCACGCGCGAGCGCTTGCGCGAGGCGTAGAGCGCGCCGCTCGGATAGACCAAGACCAAATGATGCAATATCAACCAAGCTTGGACACGCCAAAGGCGGGTTTTGAACCGCGCTGAGAGATAAGCTGAGATATCCCCTTACGGCGACAAAGCTCAACAATGCTGTCTTTGCGATAAAGGCCATCTAGCCCGATCCTGATCTTCTCCTCGGATGACCAGTGTTTGCGGGTCGCCCACTCAATGTCTTTGACGATCTTCTCGCGCGAGCTCTTCTGTGTCTTTCTCGTCGCCCACTCCTCAGTGGTTACTGATGCGCCAGAAACACTCTCTCATCATATATCGCTATTTGGCACCATAAGCGCTGACGGTAGACAGGGCATGAGGACATCGCCGACATAATTGCTTGAAGTAGGCGCGTCATCAACGGCGATGGTCGCGGGGCAGACGGTGTTTTTGGCGGGGTTGGTTTTGCTTGGGGGGTGGGTGTTAGGGCAAGGCTACAAATTGGGTGGGCGCACTCCGCCAGCAATCCCTAAAGTATCGGGCGTAAGCGTCTTAGGCTGCCTAATTTATCTGCAATAAGGGGACTATAAATAACCGGCTCTCAAGATTTCACAACGTCCTGACGGCCAACATTGACACGTGTTTTTTGCCCCATCAGGTCAATTAACACCCAGACACGCTCGTCCGCATCAAGCGTCTCAACTGTTGCCAAAAACTGTGCGAACGGGCCCACTTGCAGCGTCACCTGATCATTGACTTCTAAATCAGGGGCGGCGCCAAGTAGTCCGTCTTCATCGCAGCGCGCCCTCAATCCCTCCACTAGTTCACTTGGCACTGGGCTTGGCTGATTAGAAAAAGAGACAATACGTGAGACACCGTAAGTGGAATTAACCGACCGCCAGCCACCGAACCCAAAATCGAGCCTGATGAACAAATAGCCCGGGAATAGTGGCCCCTGAGCGTCCACGAAGCGGGACCCAACACGCCGAACGTGTTTAATCATAGGTAGAAATATCTCAAAATTCTGGCGCGTTAAGTTACGCACAGCAATTGCGTGAGAATTTGGCTTAAATTGTACCAAATACCAGTTCTGATGAGCTTCACTCACGACCAAACCCGCTTCAATTACACCACTGTTTCCCCCTGCTCCCTACCACCGCAGCGCAACAAATCACAAGCACGCACCCGCTCTGCCAGGAGCGACTACATTCCGAGGTCGTGTCACGTCTGACATATTCAAATATATCCACCCACCCAATACCAATTCCCCCAATAATTGATGGCGCAGCCTCAAATTGGGAAATGCGCCGCAGATATTTCTCTCAGCCGTCCAAACTGAAGTGCAGCATGCGGACACCTGAGGGGCACCCACGACACGTAAGCGGCATAATGTAACATAAAAGCTGGAGCAGCGGCTCGGATGTTGCATAACCGAGGAAATTTGCTACCTATCGCCCAACACACTGGGGATGGACATGCCTGACACACAGCAACACGACGACGAAATCGACCTCTTTGAACTCGTGCAGACCCTTTGGGACGGGAAGTGGCTAATTGGCGGGATATCATCCGCCGCCCTCGCAATAGGCGGCGCTTATCTAGCGGTCACACCCAACAGCTTTGACGCTTCAATTGAGCTGAGCCCAATCGACGCCGTGTACGCCTCCGAATTCCGACCCATTGAGGGGGCGTTGCGCAGTTTAGAGAGTGCCGGCCTGAACAGGCCGACGCCAATAGAAGGGACCGACATCGCCCCTATCGACCATACTGATATCGTGAGTTCCACTGGCCTAATGTCCGAATTTTCTGCTGTTTTGCTACGACGCGACACGATCGCCGAGGCAATACGCCAGTTAGGCATGCCAGACCCGCGGAATTACGACACGGAGGCGGAGTACGACCAAGAGCTTACGCGTCGAGTTTTTGAAGTTGGAATAAATTCAGTAGAAATTGCAGCGCCAACACCGTCGGGCACGACGAGAGGCTGGGAAATTAGCTGGCAGTCTGATGACACATCCCGAAGCGATGCATTCATTGACGAGCTTATCGACTTAACCAATGCGGCCAGCCGCCAGCGCGTCTTGGAGCGCATCAATGCCGAGGCGAATGAAGCCCTGCGCGCGACTACGCGACGTGGCGCGCAAATTGAGCGCCAAATTGAGAATAGCCTCCAAGATTACCAAATAAATATAAGCGATCAGCTATCATACTTATCTGAGCAGGCATCACTGGCCCGCTCCCTTGGAATAGAACAGGGAACGGGAACGGGAACAAGTTTTTCCACCTCACAGACACGCGCAAGCCCAGCGGGCCCACTAAGTGGAATGACTTACATGGACGGGTACCTCGCCATTGAGCGGCAAATAGAAATTCTCTCGTCACGCGAGCAATTGGAGGCATTCGTGCCGAACCTGCGCGGCCTGCAGTCAGAACTCCGCTCGCTGCAGCAAGATACGACGCTGGAAGATATTCAGCAGGCCGTAGGCGCCACCCCCCTGCGCGACGAGCAGAATTTTCAGGCAGTGCAGTACGACCTATCGGCAGTAGAAATCAATCACCACAAGAAGCCCTCGCTCATACTAGCACTCTCGCTCGTGCTCGGCGGCTTCTTTGGAGCCGCCGCAGTCCTCATTCGCGGAGCGCTGCGATCACGCGTGACCCAAAGTTAACTGCTCGGGCTGATGTCCCGACGCGGGGTCGCCCTAGCGACACACCATGTTTGGGCGCACCAACCCCGGCGCGAATTTTCGCGAATTAGTCCGCATTGTCCCAGCCGCCAAGACAAAGCTCGCCCCAATGCCCGCCGCTGGGGACACTGCCGCCTCAGGTTTGCACCTCAGTGCAAATGCGAGCGCTTTAAATACGCCAACAGCCCGTCGGGATTGCAAAACGCAATAGTGAGCCCCCACACTCACCACTGACAACCGAAAGCGCTATGGATAGGGGCGCTGGAGGCAGCCCCACTCTGTGGCGCTGCCTCACCGCTCAGCCGTTACTGTTGGAAGCATAACACCGCCGCCGCCACAGTATTTGCTAAAACTCAGGCGCCAGTGGGGTCACACTCGGCGCCGACCCCTCCGCGCCCATTTAATTCCAATCAAATACGCCAAGACGAAGCAGGCAGAAGACAACACAGTAAAAATTACGCTGGCTACGTGGCTGTTATAGAACACGGTCCCCAGGACCATCGGGGCAATGGCCAGGGGCGTGATGACCACTGTCGCCAGTGGGTTCGCAATTTCGCGGCGCCCGCGACCCAGCACGGCCACCTCAAGTCCCCGCATCACGAGCTGGTGGAAGTGCAGGCGATCAGGCTGCATCATGTCGCGGCCGCGAGTGCCGCGGCGCCAAATTGCGAGCACAGTGTCGGCAATTGGCCAGAAAAAAATCAGCAGGACCGCAAATGTCGACACGTCCGGCGACATCCAAACGACGGACACCGCCGTCCAAACCAAAATATGGCCAATGATATACGCGCCACCATCTCCCAAGAAGAGGCGCCCAAATGGAAAATTCACGACCATAAACCCAGCCACCGCCGCGAGGAGGAGGCCGAGCGCCTGAAAATGCGACCAGAGCCCCACTTGCGCGCAGATGGCCATCAGTGCCGCGCAGGCGCCAATGGACACAACTGAGGACAGGCCATTAATGCCGTCAATGAGATTAAATGCGTGGGCCACTCCAGCGCAGGCCACTACTGTGAAGGGCACGGCAAAGACCGGCCAAGCCATCGCAACATCCAGAATTGCCACATCTAGCCTGGGCAGCCACTGGCCGAAGGCCACCACGAAGCCCGCGCCGGACACGACCGCCGCCAGCAGGCGCAGCCTAACGCCAGTGGCCACACCAAAATCCTCGGCCACTCCCGCGATAAAGAGTGGGGCGGAGACAATTAAGAACAATTGATACGCGGCAGACAATTCGGCACTCACGAACCAGAACCAAGTGCCGATAAAAATGGCACCGACTACCGATAAGCCGCCCAGCCTCGAGGTGGGGCGCGTGTGCGACGACTGCTGCGCCGACAGATCCGACGCGCCCCGCCCAATGCGCACGAAAACGAGCGCCACGCTCAGCACCAGCGCCGCGGAAAATACAAAAACAAAGTTGATTAAATGTTCACTGTTTAGGGCCACTTATTTCACCTCGGTGTAAGTCCCAGTGTTATGCTAAAGACATTGAGTGGGGCCAACAAGCAATAACTGAGGCAAGACGGCGGCCCCGAGCAACAACCACACGGCAGCCGCGCGGGTGCCACTACCCGAGGGGCGCGCTCCAGGAGTGCCACGTCGCCAGACCGGACCCAACCCAATCAGCCCGCGCGGGGCAACTCCCACGCCCGCCAGGCCCCGCACTCGGGGCACTCACAGGGTTGGCCCCCGCGGGCCACCACTGGCGTCGCATAATCAGCGTTTCGTGACATTTGGGTTAGGCCACAATAGCGACACTGCGAAATGACCGAAGGACACTAACTGCATGATGGCCTGACAACGCAGCGCTCACTCACTGCGACGTTCGCTGACTTGAGTGAATAATCCCCCTGCCCCTCAGGTATCCATAGGCCACGGCGATGAACGCCATGCCGGAGTGGCCATGCTCATTCATCATCGCCGTGTTACCCAGCCCCGCCACTGCGAAGCCCACTGCGACCAGCAGCGCCCCCAGAGCCGCACCGCGGTCGACCGGGTCGAGCTGCTCGCGGCTAAGCGCAATCGGCAGGAAAGTTCGGAAATAGAGGAACAGCAGGATGGTCACCATCGCAAAGCCAACCAGGCCCCGCTCAATGAGCATGGTCGTCCACAAATTGTGGCCGTGGGCATGGTGCCAGTAGACATTCAGATCATATGCGATGCCGTCAGCTTCTAGCGCCGCGCGCACCGCATCCTCTGACGTGGCTCTGCCAAAGCTGAACCAGCCAGTTCCAATAAGTGGGTGCAGGTCCCACACCGCTAAGGCAGAGTTCAGGATCTTATCGCGCCCAGAGAACAAATTGTCTGACGTCAGCGCCTATGGGTCCAAATAGGGTTATTTGCTAAGAGAGGGTTTGTTGCTCATCGTAACCACTGAGGAGTGGACGATGAGAAAGACAACCAAGACACCCGGCGAGAAGATCGTCAAAGACATCAAGCGCGCCACGCGTAAGCATTATTCATCGGAAGAGAAAATCAGGATCGTGGTGGATGGCCTGCGCGGCGAGGACAGCATTGCAGAGCTGTGCCGACGTGAGGGGATCCCCCAAGGCATCTATTACAAGTGGTCGAAGGACTTCATGGAGGCTGGTAAAAAGCGGCTGGCAGGCGATACAGCACGGGCTGCGAACACTGATGAGGTGAAGCCGTGAAGCTAAGGACCTCAAAGAGGTAGTTGCGGAGCAGACGCTCGAATTGCGCCTTCTCAAAAAAAGCATGACAGGCGATGGGGGCGACCACGAATGAGGTACCCTGCATCAGAGAAGTTGGCGATCATCCGGCTGGTCGAGGAAAGCCATCTGTCGGCCCGTGTGACACTAGCCAAGCTCGGCATTCCACGTACCACGTTCTACCGCTGCTATGATCGATATCTGCAGCGTAGTGAGGCTGGATTGCAGGATTAATCACCGAAGCCAAAGCACGTTTGGAACCGCGTGCCTGACGAGGTGAAGCGCAAGGTTGTCGACTTCGCCCTGCAGAAGACGGAACTGTCACCGCGTGAGTTGGCGGTGACATTCACGGATCAGGAACGGTACTTTGTGTCAGAATCCACTGTCTATTGCGTGCTCAAGGCTCATGACCTAATCACCAGCCCAGCCTTCATCGTTCTCAAAGCAGCCGATGAGTTCCAGCACAAAACGACAGCCATCAATCAGCTTTGGCAGACCGACTTCATCTACATCAAGGTATTGGGCTGGGGCTGGTTCTATCTCAGCACTGTCCTTGATGATTACAGCCGCTACATCGTGTCCTAGAAGCTTTGCACGAACATGCGGGCAGAGGATGTGACGGACACGCTGGACCTCGCATTGCAAGCATCGGGCTGTGATCAGGTGCACGTCGTTCACAAGCCACGTCTGCTCAGTGACAACGGCTCTAGCTACGTCTCAGGTGACTTGGCAGACTGGTTGAAGGACAAGGGGATGAAGCACTCTCGCGGCGCGCCATATCATCCGCAAACGCAAGGCAAGATCGAGCGCTGGAACCAGACCTTAAAGAACCGCATCTTGCTGGAAAACTACTTCCTGCCGGGGGATCTTGAGGCCCAGATCGAGGCCTTCGTCGACCACTACAATCATCAGCGCTACCACGAGAGCATCAACAACGTCACACCGGCCGACGTCTACTTCGGGCGTGACAAAGCCATTCTGAAACAACGCGAAAGGATCAAACGGAAGACACTCGAAACGCGGAGCTTGCATCACCACCAGCACGCCGCATAATCAAACCAACCAGATGAGCCAAACTCTCTCTTAGTTTAGGCCGCCATTGGTTCCATAAACACTGACGACGGACAAGCGAGGCCAAAGCCATAGGCGGCAGCAATTTCAGCAATGTCTGGTTTAGGGTCAGAATAATGGTAGGCATTTTCGGGCCTTGCTATGGCAGACAAAAGCAATCCCTCATCACGCATTAAACATGCGCCCACCCGCCCCAGAAACCCTATTAGAGAAACCAAAAATCAATGGACAAATATAGGGGGCTAGACATGGTGGATGCTCGAATGCAGAGACTGTTTCGAGATATTTGCGGTTTTCGCAGCATAACATTTGGAAGTGATCCAGTATCACGCCTACATCCTTAAAAAGGAACTGTTTTTAAGAAAATCTGCATAAGCTAATTCTAACCCAGATCGCAAATTGGTAGGTGCAATATAACCAAGTCTATGCAATGTTGAAACATCCATCAACTTACGCATTGTTCCGTCAGGTTTGGATGCATCAAATATGAGCTCACCATTAAAGCCAACAACGTCTTTGATAGTTTGGGCAAGTTCATTTATTGTAATGTCAACGCCTGTTCCGACATTAATGTGCGATAACATCGGCTCTATATTTTCTGCATAAATTGTTTGGTCCAGAGTGTGTACAAACAAGCTGGCTTCAGCCATATCGTCCACATACAAAAATTCACGCATGGGCTTTCCCGACCCCCAGACGATAACTTCATTTAGATTGTTTAATTTAGCTTCGTGGAAACGTCTGATCAGTGCCGGGACAACATGACTATTTTCAGGATGATAATTATCTCCCGGCCCATATAGGTTCGTTGGCATCACAGAACGGTAGTCTCTACCATATTGGCGATTATAACTCTCACACATTTTGATCCCAGCGATCTTGGCGATTGCATAGGGTTCGTTTGTGGGCTCGAGTATTCCAGTAAGGAGGGCATCTTCACGCATTGGCTGTTCTACTGATCGTGGATAAATGCAGGATGAGCCAAGAAAGAGTAATTTCTGCACATCATTCATGTGTGCTGCGTGGATAATGTTATTTTGAATTTGTAGATTTTGATAGATAAACTCGGCCGGATAGATATTATTAGCATAGATGCCACCGACCTTAGCTGCGGCTAGAATAACCTCATCGGGCTGTTCCGATTTCATAAACTCATGGACGGCTCGCTGATCACACAAATCCAGTTCGTCGCGATTGCGCGTAGAGATCGCAGCATCAGACTGACTTTGTAATTTTCGACAAATAGCGCTGCCAACCATTCCCCTGTGACCTGCAACAAAGATTTTTTTCATCACTTAGCCTTAGTTTTCAATCGACACGGGAAGCTCGAGATCATGCTCTTTCAGGAGCGCAAGGCGTCGCGCAGCCTTGTGGTCTTCTTCAACCATCTCCTTACACATTTCTTGCGCAGTTATCTCAGGCTCCCAACCCAGTTCAGCTTTTGCCTTGGACGGATCTCCTAAGAGCGTCTCAACTTCTGCAGGTCTAAAGTAGCGCGGATCAATTTTAACAATTACCTGACCCACTGAGATCTTTGGCGCAAGATCACCAGAGACACCTGTTACGACGCCAACCTCATCTATGCCAGAGCCTCTAAACTCAAGATCGATGCCAAGTGCATTTGCTGACCAAGTAATAAATTCTCGCACCGAATATTGCTTTCCTGTCGCGATAACATAATCCTTAGCGTCATTTTGCTGAAGCATCATCCATTGCATGCGCACATAATCTTTGGCATGACCCCAGTCACGCAATGCATCAATATTGCCCATGTGCAGGCAGCTTTCTAGCCCAAGAGCAATGTTGGCTAGTCCACGCGTGATTTTGCGCGTAACAAAAGTTTCGCCACGACGGGGGCTTTCATGGTTAAATAAGATACCGTTACAGGCAAACATGCCGTAAGCCTCTCGGTAATTTACGCAAATCCAATATGAATATAATTTCGCAACCGCATAGGGAGATCGTGGATAAAAAGGTGTTGTTTCATTTTGAGGCGTTTCCTGAACCAACCCATAAAGTTCCGAAGTCGAGGCCTGGTAAAATTTTGTCTTCATTTCTAAACCCAAGAAACGTATGGCCTCTAACAAGCGCAATGTTCCAATGGAATCGACATCGGCTGTGTATTCAGGACTTTCAAAACTCACCGCAACGTGAGACTGCGCTCCAAGATTGTATACTTCATCAGGCTCGATATCTCGCAGTATACGCGTTAAATTTGAGCTATCCGACAAGTCTCCATAATGAAGCTTGAAGCGGTTATTTATAACATGCGGGTCCTGATAAATATGATCAACACGCTGTGTGTTGAAGAGCGACGATCGTCGTTTAATTCCATGAACTTCGTAGCCTTTATTTAACAAAAATTCTGCTAGATATGAACCGTCTTGGCCCGTAACCCCAGTTATAAGTGCTTTTTTCACGTGTTTACTTCCTACGATAATAATTCTCGGAACAGTGTTTTGACTGCCGAATCCAATCCAAAACCATTAGTTTGCCACTTTACTATCGAATTAAACCTGAAGATTCCCAGCAGTGAAACGATAATCGTATAACTTGATAGATTTAATCTTGTAGAGTAAAGGAATGCGTACATAAATATAAAGTAAAAATACTTATGGTACCGTAAGTGCGCTAAAGAATTAATAAATGTCAAACAATAGAACAAAAAACAATAAATTAAAAATATCCTGACCTTGTGATCAGCCAAATAATATGCAGTAGCAAAATATAATAAAAATTTTACCTCGCTAAGAGCTGAAACCGAACCGTCATTTTTGCCCTGGTACGCATGAATTTTGTATTCAAGTGTTGCGCGAACAAGATTTAGTTCTTCGGAAAACATCGTTACTACAAAGATAAAAACTACAAGAATTTTTTTATAGTTGGATCTCACTATTTCGATTAAGTTGTATTTTGAAATAATAAATAATAAAAGAATAGGTAAACAAAAAAAATGAGTAAATATAGCCAAAGTACCCCAAATAAATTTTCCATATCGCTCCCTGCTGACGAAGAAATTCAATAAGAAGGCACCTGCAACAAATTGTCGTGTCAGAAAAAATATTTCGGTTGGATTATAAAAATTCAACGTTAATGGTATAACAATGAGAACAAGTTTAACTCTGCGCTTATTGCTAAATCTCAGGATTCCTAAGATAATCAAAGAAATAGTCAAAAATGACCAAAATATATGTATCGTGTATGGCGTTAAACCAGAGGTTGATAATAACTTTGAAGTATAACAAAATACAGGCTCAAACCCCATACAATTTACATAATGATAAGATAAACTTTGAATTTGATGGTAAAATTCAAAATATACTGCTGTGTCAAAAATAATTTCTCGTTGCGTAGTGAGATAGGTGTAAAATATCACGTAAGGTAGAAATAAAACAACCACAACTACAGTCTCTGTATAACGTTGTTTTAACATCAATTAATAACGCTTTATACGACGTAAAAGTGCTTTAATCCAATTTGGAAAGTAAGCTTGCACAATTCTGCGGAGTAGTAAGGATGTTTTTTTGATCGACGTAAAGTTGTATGGGGCCTCATGCATTATCGCTTCGATTTTTTCATAATTTTTGGTTGAGACGTCCTCGTATAACATGTAAATACTTTCTGGAACGTCACATACATCAGTGTAAAACTTTGACAATCGATCATATCTATCTCTGGCGATGTGCGTAAATTGATGAAAATGATAGAAGATTAGAGGTGAAGCGTTTGCAAATATCTTCCCATCGTCTTCACTGAAACTTATATCTTCATAATTCCACGGCGCGACGCCCGCCCCTAGATTTCCGTCAATTACCACACCTTCATATCGTTTTGGCCAATAATCTAAATATTTCTGATCGCCCATTTTGCCGTCCTCAAGCTTGTAATAACACCACTCAAGACAATCAGATCGCCAATCGAACAGGACTTTCCTTCCCACTTGATTGTTAACGAATGTTACCCATTGAACGCAAAACTTGCCATTAACTATTCGGTCCATCAACCTACGTGAAAAATTATGAGGCGTGATTATACAAGATGTATTTCGCTTTATCTGAGAGAAGATTATATTTGGGTCAGAATAAAAAAATATATCAGAGTCTAAATATGTAAGCGTATCGAATTCAGGGTTGTATTTTTCAAATACATAAGCCGTAAGAACAGAAGAAAGTGTCCAATAATACTCCACCAATCCTCTATTACCTTTGGCAGTCAGTACATTTTCATCTTCTATTTGTACTAGAGTTATTAAATTAATATTCCGCTCTTTCAATTTTAAAATTAGCCGCTCAGTATATTTATCAAGAGCTAAAACAAATATACGGGCGGACGGATCAAACTTCTGTAAAGATTGGATCATTGAAAGACCCTTTACAGAATAATTTTTATCAAAAAGACAGCAATAAATATGCTTCATAGAATTCTTTCGTATATCATCGTTGCTACTTGACCATTATCACTCACGGATAGTGGTATTACATTTTTCAGTTGGAAACTTTTTGAAGCTAACAGTTCATTGATATCATTAATAGAAAACTGCCACTCAAGTGTTGGACTTCCATATGCCGATTTTATGTATCTTTTTGTGATAGTATCACTCAATGGTGTACGGTGGAGAATAAGAATCCGGTTCGCCACCCTAGCCGATTCAATAAGGGCGATCTCCCAATTCGGTATATGCAGTAACACACAACCCGACACGACGCATTCAAATTGACGGTCATCAAATTCCCCAAGATCTTGAGCATCCATTTGTTGTAAATTAATATTTGGAAATTTCTCAACACCAAATTCAATGAATTTCTTTGAAAAGTCGACACCGGTGTAACTAGAATTAGGAAACGAGCGGTTTAAAACTTCGCTGTAATATCCAGAGGAACATCCTACTTCTAAAACATTGAAACAATCGTTGATTTCGTAGCTTGTTTCCAAAGCTTCCCGAAAGGATCTAAATTCAGTGGTTTCTATATTTTGCTTCAGACGTTGAATTTGTTGCGACACGATTTTCCATTGCTCACAGGGCGTGCTTTCAAGCTGCCAAGTCTCAATTGTTTTTTCGATATCTACATCACTAAAAACGCTCACTTCCTTATACGAATGCGATACCGAGTACGAACGCTTAATCCTAGCCCTAACTAACCTTAAAATATTTAACATCTACAGATACCTGCCTAAAATTTGAATCAGTTCGCTCATTCTATTTTTATAACTATGCTCACTGAGTGTTCGTTTCTGACCGCGTTGCGCTATTTCTTCGACTATCTTTAAATTATTTTGTAGGTACTGTAACTTTTCCTTCAACTCATCTAGTGATGAATAAGTGACGACCTCTTCATCCAACACAAATAAGTCTCCTAAATTATCTTTCATGTCTGTGATTAAACATGCGCCCATTCCGGTGGCTTCAAACAATCGCATATTGTTCGCATTATTTTCCGATACGTCAATGTGGCGATTTAAAGTAATCAATGAACGCCCCAAGGTTTGATACATCTCTGTCCCCCATACCTCACCCTGATGGAGATTTGTCAAATTTGGATCTAAGTTTTCTGCCCCATATCCAAAAATAGAGAGGTCAATTACCTCCGAAGCAGCCATTAATAACGGTATCGTACTGGAGTGATGGCGGCTAATACCACCAACAAAAGAACAAGTGATATCCCTTGTAGTATTTTTCGGAATACTGTCTAAAATTGTACTTTCAAACGCAATTTTGAAATACTCACTCATGATTCCCAACTCTTTAAATCGATTCACGAAATGGGGAAATGAAGTAAGTATCAAATCATAAACTTTTAAGAACTCTAACCCAGGCGTTGGGCATGCGATTTGTCCAACGATTAATTTTACTCCTAGTCCCCTAATCTTTTGAGCACAATCGGGAGTGATAAAACTCAAATCTTGAGAATAGACTACATCCGGCTTAGCTTGACTTATTTCTCTCAAGATATAATCATCATATGAACTATTATATAACCCGACCTTCCGCAAAATATTTAAACGATTTAATCTGTATGGTATATTAAGCTTCACCACATTAAATAGTTTATTTTGCTCCTTCCAATATTTCTTTTGCAAAAACTTGCTGTTTGGAATAATTTCAAAGGCTTCCACGCCGTATTCTGCTAAATTTTTTGAATAAAAATTTCCTGTCCCAAACATAGAGTTTCTAAGATAATTTTGACACTCTTCATGACTCATGCCTAACATTTTAGGCTCTAATTTTTTCAAATACGCTGGATAATAAGTGTCTATAATTATGATTTTCATATTTTACTGCGAGCCCTAAGTTTCCATACACCCTTCCCGATAACGATTAAGGGGTAAAGTAGTATAAAAGATTTTTTTATTGTCATTAAATCAAAATAAAATTTAGCTATGACATAATTCGATGACCTCCTCCAAAAGTATTTTCGTAAAAAACTTAATTTTTTCATGTTTCCAAAATTAGTATCGCTGTAGACAAAAATATCTGGATGAGTAACTAGTTTATAATTTTGCTGTTTAAACCGGAACGAAATAAGGTAATCAGCAAAGTATTGTGGAGTGAAAAATTCATTGCTCTTACCTAATGTCATAAATTCAGAAGCCGGATAAAGAGTTCCGCGACCACTAAGTAAAGATAACTCTATTACGTTATCATATTGCTGAGTATTGTTTATGCGGTCAGTTATTTTCAGTTTTTTACGATTATAGCAAGCACCAACACTGATTAATTCTGATGTATCAATATCTTTTATCATAGACCCGATGCAAACCTTGGGGCCCAGACATGCTGTGGACATAAGCTCACGTAGATAATTTGTAGGCAACCTAGTATCATCGTTCAAAAGCAAAACAAAATCATCCTGCCGAATGGAGCGATCATTCTTCAAGTAATGTATTGCATCATTGATTGCTCCAGGCCACCAACGATTACCACGTGTAGCGATAACATTTATATTCTCAATGTGCTCCAACACCGCAGACGTTTCATCTGTGGAAGCGTCATTAACAACGCATATCTCCACGGGTATTTGGCAGCCCTCTTGATACCGAAGATCTGAGAGCAATTCCGAAAGTTGTTTTATACGATTAAATGTTGGAATAACTACAAAAATAGTCATAGTGATTCATTTTTTTACTGCGATTATACAGATGCTTTCCCCTTGACCGAAAAAGTCTAAAATTCTCGCTATTACTGGCGTGAGAATAGACAACGAAGCCAATAGAGTTTTCCTTTTAATTTTTTCAAGTATCGTATTGCGTTCACTCTGCGAATTCTTTTGACGATCCCAGATGTATATTTTGTCCAGACCCAAATAACGTAGCACTTGTATTTTTAACCATAAGTTAGGTGTTTTTGTATAAATCTTCTGGATCTTCAAGTCATGTTTTTGGAGCATATTTTTCATAACGTTTTTATTAAAGTGACTAACATGAAAGGGTACATGCCAATTTATCCATGAACTTTCTGACAATCGCGCAACCAAGCTTTTTGAATTTGGAACTGATATAAATATTAACCCACTATCTTTTAATCGTGCTTTGGCATTAGTAATTTCTCGCTCTGGGTTTGTTACGTGCTCCAAAACCTGATTAAAAGATATAATATCAAAGTCGGCGAAAGAATTAGGAGCGTCAGAAAGCATACCAGTGTGGTGAGTTAAACCAAATTCTTCTGCGAATGTCTTTGAAGTTGGATCGGCTTCAATCGTCCAAACATCACAGTTACTCAACTTCGCTTGTAAAGCACTTCCACATGAACCAGCTCCCACATCTAAGAATTTATCTCCTGCCTTAGCGATGAATTGACCTTGATTGCTTGTGCCGTTTATAAAATGGTTTATACGTAATATTAACGAAAGTTTTGGGTTCTGATATTTAATTTGCTCTGCATTTTCAGAAGCTCTGGGATAATATTTTTCGTATAACGTGGGCAGTTTCTTATCAGTTAAAAATGGATATGTAAAACGATAGCTACACTTCTTGCAATCCAGTATAGAAACAACATCAGGACATCCATAGCGATCATCTCTTATATTCTCAAATAGATTTTCTACATCGCTCGAATTACATAATTTGCACTTAACCATCTAAAACATTTTCTCCATTTCCATCACCAATTTGAAATAAGATACGTTTGCCAATCACGGGATATCTGGATCCGTCAAAATCATTCTTAAATGACTGATCCTTATAACAATAGTACATCGGTTCTCTGCTGACCCTAGAAATCAAAATTTGCGACAGCATATTTATTTCGTCTTCGGAAAGGTTGGCATTTCCATCGATATCGATGTTTTCTGACGCTATTTTTTTCTCTTCAATATTCTCTGATGCGCCGCCATTGAACCGATAAGTATGAAATTTAACCTCATTTTCCCACCTCAATAATGAGTTAAATAATAACTGCTTTTGCCAAAAATACTCTTGAAATTCTGTTTTAGTATTTGAGCACCAGTCACGCATACATGGACTCGCTTCTGATGAAGCAAATCGCTCATTTTCTAAATATTGAAAGAAAAATAATTCATTATCATGCGGCACAACTTGCCAATAGTGTTGCTTCGATGTTCCAAGCATAAAATCCTTACCATATCGAGGAGTCTCAATAAGTCCACTATCACTAATTCGCACTATCTCAGGTATAGCTTTTTCCAAATTAGGGACGTGTTCCAAAACATGGGTACAGAAAGAAAAATCAAAGGATTTATCTCTGAACGGCATATCTTCAATAGAGCACACAACAACGGGTCTGTCTTCGTCTAACATGCCTGCTCTATGGAAGCTTGCATCTGGATAAAAGTCAGTCAATACATTTGCGTAAGGATTTGGCTTGGCGCCACTACCTATATCGATGATAAATTTTTTCTGTATAGAATATGCTATATCTGGCCCCAAGAAGTCTCTTTGATAACTCCAGCTTAATTGATCTTTTAATAGGTTCTGAGTTACATTTTTTCTTCTCAGTTCAAGTCCAAAATATTCAAAGAAATTTTTAGTCAATTTTCTTAACATTTTTTTACCACCGCAAAATTAGTATTTTCTAAATAGTCGATCTCATATTCTTCATAAAATTCACTTATAAATTCCTCAAAACTTTCTGGACTCCAAAAATTACGATGTCCAGTCCAAGTATCCTTACGACCGTCTGGAACAGTTATTATGAGATGACCCCCGCTATCCATTGTTTGGAATATTCTCTCGACAAATTTACGAGGTCTTGGAACATGTTCTATTACCTCGGTACAAAACACAAGGTCGTACTTTCGAGGCAAGGTCAGCTCATATAAATCGCCACAAACGAATTCTATGCTCCCATTGAGAGATTTCACAACTCTTTCTGCGGTTGAAGCATAATCTATCCCTAAATGGGTTGCACCAATTTTCCTTTGTATTAAAATATTTAATAAGTCACCTGTGCCACAGCCAACATCCAAAATATGTGTTTTAGAAACAACGCTTATTTTACTTACAGCTAATTCTACCACAGATTTTAAAAATTCTAATCGGTTTTTGTCCATATATATTTTTATATTCATATCATCAGCAAACATTTTCTCGTATGCATACTGATCATTCGCCTCCATCATCTCTCGGAACTCTATCGACTTTTGGTGGAATTTCGATTTTTGCTTAAATTTATATTTCAACCATGAATACATTTACAAAATCCATTGATGATTACATACGAATTTTCTGTATGCATCTGGGGGTAAAGCACCCGTACCAAAAAAATCGTTTGCTGCAACATCAAATTCTACAGCATTTATTATCCACTCTTTTACAAGTCCTCGGGATGTTATGTGAACATTTATACCATAGGTGCCAGGACCAAGTTGCCATTCTGGAACAATAACAGACAATGAATTTGTACCTTTTTTTAAGCTAATTTTTTCTCCAGTTAGTTTATTCGATAAAAGCATACGCTCTTCCTGATACAATGTGTTGATACCTAAACTAACTTCAACATTCTCATAGGCGTTCTGAGACAAAATTTCTAATTTAAATATTGCTTCGCTTCCCATTTTAATAGCACCATTGATATCTCCATCTTTATTTTTAACGGCAATATTTTTAACTTCGATATCTGTAATGACTTTACGTTGTACCGCTTTGTTATCAAACGCATTAGTGGTCTTAGTCGTTCCGTACTGTTGCAAAGCAAGATGCGTGTCGCCAACAAACGTTACTTGTCCCTGCTCAAGCAATGCACACTTGTCACATAAGCTTTCGATAGCAGCTTGATTGTGTGACACGAATATGATTGTGCGAGAGGATCCAGAGATTTCTTTCATCTTGTTAAGGCATTTTTTTTGAAATTCGGCATCACCAACAGCTAAAACTTCGTCGACAATTAGAATTTCAGGCTCCAAATGAGCAGCGACTGAAAAAGCAAGCCTTACATACATTCCAGATGAATATCTTTTTACTGGCGTATCGAGGAATTTCTCGATACCTGCAAAATCAACTATTTCATCAAACTTGCGAGAAATCTCATGGCGCTTCATACCCAAAATTGCGCCATTCAAGAATATATTTTCTCGACCGGTGAGTTCTGGGTGAAAGCCGGTTCCAACTTCCAGTAATGTTCCCACTCGACCTTGAAATGAAACACTGCCACTTGTAGGTTTCGTAATTCCAGATACTATTTTCAAGAGAGTGCTTTTGCCCGCTCCATTAGAACCTATCAATCCAAGCACTTTTCCCTGCTCTAAAGAAATATTCACATCTTTTAATGCAAAAAAATCTTTGTCGTTTTCCTTTTTTTGATTTCCTTTGAATAAATTTGCCAACGCTTCTCTAAAATTGTCTGGAGCCGTAGAACCTCCTAAGCGATACGATTTTGACACATTTTCGATTTTAATCGCATAGTCCATCATATATAATCCGCCATAATGTCACTAGTTCTTTTGAAATACCTAAATCCACCAACAAAACTTATAAGTGCAAAAACGATAAATGAGGTAAACGCACTTAATCCTGGCATAGGGTAACCATCCAAAACCATAAATCTGGAAAATTCAACACAAAAAGTTAATGGATTGTATGCCAAATATTGAGCTGCATTTGGTCCAAGGGCAGCTAACTCATACCCCACCGGGGTAATATAAATTCCAACTTGCAACACAAACGGTATCATGAAACGAAAATCGCGATATCTTGCCGTTGCCGCAGAAATATATAGCACAGGACCAAAACTAAGGATTAGTACCGGAATACTTGCAATTATTAGGCCAAATACAGACGTGAAATTTACATGAAATCCCATGAAAATTGCCAAACAAATAAATACAATTATATTTATTAAATAATCTAAGACGCCGACACCGATACAGGATAATGGCAAAAAAATTCTGGGAAAATATACTTTTGTAACTAGATTTGTATTTGCTAACAAGCTATTCCCACCTTCCGACAAAAAATGGGAAAATAGTATCCAGGGCAACATTGCACAGAAGATAGTCAGTTGATACGGATAATCTCCGTGCGTTGGCATATTTGCAACTTTCTGAAATACAAAAGCAAATATTACAATGGAGATTAAAGGCCTTACTATTGCCCACAAAATACCAAAAAGGGTTTGTTTGTATCGGACTAAAATATCCCGCCAAACTAGTATAAAAAAAAGATCTCTGTACTTCCAAAACTCAGTTAGCATTTTCTTCAGCCTGATTTAATACTTTACACACTTCTTCAATTTCTTCGGCAGTGTGCACTATAGAGCAAGGAAGGCTCAAAATTGTATTTGAAATTTTCTTTGCAATTGGGTGTAGCGCGCTTATGTGGTTTTTAAGTGCAGGTTGGTCACATAATGGAACTGGATAGTGAATTTCACTTTTTATTCCGTTACTATTTAATACTTCTCTTATCTTATCTCTGCTCTTCAATCGGATTGGAAAAATATGATATGTGTCCCGCTTATCAGCTTCAATCACTGGTAAGGAATACCTTGTAGAGTCAAGTAATTGAAAGTACTGATCTGCCACATCACGCTTTTTCTGAATGTAACTTTCTAAGTACTTCAACTTTATTCTAAGAATTGCAGCCTGGAGTTCATCCAATCTTGAGTTCACTCCTAGCCTCTCATTTAAATATTTTTTAGACGAGCCATAATTTCGTAAAGTTTTAATTTTTTCTGCAAAGAGTTGATTATTTGTTACAACTGCACCGCCGTCGCCTAAAGCACCTAGGTTTTTTGTGGGATAGAAAGAGAAACAGCCAAGGTCACCAAATGTTCCCGATTGCTTACCATTTAATGTTGATCCATGTGATTGCGCGCAGTCTTCGACAACGAATAGATTATATCTTCTCGCAAGCGCGCAAATCTCTTCCATGTTTGATATTTTTCCATACAAGTGAGTAACTAGAATAGCCTTTGTTTTGGGCGTAATATTCTTTTCTATCGATTTTGCTAACATTGAATAAGTATCAAGGTCAGGTTCCACAAATATAGGTTTTAAGTCATTGTGCACGATACTCAGAATTGTTGCGATGTAAGTATTCGATTGTACAATAACTTCAGAACCTGACGGTAAATCCAAACACACGAAAGACAGCGTTAGAGCATCCAAGCCATTGGCTACTCCGATACAGTGGTCAATGCCTAGGTACCGTGAAAATTCTTCCTCAAATTTCGCTGTATTCTCCCCGAGAATGAAATACCCACTATCGAGAACCTGTTTTATCGCTTCATCAATCTCAGCTCGATAATTGTCATTTAATTTCTGCAAATTTTCATATTGTATCATTTTGGCATCTCAAAAATGTAATCATCATACGAATACACGGTGCTCGCTAAGACAAGAAGGCAAGCATCTTCCAGAAAGGTCATTCGCCTGTATTCATGAGGTAGTAACAACAATCCAAATGAACCCGGAATGAGTATTTCAACTTCAGTATGATTATGTGACATCGCTTCAATTTTAATCTTACCTTGAACCGAATATAATACCATTTCCGTGTGATGATGTGCGTGATTACCCCGAACCTGATCTTTCGGCGCTTTAATAGTAAAAAATCTTTTACAATCGAAGGGTAGATCGTCAAATACGTCCAACATCCCTCGCTCATCAATCACTGATGTAGTAACTTTCACGTGCTGCATGTTGCTAGGCCTTTTAAGTAAATCCCATAGTTTGTTTTTGCATATTTTCTGCTTAATGCAATTAACGCATCGCTGGTAATCCAGTTTTTCTGAAACGCAATTTCTTCTGGACAGCCTATCATCAAATTCGTCCGCCTCTGTAATATCTCAACTAAATTTCCAGCATCAAGCAAATCGCGAGGATTTCCAGTGTCAAACCAAATATGGCCTCTACCAAACTTCTGCGCGTTTAATTCACCGTTTTTCAAATAAATATTGTTAAGGTCGGTTATTTCTAATTCGCCTCGAGAAGAGGGTGTTAGTTGAGCGGCAAAATAAGAAACATTTTCGTCATAAAAATACAATCCAGTCACGGCATTGTTGGACGGAGCATTCAACGGTTTTTCAATAATATTCCTAATTTTACCATTTTCTTTGTATTCAATTACGCCGTAAGCTGATGGATTAGATACCTCTTGCACAAAGAGTGTGGCGCCATAATCGTTTAGACTTGGATTTGTAATGTCGCGTGTTAGCTCATTTCCGATGAAAATATTATCGCCCAAGATCAAGGCACATTTTTTGTTCTGAATATACTGTTTGCAAACGTTAAATGCGTCAGCAATTCCTCTTGGCTCTTTTTGACTTACATAGTGCAGTGTCATTCCAATTTCTGAACCGTCACCAAAGTAACTAGCGTAAACTTCTGTATTCTCTGGATTAGTGACGATGCAAATCTCTCTTATGTCCGCAAGCATCAACGTAGATAGTGCATAGTAAAATTGGGGCTTATCATAAACAGCTAATACTTGTTTACTGACGCCTAAAGTAATTGGCCACAGTCTAGAACCTGTCCCACCTGCTAATAAAATTCCAATGCGCGACATTATCTAGCTCCTCCCCACGACTTCAGATACCATAAAATGGTTTGACGAATTCCTTCTTCTATACAACAGGATGGCTCCCAATTTAATTCAGTCATTAGCTTGGAACTGTCAATTGCATATCTTCGATCATGACCAGCGCGATCTTCAACATATTTCAATAATGATTCAAATTCATGATTTAAATACCGAGGATCTCTTTTCAGCATTTCAAAAATTAATTTGATCAATTCAATATTTGGTAACTCATTATTTCCACCAATCAAATAGCTGTTCCCAGAAACTCCGTTCCGTGCGATCTCGATCAAAGCACTCACATGGTCATCAACAAATAGCCAGTCACGCACATTCAATCCATCACCATATACAGGTATGGATTTACCAGAAATTGCGTTTTTGATTACCATCGGGACAAGCTTTTCGCTGTGTTGTCTCGGGCCATAATTATTCGAACAGTTTGTGACAATGACGTCTAAGCCGTATGTTTCAAACCATGCCTTAGCTAAATGATCAGCCGCGGCTTTTGATGATGAATAAGGACTTGAAGGTTTATAACGTGAGTTCTCGCTGAATTTTTCTGCAGATCCGAGCTCAAGTGAGCCAAATACTTCGTCGGTAGATACCAGAACAAAACGACAGTTTATATTTTCTAATCTCACTAACTCTAATAGATTAAAGGTACCAATAATGTTAGATTCTATGAAAGGTCCCGGGCCTTCAATTGACCGGTCTACATGACTTTCTGCAGCCAAATGAAATATGATATCTGGAACAAAATTTTCTACGGCAGCCTTTAAAGCTATTGGATCTGCTAGGTTGACCTTCTTAAAGTCATAATTGGAGACATCTTCTATGTCCTGCAAATTACCAGTGGCAGCTCCAGTACGCATGTCATCTAAATTTAATACATCAATTCCTTGGTCTATGAGATATCTAACCAAGTTTGATCCAATAAATCCATATCCACCTGTTACAATTACTGATTTCAACATTTTTTGTTTTCTACCTTAACTTTAGAAAAGCTCGTGGCTTAATCTCAAATATTTTCAAGATATACCTGAGGTATATAAGAAATTTAAACTTCTGAATATTATGCGTACTCAGGATTTCGTAGATTTCTGTATTTATGACACGCCTACTAGTCGACTTCGTACTGGCACCACCATATTTCATTTTCAATGTATAATTTGGACAATAATTTATTTTAATACCCGCTTTTTTCATTTTACAGAAATACTCAAAATCCCCACATATTTTATAGTCAGTACTGTAAAGTCCCAGTTTTTTATATACACCATTCCTTAAAAATAATGTGCTATGCGGAGGTATAATACCAAACTTTAAAAGCTTTGTCCAAGAATTAGAAATTCTATAAACTCTAATTGGAAATTTCTCTGACAATTTATAATAAAAATGACAATTTCCAAAACACCCATCTAAAGAGTTTTTGGAAAGAGTTTTTACAACTTCTGCGACGGAACCGTCACTGCTGAAAATATCGTCAGAATGCAGAAATCCAATTATGTCTCCTGATGCACGTTTAATACCTTTATTAATGGCATCATAAATCCCTTTATCAGGCTCCGAAGTTATGACCACCTGGTCTGAACCAGCTGCATACTCGCGAAGGACTTCCAACGTCCCGTCAGTTGAGCCACCATCTATCAAGATATGTTCTATGTTAGAATAACGTTGGGAGCTTACACTTTCGAGACAAGCACGTATTGTATCGCTTCTGTTCAAAACCACAGTGACAATTGATACTTTCAATGCGCCTAGACAGCCGCTTTCAGCGCATCGATCAGATCGGTGCGCTCCCAGCTGAAGCCGCCATCTGCATCAGGCGCGCGGCCAAAGTGGCCGTAGGCAGCTGTGCGTTGATAAATCGGTTTGTTCAGGCCCAGATGCGTACGGATACCGCGTGGGGTCAGGTCCATACAGTCTGACACAGCCTTTTCGATCTGCTCTTCACTGACCTGACCTGTGCCAAATGTATCTGCGTAAATCGAGAGTGGACGCGCAACGCCAATCGCATAGCTCAGCTGGATCGTGCATTTCTCGGCCAAACCTGCGGCCACCACATTTTTCGCCAAATAGCGCGCCGCATAGGCTGCAGAGCGGTCAACCTTGGTCGGGTCTTTCCCAGAAAATGCGCCGCCACCGTGGGGGGCTGCACCGCCATATGTGTCCACAATGATTTTGCGCCCTGTCAGGCCCGCATCCCCATCAGGTCCGCCAATCACGAATTTCCCGGTTGGGTTCACGTGCCATGCGGTATCTGCGGTAATCCACCCCTCAGGCAGGGTTTCGCGGACATAGGGTTCAACGACTAGGCGCACATCATCGGATGTCATGGTTTCATCCAAGTGCTGTGTCGACAAAACAATGGATGTCACACCAACGGGCTTTCCGTCTTCATAACGCACTGACAGCTGGGATTTTGCATCCGGTCCCAATGTGGGTTCTGTGCCATCCTTGCGCACCTCTGCTAAACGGCGCAGGATCGCATGCGAATACCGAATAGGGGCTGGCATCAACTCTTCGGTTTCATGCGTGGCATAGCCAAACATGATCCCCTGATCGCCCGCACCTTCGTCTTTGTTATCTGCGGCATCCACACCTTGGGCGATATGCGCCGATTGTTCGTGCAGCAGGTTTGTCACCTCGACGGTTTCGTGGTGAAATTTATCTTGTTCGTATCCAATATCTTTGATGCAAGCGCGCGCGATTTCATCGATGCGGCCCATATAGCTTGATAATTTCTCTTTGTCGGACAGGCCCACTTCGCCACCGATCACAACGCGGTTCGTTGTGGCAAATGTTTCACAAGCGACCCGTGCCTCTGGCTCTTCTGCCAAAAAGGCGTCCAAAACCGCATCAGAAATGAGATCGCAAACCTTATCGGGGTGTCCCTCAGAAACAGACTCCGACGTAAATACATATGTGCTTCTTGTCATGTCTTTTTCTTTCTTAGTATCTGTAATGTTCTGGCTTGAATGGGCCTTCTGGTGTGACGCCGATGTAGTCTGCTTGATCTTTGGCGAGTGTCGTAAGCTTCACACCGATGCGATCCAAATGCAGGCGCGCAACCTTTTCATCCAAATGCTTTGGTAGGATATAAACATCATTGTTATATTCATCACCCTTAGTCCAAAGTTCGATCTGCGCCAAAACTTGGTTTGTGAACGAGGCTGACATCACAAACGATGGGTGTCCAGTTGCGTTACCAAGGTTCAATAGACGACCCTCTGAAAGCAAAATGATGCGATTGCCCGATGGCATTTCGATCATATCCACCTGATCTTTGATATTGGTCCATTTGTGGTTCTTTAGGTGTGCAACTTGGATTTCATTGTCAAAGTGACCGATGTTTCCAACAATCGCCATATCCTTCATCGCGCGCATATGTTCGATGCGAATGACGTCTTTGTTACCTGTTGTCGTGATAAAGATGTCAGCCGTTTCAACAGCATCTTCAAGCGTTAGAACCTCAAATCCATCCATCGCAGCCTGAAGCGCACAGATCGGATCAACCTCGGTTACCTTAACACGCGCACCCGCCCCGCGAAGTGATGCGGCAGAGCCTTTGCCCACGTCGCCGTATCCACAGACAACTGCGGTCTTACCTGCCATCATCGTGTCGGTTGCGCGACGAATGCCGTCAACAAGGGACTCTTTACATCCGTACTTGTTATCGAACTTGGACTTTGTAACGGAATCGTTCACGTTGATCGCAGGGAACGGCAGCTGGCCATTTTTCACCAATTCATACAGACGGTGAACACCCGTTGTTGTTTCCTCTGACACACCTTTGATCGCATCGCGGGTTTTCGTGAACCAACCTGGCGATTGTTCCATACGCTTTTTGATCTGCGCCTTGATCACGGCCTCTTCTTCGGACTGTGGCACGGGAATGATATCTTCACCCGCTTCTGCACGTGCGCCCAATAGAACGTACAATGTCGCATCACCGCCATCGTCCAAGATCATGTTTGGACCTTCTGGGAACATAAAGGATTTATCCAAGTAATCCCAATGCTCTTCCAATGACTGGCCTTTGATCGAAAAGACAGGAATGTTCGCTGCTGCAATGGCTGCCGCTGCGTGGTCCTGTGTTGAAAAGATGTTGCAAGACGCCCAGCGCACATCAGCACCCAATGCCACCAATGTTTCAATCAAAACAGCTGTCTGGATCGTCATATGAAGCGAGCCAACGATGCGTGCGCCTTTCAATGGCTTGCTTTCGCCGTATTCAGAGCGAAGCGCCATCAATCCAGGCATTTCAGTTTCCGCAATGTCCAATTCCTTGCGGCCAAAATCCGCTAAAGCTATGTCTTTAACAACGTAATCACTCATCTATTTTTAACTCCTCGAATAAATGTCTTCGTATCTGATGATATCGTCTTCACCCAAGTAACTTCCAATCTGCACTTCTATCAACAACATGGGCAACTTCCCTGGGTTTTCCATCCTATGTATCGCACCCAATGGCACGTACACGGACTGGCCTTCAGTTATGCACTGAACGTCTTCATCTATTGTAACCTTCGCTGTACCTTCAACGACAATCCAATGTTCAGACCTGTGATTGTGACTTTGTAAGCTCAGCGCTGCTCCGGGCTTCACACAAATGCGCTTCACTTGAAAGCGTTCTCCTTTTGCCAAACTCTCAAACCATCCCCAAGGGCGATGATCTTTAGGAAATATCTCTGCTTGTGCAATGTCCTTTGCTCTGAGCAAGTCTACAGCTTTTTTGACGTCCTGCGCGCGGTCTTTCGGAGCAACAAGTACAGCATCAGGCATTGCTATCGCCATGATGTCAGTCAGTCCAATACCTACGACCTGCTGACTAGTACTCTCAGAGCGCAGCAGACTATTTGAGCATTCAATCGCATGTGCGGTATCAGAGGTGGCATTGCCCGAGGCATCGGTCTTACTCTCGGACCAAACTGCATCCCACCCTCCCAAGTCTGACCATTTTGAAAGGTAGGGTACTGCGACCAAGTTCTGCGCCTTTTCCATAATAGCGTAGTCAATGCTAATATCTTGAAGTTTTGACCAAGGTTCTTTGGACAAGCGCAAGAAACCTAAATCAATTAAGGCTTCATCAACGGCCTGCGAGACAAAGTCGAGAGTTTGGTGCTCGTGTGCTCTGAAAGCATCGATCATATCTTGCGCCCGGAATAGAAATATTCCCGCGTTCCAAAGATAGTGGCCAGCTTGGACCATCTGCGTGGCATTATGTAAGTTGGGTTTTTCTATAAACGTCTTGAGATCAGATGAGCCATGCTCATCTAGGGGCGCTGAAGATAATTCTAAATATCCGTATCCTGTCTCGGGATGTGTTGGCCTGATGCCCAACGTAACCATCTTTTGATTTTGGACATGTGCTAATCCCACCTTGATTGCATCATGGAACGCATGCGTGTCGGGGATCACATGATCAGATGGTGCAACCAATAGAACTGCGTCCTTGTCCTTTGCGTGCACAAAAATGCTTGCAGCTAATATCGCAGCGGCTGTATTTTTTGTCTCCGGCTCAATCAAAATAGGTCCGGGATCTATGCCGATTTCCTGCAATTGTTCTCCAATGATGAAACGGAAGTCAGAGTTCGTTAATGTAATATGTGGAGTGAACTCAATGATGTCGGATGAAGTGAGACGTTCAGCACTGCTTTGAAATAAAGTCTTTCCACCCATAAGGTTGGCAAACTGCTTAGGGTATGATTTCCGTGATAATGGCCACAGTCGAGTTCCTGAACCACCAGCTAGTAGAACCGGACTTATCTTTAACATATTAAATTACCAATCTCTTTTCATATTCATGCGCGGCTGCCTGCATACACCCATTCAACGCCCCACAATCAAACCGCCGACCATTAAGGCGCACAGTTTCGACAGAACCCTGCTGTGCGTGCATGTTGATCGCATCTGCCAATTGAATTTCACCATCTGATCCCGCCTTCAGGCCCCGCAAGGTATCGAAGATATCGGGCGTTAAAACATACCGTCCGATAGACGCCAGATTTGAGGGTGCATCATATATATCGGGTTTTTCAACCAGTCCCGCAATACCCGCACCAGACCCATTTGGCACAACAACGCCGTATTTTGAGATATCAGGCCCATCGACCTCCATCACTGAAAGTTGCGGCTTTCCACTGCTGGCAAACGTTTTTGCCAGATCCGCAGTCACACCGGGTCCGTAATCCGTAAGAAAATCGTCTGCCAGCAAAACAGCGAAGGGATCACCGCCAACAGATCGCTCCGCACATAATACAGCGTGGCCTAAACCCAACTGCTCGGCCTGACGTACAAATATACACTCCACACCCGCAGGAATGATATTTCGCACCATGTCGGCCTGCGCATTTTGCCCTTGGCGCGCAGCATGTTTTCTAATTCATTATTCGCATCAAAGTGATTTTCAATCGCACGCTTATTTCGGCCAGTCACAAAAATTAATGTGTCAATACCAGCAGCAATCGCCTCCTCCGCTGCGTATTGGATCAAAGGCTTATCCACGATTGGCAGCAGCTCTTTTGGCATCGCTTTAGTAGCTGGAAGGAAGCGAGTACCAAAACCAGCAACGGGAAATACGGCTTTTCTAATTTTCATGGAATAAATCTCTCGTAAATACTTTTTCTAAAACATTTTCTAAATCAGCAACCATACGATTTGCTAAAATGATATCCACACTATCCTTAAAAGCACTTAGATCTGTTTCAACGCGAGAATTATGGAAATAAGGCTCTTTTAGCGCTGGTTCATACAAAACAACTTCAATACATTTGGCCTTGATCCGTTTCATAATGCCCTGGATGGAGCTCTCACGGAAATTATCGCTCCCCTCCTTCATCACAAGCCGATAAATGCCAACAGTCTTGGGTTGAGTTTTAATAATTACATCTGCCAAGAAATCCTTGCGCGTTGAATTGGCATCAACGATTGCGCGAATGATATTCTGCGGAACGGCGTCATAATTCGCCAACAGCTGTTTCGTATCTTTCGGCAAGCAATACCCACCATAACCGAATGAGGGGTTATTGTAGTGATCGCCAATGCGCGGATCTAGAGACACGCCATCGACAATCTCGCGACTATTCATTTCACCAGCCAACGCATAACTATCCAATTCATTAAAAAACGCCACCCGCATCGCAAGATATGAATTTGAAAACAACTTAATAGCCTCAGCTTCGCGCGAACCCGTCAACAAAATATCAATATCAGACTTTATGGCACCCTGTGCTAGCAATTGCGCAAATACCGCTGCA
Organism: Rhodophyticola sp. SM2404; assembly: GCF_053570515.1. NCBI lineage: Bacteria > Pseudomonadati > Pseudomonadota > Alphaproteobacteria > Rhodobacterales > Roseobacteraceae > Rhodophyticola > Rhodophyticola sp. SM2404. The sequence continues at coordinate 59,238 of NZ_JBSEDL010000005.1, forward strand.
CGCTCTGATTTCTCGCCTACAATGATACGGCTTGGGTATAGGTTATCGTGTAGCGCCTTGCCCTCTCGCAAAAACTCTGGCGAAAATATCACAGCACCGGTATGTAATCGCTCTATCACTTCGTCAATAAACCCAACCGGTATCGTAGATTTTACGACGATGCAGGCATCGGGTTCATTGGCAAGGACTTGCGCAATCACTGCCTCAACCGACGACGTATCGAAGAAATTTGTCTTTTCATCATAATTGGTAGGCGTCGACACAATCACATAGTCAGCGCCAATAATTGAGCCTTTCAAGTCTATGCTAGCTGAAAGGTTCAAACCCCTCTTGGACAAATAGTCAGAAAGTTCAGCATCAATGATAGGAGACTTGCGCGCATTCAACATATCTACGCGCTCCTGTGAAATATCTACGGCAATGACTTCATTGTGCTGCGCCAACAAGACCGCATTCGAGAGCCCTACATACCCCAAACCTACAACAACAATTTTCATGGATTACGTCTCAAATCTTCTTTTTTACGGCGTCGGAAAATTCTCGCCTGACCTACCATAACACCCCATTATCGGCCGCTTTAAGCAGGCGCTCCGCAACAAAGTCCGCAATTGTGACTACGTGCGGTAGAAGTGAAACTGGTATCTTCATCACTGCTCAAACCAATATTGCGGCGCATGTCGTAGGCCTTGAAACCGGTAAACTCTGTCACAGCGCGCCGCCCCTTGGTGCCGGTGTCGCCTCAGGTGCAAGGCCGACCTCTTCTTCAAGAGCTTTAATTTCTGCCTTTAGCGCCGTGAACTCTTCACGCTTCAGCTCGATGAAGCTATGCGTGAGGAGCGACTTTTCGCGAACACCTTTTGGTGTAAGTAAATAGGCATACTGGGCCTTACTGGGGTTCTGTTTGAAGTTGCTTAGTTTCACGAGGCCTTTCTCAACGAGGGCCGCAAGAATATAATAAGCTGACCCGTTTGAAATCCCAACTTCATCAGCAACCTGGCGAGTGGACACTTCAGGGTTCTGCGAAATGATCCGCATCACCTTCAAACGGATTTCCGCCTGCCGGTCTTCGCGTCGACTAGCCAAAATGGCCCCTCAGCACGGCTACCGCACCGCAGGTCACGGTGACGCACCCACGCTGCACCAGTTAAGTTTTGAAAAAATCTCCATGTGCTCAATTTTGAGCGATACCACACCCAATCAATTCTGGAAATACAAAATGTCGACCGCCGCATGTGGGCGCAAAGATAACGCCCAAAGTGCTATGCCGGCCAAACCGAGTGCTCCACACGCTCAAGATATCGCGCGAGGGTCGGAAACGACTTCCAACCACCCGCGCGCATGATACTAGCCGCATCCAACCCCATAGCCAGTAGTTCCTGAGCGGCACCCACTCGGAGAGCGTGGCCGGTGCAAGCCCCACGCGGATCTTTGCCAATTTCATGCAGGCACCGCTTGATTGCGCGCTGCACTGTGACAGGATTAACGTGCCGACTAATAACTCGACCGCCGTAGACAGGCCCGAACAGAGCCCCCTCACAGCCACTTCTCTCGACCCACCGAGCCAGCACATTAGTCGTGGGCCGAGTGAGGTGAACCACCCTGCCCCGCGCCAACTGGTCAGTTTTACTCCGGCGCACAACTACTCTCGCGCCAGCACCACCCATAAATTCCACGTCCCGCACTGCGAGGGCCGCAATCTCAGACCGCCGCATTAAACCGTCAAACCCAACAGAAATCATGGCGGCGTCGCGCAAATTCCGCAAAGACCTATCCGCCATCGCGGCAATCGCATCAACGTCACTGCGAGTGAGCCCAGCTGACTGCCGCTGAGGCGCGACGGCGGATCTATGCGCCCTGCGCAATGCCAATCGCACAACCTCCTCCTTACTGGGGTCATCAAAATTCAGGAGGCGGTGCATTTTACCCACTGACACAGCGTACCGACGGACAGTGGCCGCAGCCTTAGCCTGTGACTGATCATCTATAAAAGATGCAAGGCCAACGGCGCCACACGGCAGCGGCACAATATTGTTCACGCCACACCATTGGACAAACACGTAAAAATCGCGATAGTAAGCGTCAATCGTCGACTGGGCATAAGCGCCATTGAGCAATTCAAGTGCTTGCTCCCAGTCGTGTTTAGTGTGATGTCTCATTCCTCAAAAATGATACTTGAGGTATCAAATTGCAAGACCAAAATATAACTGTAAGTCAAATTCGAGCTGCTCGTGCTGCGCTAGTATTAACCCTAGCGCAGGTAGCTGATGCAACCGGAATAGGAATAGCAACCTTAAAGCGTTACGAAGCTAAGACGGGCGTACCAGCAGCAAAAAAAAACAACCTCCAAAAAATTAAAAGCTTCTACGAAGCCGCCGGCGTCGAATTCATCGGCACGCCCGACGACCGCCCCGGCATCCGCATCAACACCAAGTGACACACTCACCTGATCAGAGTTCCAAGGAACGAGAGCAACAGAAGACAAAACCTAAATAAACATAAAAGGTTTTAAATATTTATATTCGAGGCGCATACCTCCGTGCGAGCTACTATAAAAGCCACTGCAGAGTTTTTACCCAAGGCCAACTCCCCCACCACGACCACTACGGTAACAGCTCAAATAGACCCCGTCCCGCAAGTTATCGTCAACGCGCCCGCACAGGACAAATCGCAAATGCCAGATCAACACGCCGCCCAGAGCCTCCCCCGATGGCGCCACGGGGCAGCGCCCCGTCCCGCCATCCACGCCCCGCCCCGTATGATATATCCTGTGGACCGTCAGACCCCACCCAAAGTCGCGACAGCGGCGCCAAGCGGCACTACCCGCACCACTCAGGGATGACTGCAGCATACTCGAAGCAGTACTCGGGACCCGCGAACCACACGCCAGTCGCGCCAATGGAGTGGTGCACGGCCACCCAAGTCTCCCTGAGCCTGCGGTAGAGGACGGCGACATGTGTGCCGTCCATATGCTCAGGGTTCACACCGCGCCGGAAGCCGGGCGTAGTGTAGAGGTCGATAGCACCACCACCCGGCCGCTGGGGAGACAGCGAGCCGTAGGCCACGTCGCCCGCCACCCGCAAGCCGTCGACCACGAACTCAATCGGCTGGCCGAGCTCCCACTCCACGTGCGGCCGTATGGCGTCCATCAGTGCCGCCCGCGTGGCAGTACCCCTCTGCGGCTCAGCGTAACCCTGCGCGGCCGCAGCCCCGCCGGCCAGTAAGGCCACTCCAAAAAACAACGAAAATATCAGCCGCACAGCGCCAGCCCCCAAAACAACGAACTCCGCACAGATGCAATACACACACCACTACATTTGCAACCGATGCGCGCGGGAGAGGGGACACTCCACCCACGAAACCAAAAATCAACAAACACGCATTAGGTATTGTTTTTATTTACAAAAGACGCGTCCTGCGCGCGCGGCTGTGTATTTCGAGTGTTTTTTGAAAATTTCAAATGTCACGAAACACCAGTTACGCAACATTTCTATCAAGCAAGACCACGCCCATAAACATCAATCAAAACGCGATCTGGTTGCGAAGCCTACAGCCAAACTTTTCAACACAATACTGTTCGAATTGGGGTGGTCACTTGTTATGAAATAATGCGATCACCTGCTTGAATTGCACAAGACCAAAATAGGTGCCACCGTAGTGGCAGGGGAATACAGTAAGATGACCGAACGATTTGCTGACAAATTTGAAATCACGCTTCTCTCAATCATCCTGTTCTGCCTCCCCCTCTTTGAAGCCCCAAAGAACGTCTTCGGCCTATTTCTCGTCATTGCATTTCTTGGTCTCGGATGGAGGCGCGGGTTCGGTCACAGAAACCCGTTCGAATGGCCAATCATCGGTTTGGTCTTGGTATTGTGGGTCGCAGGCTTCACATCGGAATATCAGGGCTCAACTGGCTGGTATCATGGCGAGCTCAATCTATTCGAAAACGCGTTGCGGTGGAGTTTTCTGGGCGTCGTTGTCCTTATCACAGGTCGTTACTCCTTCACAGAACAGCAAGTGCGCATCCTTTGGGTCGTTGCGGGCTGCACGGCAATTCTGGCGGTGGGAGATGCACTCTACGGATGGCATGCCGCAGGAAAGCTATATCCAGAAATTCGCTCCGTAGGTCATGTGAACCCGTCAGGCCTATATGTATTGGTCTCGATCGCCGTGGGCTTAGGCCTGTTACACGTCAAACCTATATGGGCGCGAATTTTGGGTGCTGCAGTGCTGATTGCAGCAATTGGCTTCATCATCCCGTCGCGCTCAATCGTGACCCTAACCGCAGCCGGCGCGCTGCTGGTTTTTGCGGGCTATGTCTTTGTCAAACAGTCGGGCCAAGTGATGCGCGCGGCTATTGGGGTCACGGTCTTGGTCGCAATATGTGCAGGTGGGTTGATGTCCCCTATCGGCGCGCCATTCCGCACAGAATTGCAACAGCGCGTGACCGGGGATGAGATATTCTCCTACCGTGACAAAATTCTCTACACGGCCCTCGAAGTTTGGGATCGCAATCCGATCTTCGGGTCAGGCTTCAACAGCTTCGATGCGGCCACGGATCCGGACGTCGTCCGCGCAGAGTTGGAGGCAGAGGGCCGTGACTATGACGCTGAAGCGGATCGCTTCTTCAGAACCGTACATGGCCACAACCTGTGGACAAACGCTCTGATCGAGCGGGGTTTGGTAGGGCTGACCCTCTTCACCGTACTCTTGGGACTATACGTGTGGTATTTTTGGACAATCCTGCGTCGAATAGATGACCCGAATGCAACCGACCGCATGGTTGTTCTGACGGCGCAGCTTGTGGTGATCGGTTTCATTATCGGCGGGCTCGGCAACACCACGATGCAGAATGAACATGGTCAGGCGGGAATGATGATGCTTGCCATTGCGTCGGGGTATTTGCGTGGTCGCGTGCAGCCCCAACGGGAAACATCCTGACCACAGCGCGAACTCCAAAGCCATTTCACTTTGAGGGTTTCCAAGTTCCGCTTGCCCTTCCCCGTGTTTATGGTGGCCAAACCCCGCCCCCTTCGCTAGAAGTTTTGAAACTGGGGATAAGTGCTGTCTCGCGCGCCCGCGCGCGTTTCGGCCAAAGACAGAGCAAAAGACTTGATGAGGGACTTCTCGCTTCTTGCGATATTGCCGCGCCGAGGCCGATTTTCGGGCTTGATCGCAGCGATTCTGACCCTTTGCAGTCTCGCTGCCAACACCACCCAACCCCTCCACGCCCAAGAGGCTGAGTTTTTTCCCGGCAGTGTTCTGGTTGCCGATGAGATCGCCTTTGACAACGCCACCGAACTTCTCACCGCACGCGGCAATGTCGAGGTGTTCCAACAAGGCAACCAGCTTCAGGCAAGCGCTGTGACCTATGATGGCGCCTCTGATTTGATCACCGTGGAAGGGCCTCTGATCCTGACCAGCGCGGATGGCTCATCGGTTCTCTATGGTGATTTCGCCGAGCTTTCGACCGATATGCAGCGGGGCATGTTGCTCTCTGCGCGACAAGTGATGGAAGACAGCCTCCAGATCGCGGCCACCGAATTCATCCGCACGGGCGGGCGCTATAATGAGGCCTATCAGGCCCGCGCCTCCTATTGTCAGGTTTGCGCCAATAACCCCCGCCCGCTTTGGGAAATCCGCGCGCGTCGGATCGTGCATGACCAAGAGGCGCGGATGATCTATTTCGAGAATGCGCAATTTCGCCTCGCCGATGTGCCTATTGCCTATATCCCGCGCCTGCGCATGCCAGGCCCGGGTGTGGAGCGCGCGACAGGGTTTTTGCCCCCTACCCTGCGCTCCAGCACGCTGATCGGTACAAGCTTGCGCATGCCTTATTTCATCACCCTTGGCGATCACGCCGACCTGACCCTAACCCCTGTTCTCTCCTTCGGCAGCGCAGGTGATGGGCTCAGCACGCTTGAGGCGCGCTACAGGCAGGCCTTTTCCAATGGCTATGTTGAATTGAACGGCGCCTTCAGCCGCGATGACCTGACGCCTGAAAGCAATCGGAGCTTTCTCTTCGCCAATGGCGGGTTCCAATTTGATAACGGGTTTGACCTCGGCTTCCAGCTGCAAACCGCGAGCGACCGGAGCTATCTCTCGACCTATAATTTCTTCGATGGCGAAACCCGAACCTTCATGGATGACCCGCTGAGCTTTGACAGTGCAAAGCTGACAAGTCGTTTATCGCTCTCCCGCCTGCGTACGGATGAGGTAATTTCGCTGAATTATACAAGGCTCCAGAACCTACTGGCCTCCAATGCAAGTCTTGACTATCCCAACCGCGTGTTTGAAGGCGAATGGGCGCGCTGGTTCGAGCTTGGCGATCTTCCGGGCCGTTTTACCTTCGATCTGGTCGGCCAAGCCGATTACAATGAATTCGGCCCCACCAATGCGCGCCAACGCGATGTCGGCCGTGTGTTCGGCGGCTTGGGTTGGGCCAATACCTTTGATCTCGGCGCAGGCTTCGAGCTGGATACCGAAACCGCCGTTTTCGGTGACCGCTACCGCATCATGGATGATCGCGCCTTCCCGCAGGAGCAAGACGCCATCAGCCGCTACGGCATGGTCGCGCTGCGCTGGCCGCAAAGCATCACAGGAGCGGGCGGGATCACCCATGATTTTGAACCCTTCATCCGCCAGATTGTCTTCAATACCGAGGCGATGCAAATTCCCAGCATTGACGGAACAATTGACAATTTCGATCCAAATTCGCGTTTCGGCCTCTCCCGCTTTCGTCGGTTTGACCGCAACACGGATCTCAACTCCACCGAGATCGGGGTCAATTACCGCGCCAGCTTCGCAAATGGCTGGTATCTGGGCGGCGGGGTTGAGCGGGACTTCCTGCATGACACGGCACCGGGCGCCTTTACGGGGGGCGAGCTATACCGCTTCGATGCGGGATATACTGGCGAGCGCCTTGCATTCGGACTTAGTCAAACCCTGAATTCCGTTGGCGAACCGGTATTGGATGTGGCCAGTCTTTCTTGGTCGGGCAGTGATGTCACGCTGAGTGCCTCCTATCGCAGCGTCGAGATTGATGCCGATTACGGCTCGACCAGCGCCACCGATATTCTCAACGCAAATCTCTCGGTCACACCGCATGAGCATCTCTCGCTCAGCACGGGCATTATCCGCGACAATATCAGCACCACCGCCTCTTTTGTGACGGGTGCCATCAATTACAACAATCTGGTGGATTGGTCCTCCTCGCTGACTTGGGCCTATAGCCTTGATAGCAGCGAATTCGACACGCGCGGGTTCAACCTGACCCATACCACCGATTGGGGCGGCGCGATCTCTTTGCTGTATGATTTCGATCGCGATGAAGCGCGGCGCATCGGGCTCGGGCTTAACTATCTGAATGAATGTATGCGCGTCTCCAGCCTTTTGTCGCGGCGCGACTCGGTGGTCAGCAATGTGGATGCAGCGACCGAATTCAGTCTTCGGGTCGAGTTCGGCGGGTTTTCGGGGCAAAGCCGCAGGCAAGCCGCAGGCGGGCGATGCGGCGTCTGATCTGACCTGCTGAACTTTCAAACCGCTTTTTCTGAACCTTCTCGTCGGAATAATTGGTCAAGATTTAGGCGATTGATAAAAACCCTAGCAAAATCCTCCGCGCGTCTTTTCTAACCCGATCCCCCCGCGCAATATGAAGATGTTACCAATGTCAGCGGGTTTCTCCTCCCTTCCTACCCCTGATACTTGGCGCAATCAGACTGCTGGTGGTCCACCAAATCTCTCCTCCCTTTTCTTGGTTGGATCACCAGCGTTTTCTCCCCCGAGCCACAGCAGCGCCACAAATCGGACATCCGGTCAAACTTTTGCCGTATTCGCCCGCCAAGCTGGTTTCTTGAGGTAATCAGTAAAAAAGGAGAGGGCCAATGCCAGCCCCGACCACAACACCAACAAAGAAGACGCTTCCGCAAAAGGAACGCCCCACACCTGTCCGCTTCTCGGATTGGGCCAGCATCTGATAGGTTTGGGCCAGAAAAATGGTCTAGGTTTCCATCATGAGCATCCCCCCTGAGCCGGTAACGGCGCTTCGCAATCTCGGGCCAGCCGTGGCCGCGGAAATGGCCAAAGCGGGCATCCATGACGCCGAAACTTTGCGCGAAATGGGGGCCGATGAAGCCTATACCCGTATGTTGCGCGCAGGCACGCGCCCGCATTTCATCGGCTATTATGTGCTGCATATGGCGCTGCAAGGCCGCCCTTGGAATGATTGCAAGGCCGAGGAAAAGGCTGCCCTGCGCCGTCGCTTTGACGCGATCAAAGCTGAAACCCATGACCCAGCCGCCTCGGCCTTTGAACGCGCGATGAACGAGATCGGTATTCTTCCCAAAGGTTAGGTATGAATTACGCGCGCCCGAACCGAGGGGTGGGCGAGAAGCGCCCGCCCCGTGGGGGCGGTTCGGGCGCTGCCAAAGCCCTGCTTTGGCAATTCGGATTTGCGTGACATGCCCTCGCTCGAAGGCAACGCGAAATCTAAACCTACCAACAAAAAAGGGCCGCACCCAATAGGCGCGGCCCCTAATCTCAAAAAGCAGCTTTGGCCTTAGCCAACCAGCTCAAGACCTGCGAAGAAATAGGCGATCTCTTCGGCAGCCGTCTCGGGTGCATCCGAACCATGAGCCGAATTTTCACCCTTGGACAGCGCGAATTCCGCACGGATCGTGCCTTCAGCCGCTTCTGCAGGATCGGTGGCGCCCATGACTTCACGATAAACCGCAATCGCGTTCTCACCTTCGAGGACCTGAACAACAACAGGCTCGGAGGCCATGAATTCGCACAGCTCACCATAGAAGGGGCGCTCGGCATGCACGGCATAGAAAACGCCGGCCTGTGCTGGTGTCATATGGATACGCTTTTGCGCGATGATGCGCAGGCCAGCCGCTTCGATCTTGGCGTTGATCGCGCCTGTCAGGTTGCGCTTGGTGGCGTCGGGTTTGATGATGGAGAAGGTACGCTGAATAGCCATGTCTAAATCCTCAAGGGTTGGTATTTGGCGCGCCATTACCATGGCCTCTGCACGATGAAAACCCGCGATTGACAAGCGATGCTGCGCGCGCGACACCGCACCCCATGCTCAGGATCTCAGACATTTCATATTCCGTCGCTGGCCGCCCTCTTCTGGAAGGCGCAAGCGTTACCATTCCCGCAGGCCATAAGGTCGGTATTGTCGGCCGAAACGGCACCGGCAAGACGACGCTGTTTCGCCTGATCAAGGGGGAGTTGGGCCTTGATGGCGGCAGTATCACCCTGCCCGAGCGTGCGCGCATCGGCGGGGTCAGCCAAGAGGTTCCGGGCAATGAGACCTCGTTGCTCGATACGGTGCTAGAAGCCGATACCGAGCGCGCCAGCCTTCTGGCCGAGGCCGAAACCGCCCAAGGCGAGCGGATCGCCGATATCCAGACCCGCCTTGCCGATATCAATGCATGGTCGGCTGAGGGGCGCGCCGCCGCCATTCTCAAGGGCCTCGGCTTTACCGATGAAGAACAGCATATGCCCTGCTCGGCCTTTTCAGGCGGCTGGCGGATGCGCGTGGCTTTGGCGGGCGTTCTTTTTGCACAGCCTGATCTGCTGCTTTTGGACGAACCGACCAACTATCTCGACCTCGAAGGCGCGCTCTGGCTCGAAACCTATCTCGCCAAATATCCCAATTCCGTTCTGGTGATCTCGCATGACCGTGGCCTGTTGAACCGCGCCGTGGGCCATATCCTGCATCTCAACGAGCGCAAGCTGACGCTTTGGACGGGCGGCTATGATGATTTCGCCCGCGCCCGCGCCGAGCAACGCGCCATCCAAGCCGCCGAGGCCAAAAAGCAGGACCTGCGCCGCGCCCATTTGCAAAGCTTTGTGGACCGTTTCAAAGCCAAAGCCTCCAAGGCAAAGCAGGCGCAATCGCGCGTAAAAATGCTTGAAAAAATGGTCACCATCCGCGCGCCCGAAGATGCCGCGCGCACCGTTTTCACCTTCCCCGAGCCTGAACCCCTCTCGCCTCCGATCCTGCGCCTTGAAGGGGCGGAAGTGGGTTATGACGGCAAAGCCATTCTCAAACGCCTCAGCCTGCGCATCGACCAAGATGACCGCATCGCGCTGTTGGGGCGCAATGGCGAAGGCAAATCAACCCTATCGAAACTGCTATCGGGCAAGCTGCCCACAATGGCGGGCGAGGTCACCAAATCCTCCAAATTGCGCATAGGCTATTTCGCGCAGCATCAGGTGGATGAGCTGCATATCGATGAAACCCCGCTCCAGCATGTCCAAAGCGCCCTGCCCGGCGTGATGCCGCCGAAATTGCGCGCCAAGCTGGCGGGCTTCGGCCTTGGCGCCGATCAGGCCGAAACCGAGGTGCGCCGCCTCTCGGGCGGACAGAAGGCACGGCTCTCGCTGCTGCTGGCCACGCTGGACGCCCCGCATATGCTGATCCTCGACGAGCCGACCAACCACCTCGATATCGAGAGCCGCGAAGCACTGGTCGAGGCGCTCTCGGCCTATTCGGGCGCGGTCATTCTGGTGTCGCATGATATGCATCTTCTCAGCCTCGTGGCCGACAGGCTCTGGCTGGTGAAAGATGGCGGCGTGAACCCCTATGAGGGCGATCTGGAAAGCTACCGCAAACTGCTGCTGCAAACCGAAGACCGCCCCACCAAGCCGAAAAAGGAAAAGCCCCGCGAAAAGGTCTTTTCCAAGGATGAAATCAAGGAGCTACGCTCCGAGGCCCGCCGCGCCGAAGCACGGATCGAAAAGATCGAAGAGATGCGCCAAAAACTGGCCGATAAACTCGCCGATCCCGATATCTACGAGCCCGAGCGCAAGGGCGATCTGGGGGTGTGGCAAAAGAAATACGCCGAGGTGATGGAGGCGCTGGACCGCGCCGAGGCCCTTTGGGTCAGCGCCTTGGAGAAACTGGAAAAGGCCGAGAAAACGGGCTGAGCCCAAGCCACCGCTTGACCAAAGCCGCCATTCCCGCCACTCCTGCCTCATGGAAATCACCGCCTATATCCCCGCCTTCGTGGCCCTTTTCGTGATCATCGATCCAATCGGTCTGGCCCCTCTCTTTGCGGCCCTCACCCAAGGCGAGACTGCACGCGCGCGGCGCGTGATCGGGATGCGGGCCTGCCTCATCGCCTTTGGCCTGCTCACCATTTTCGGGATTGCGGGCGAATCCGTGCTCAGCTTTTTGGGCATCTCGATGCCCGCCTTCCGCATGGCAGGGGGTATCCTGCTGTTTCTGACCGCCCTTGATATGCTGTTCGAGCGCCGCAAGGAACGCCGCCAAGACCAAGCCGATGAACCCCATGCCGATGACCCGTCGGTCTTTCCGCTGGCCACGCCGCTCATCGCGGGTCCAGGCGCCTTGGCCACGATGATCCTTCTCACGGGCCAAGACGGGGCGGATGCGCTGCATATCTTCGCCATCCATCTGGTCATGGGCCTTGTTCTGCTATGTGTCTTCGCCCTCTTCCTGCTCGCCGCCCCGCTCGAGCGGCTCTTGGGCCCCACTGGCATCAATGTGGTCACCCGCCTTCTCGGCATGCTGCTGGCCGCGCTCGCTATCCAGTTCGTGATCGATGGTTTTTACGACTTGCAGGTGTTTTGAAGGCCAAGGCCTCCTAAATAGAGGGGCAGGAGGGCGCGCAATGAGCGGTGACCAATATGGCAATCTGATCTATCTGCTTCTGCTTGGCGCCGTGCTGGTCAGCTATATGATTGTCGCCAATCGCAGCCAATTGGGCAGCATGGTCCGAAATGCGGCCCTTTGGGTCTTCATCTTCCTAGGGGCGATTGCCGCTGTCGGCCTATGGAATGATCTGCGCCATGACATCGCGCCGCGCCAATCGGTGATGCAGGAGGGCACAGGCATCACCGTACCCCGTTCGCAAGACGGGCATTATTACCTCACCCTTGATGTGAACGGAAAATCGGTGCGTTTCGTCGTGGATACAGGCGCCACCGAGATTGTGCTCAGCCGCAATGACGCCGCCCGCATCGGCCTGGACGTCGAGAACCTCGTCTATTCAGGCCGCGCCTTCACCGCCAATGGCATCGTACAAACAGCTCCCGTCCGGCTCGAGAGGATCGGCTTTGGCGGCATCGAGGAGAGCGGCATTCGCGCTGTCGTCAATAATGGCGAGATGTCCGACAGCCTGCTGGGGATGAGCTATCTCAACCGTTTCTCAACCCTGTCGATCTCGAATGGCACGCTCACGCTCGAACGCTAAAGGCGCGCCTCTTTCATCTTTCCAAAAATACGAAAACCCGACAGGGGCCAGATCAGCCCCCGCTTTCCGCCTGTTTGGACCATCTGCCAGAGGCCTCCGACCAATATTGCGCCGCACAGCCCGCCGCCGTCAGCGCCTTCCATTGCTCGCGCGCGCTCTGCACCGCTTGCGGATCATCCCCGTCGAAAATCACACAGACCCGCTGCAAATCGGCGACCTCGGCCGCCTCGACCATGGCCCCCTCCACGCTCATCAGGCAGGAGGCCCCATTGGGCTTGGACATACCCGTTGTCAGCAATACAGGCTGCTCCTCCTCGAAAGGCGCGCCTGCCATGCCATGGGGCAAAAACCCCTCAGGCGCACCTTTCCACAAATCGGCATCAAGCTTGTCCACCATCTGGTCCGAGCGTGCCCGCACCACAACCCGCCAGCCCGCCCCGCGCGATTTCTCGATCAGGCTGGCCAGCGTTTGCGTGAGCCCCGATTGGGTCAGATGGTAGAAATAGGCAGCCCCCATCAGTCTTCCGTCTCATAGTGATCGGCCACCAAACGGTTCAGCGCCATCACCCCCCAGCCTGTCGCCCCCGCGGGGGCAAAACTGGTCGCGGATTTCACACTGGCCACACCCGCAATATCAAGATGGATCCAAGGTGTCTCAGGTTTGACAAAACGCTGCAGGAATTGCGCCGCCGTGATCGAGCCTGCGGCCCGTCCCCCGACATTCTTCATATCCGCGATACGGCTTTTGATCAGGGCATCATAGGCCTCGCTTAGCGGCAGACGCCACGCGCCCTCACCCTCCAACTTGGCCGATTTCAGGAAACTGTCACAAAACGCATCATTATTCGAGAAAACGCCCGCATTCTCATGCCCAAGCCCGATGATGATCGCCCCTGTCAGCGTGGCCAGATCAACCATGCCACTTGGGGCAAAACGGTTCTGCGCGTACCACATCACATCACATAGCACCAAACGCCCCTCGGCATCGGTATTGATCACCTCGATCGTGTCGCCCTTCATCGAGGTCACCACATCACCCGGGCGCTGTGCGCGGCCATCAGGCATATTCTCGACCAAACCGACCAGAGCGACCACATTGGCTTTGGCCTTGCGCAAGGCCAGCGTCTTCATAACGCCCGCCACAACGCCCGCGCCGCCCATATCCATGGTCATATCTTCCATGCCGCCCGCAGGCTTGATGCTGATACCGCCCGTGTCAAAGACAACCCCCTTGCCCACAAGCGCAAGCGGTGCTTCCTCTTTGCCGCCCTTCCATTGCATGACCACCAGCTTGGAGGGGCTTTCCGAGCCCATGCCCACACCCAAAAGCGCGCCCATGCCGAGCTTTTCCATATCCTTTTCTTCCAGCACCTCGACCTCGACCCCAAGCTCTTTGAGCCCCTCAAGGCGGGTGGCGAATTCAGTCGTGGTCAGCACATTGGAGGGCTCATTGATCAGATCACGGGTGAAAAACACACCATCAGCCACAGCCAGAAGCGAGGATGCAGCCGCCCGCGCCTCATCGGGTTTGCCGACATGGATCACAGCGCCTGCACTGTCTTCTTTGGATGCGGTCTTATGATCGCTAAACTCATAGCCGCGCAGCGCCAGACCCAAGGCCAGATGCTCGATCCGGCCTGTATTGCCCGCGAAAACCTTCAAGGGCGCGGTGCCTTTGAATTTCGCCAAGCTCGCGCCCGCCTTGCGCGCCTGCTCCACGCTCGGGCGGCGCGCCAGTTTGATAACCTGAACAGCCTCGGCCGCCATGCCCGCAGGAAAAGCCAGCGTGACGCCATCGCCTTCCTTGGCCTTTTCCCAAGCCGCCGTCTGGACCAAACGCTCCACCCCGCCGCGGATCAAACGGTTTACCCGCCGCCCCGAGACATCCAGCTTGCCATCGGGCGTGACGAAAATCGCCAGTTTCCCCTCCGCCTCCTTGATCACGTCAATTTCGGTTTCGGCAAATTCAATGGAGATCGGGCTGGTCATATTGGTCCTCACAGGTTTCGTGTTGCGCAAACACTAGGGCGCAAACACGGGCTTGACCAGATCACCCTGTCCAGCCCTGACGTGATGCAGTAGAAGACAGGGCATAAACCTAGAGACGGCGCAGAAAAGGGGCACAGCATTGGGGCGATATGACCGGTATATCCTGTCGCAGCTTCTTGTGCTGTTTGGCTTTTTCAGCCTCGTGCTGATCTCGGTCTATTGGATCAACCGTGCGGTTGATCTGTTCGACTCGTTGATTTCCGACGGTCAGAACTTTCTGGTTTTTCTGGAATTCACCGCGCTCTCTCTGCCCCAGATCATGCTTTTGGTGCTGCCTGTCGCGGCTTTTGTGGCCACGCTTTACGTCTTCAACCGCATGATCAGCGAATCCGAATTGGTCGTGCTGCAAACCGCAGGCCTCTCGCCCATCAGGCTGATGCGGCCTGTTCTGGTCTTCGGCGTGCTTCTTTGCGTGATGATTGCCATTCTTGCCAATGTGTTGTCGCCTGCCGCGCGCGAGCAATTCAATTCCCGCGAGAGCGAGGTCAGCCAAGATCTGGTGGGGCGGCTGTTGCGCGAGGGGCAATTCACCTTCCCCACAACAGGCATAGCCGTCTATATCCGCGAAATCACCGAATTGGGCGAGTTCCGCGATGTGTTCCTGCAAGACCGCAGAAACCCCAATGCCGATACCAGCTATAACGCGCCGCGCGCCTATGTCGTTCGCTCCGAAACAGGCCCGCGTTTGGTGATGTTCGAGGGCATGTCACAAACTTTGAGCCGCGAGACTCAGCGCCTTTCAACCGTGGAATTCGAGGAATTCACTTTCGATCTGACCAGCCCACAGGACGGGGCCGAGGCAGGGCGCAGGCAAGACCCGCGCGAATTATCCACCTTTGCGCTGATCGGCGCGGATCAGGCAGATGCCAGCGCCTTGGGCACCAGCTTCGCCGTGATGCGGTGGGAGGGGCATGACCGCATCGCGCGATCCCTTTTTGTGATCTTCATCCCGATGATCGGGGCCGCAAGCCTGATGCTGGGAACTTTTTCGCGCCTTGGCGTTTGGCCGCAAATCCTGCTTGCTGTGATCCTTGTTATTCCGCTGCAAATCGGGCGCAATGCGCTTGAAGATATCGCATTGGGCGATGCTGCTCTGGCCTTGATTGCCTATTTCCAGCCCGTTCTGGCGGCAGGGATCGGGATATCGGTTATGACGATTGCCCTGAAAAAACGGCGCAAACGCGATGATCTTGGCGCCCCTGCGGAGATCTCCGCATGATCCTGAACATCTATATCGCAAAACGCTTTTTCCGCGCCTTCCTGATCGTTCTGGCCGTGTTCATCTCCATCTTGCTGCCGATTGATCTGACCGAGCAGGCAGGGCGGATCGCCTCGACACAGGCGGGGTTCTCGGCCGCTCTGGAACTGGCCCTGCTGAACCTTCCGGGCGCGCTGTATGAGATGATGCCGCTTTTCGTCATGCTGGCCACATTATTGATGTTTCTGGGTCTGGCCCGCACCTCGGAATTGGTGGTGATCCGCGCGGCAGGCCGTTCCGCCCTGCGCACCACTATGGCGGCAGTGGGGGCAGCGATTGTTTTGGGGCTGATCGGGATCATGGTGGTCAACCCAATCGTGGCGGCCACGCAAGCGCAATACGACGCCTCGATCTCGCGCTTCCAGAGCGGCGAAGTGCGCACCCTGTCTGTCAGCGCCGAGGGGTTGTGGCTGCGGCAGGGCAATGAGGAACGCCAGACCGTGATCCGCGCCAGCCAAGCCAATGGGGATGGCACGCTTTTGTCGCAGGCCAGCTTCTTCACCTTCTCCCGCGAGGGTGAGATGCAGCAACGCATTGAGGGCCAGCAGGCCGCATTGCAAGACGGGGCATGGGTCATCACAGGGGCGAAAATCTGGGATTTGACGGTCTCAAATGCCGAAGCGGTGGCCCTATCCCTGCCGGAATATATATTGCCCTCGACCCTGACGCCCGAGCAGATCAGGGATAGCTTCGGCCAACCGTCCACCGTTCCGATCTATGAATTGCCGGGCTTTATCACGCAGTTGAACAATGCAGGCTTTGCCGCCCTGACCCATAGGGTCTGGCTGCAGATGGAGCTGTCCACCCCATTGATGCTGGTCGCAATGGTGCTGATCGGGGCGGGTTTCACGATGCGGCACACGCGTTTTGGCCGCACGGGTGTGATGGTGCTGACCGCGATCCTCTTGGGATTTGGAGTGTTCTTCATCCGATCCTTCGCGCAAGTCCTTGGCGAGTCAGGACAATTGCCCGTTCTGGTCGTGGCATGGGCCCCGCCTTTGGCCGCTATCATGCTAGCGCTTGGCTTGTTGCTGCATACCGAAGATGGCTGAGCGCCCCTAGATCGGCGCATAAGGTGGCTTAATTCCCCTCTCGCACCGCATTCCATGCTCGGTTAACTTGCGCTTAACGCTTAAATTCGGCATCACTGTCGCAGGACGCGCAACAAGGTCGCATAGACGGCGGAAATTGGCATGAAGCAGAAACAGAACACAGCACCGAGCAGAACAAAGCTGCGCCCCATCGCACTTTTGGCGGCCCTTGTCCTTGGCGCGACAGCCATGCAGACACCCGAGGCTGCCTTTGCACAGCAATCCCCCTTCAGCCCTGCGATCATCGTGAATAATGACGTCGTCACCTATTACGAGATCGACCAGCGCGAACGCTTCTTGGAAGTGGTCAACGCCCCAGGTGACCTGAGAGAACGCGCACGCGAAGAACTCTTGGACGAACGCCTACAAGAGCAAGCGGGCGCTCTGTTGGGGGTCAGCGCCTCTGTCGATGAAATCCAAGCCGGCATGGAAGAGTTTGCCGCACGGGCTAGCCTGACAACCGAAGAATTGATCACTCTCATCGCCCAAGACGGCATCGCTGCCGAAACCTTCCGTGATTTCGTCGCTGCTGGCGTGACATGGCGCAATGTTCTGGGCGCGCGTTTCAGCGCTCAGGCACGAGTAAGCGATGATGAGATCGACCGCGCATTGGCACTTGGATCAAGCGAAGGGGCCGCGCGCGTCCGTCTGGCCGAATTGGTGATCCCCCTCACCCCTGAAACCGAAGACGAGATCCGCCTTTTGATGAATGACCTGTCGCGCAATCTGCAAGGCGATACAGGCGGTTTTGCGCAGGCCGCGCGGGATTTCTCCGCCGCACCAACAGCCGCGGATGGCGGGCTGCTGGACTGGCGCCCCCTCTCCTCGATCCCGCCCGGATTGCAATCTCTTGTGCTGGTGCTGGGGGATGGTGACGTGACCGAACCCGTACCGCTCGGACCCGCCCTTGCCCTGTTCCAGATGCGCGGCTTTCAGGAAACGGGCTTTGTGAACCCAACAGTCAGCACCGTGGATTACGCCACAATCGCCCTACCCGGTGGCCGCAGCGAAGAGACCCTCGCCCAAGCCCAAGATTTGATCGATGATCTTGATACCTGCGATGATCTCTATGGCGTCTTGCCCGGCGGGTTCGAGCGGATCGCCCTGCCGATTGGCGAAGTGCCCTCTGATATCGCCTTTGAATTGGCCAAGCTCGACGCAAACGAGACCTCCACGCTTTTGACCCGCAACAATGGCCAGACCCTGCTGATGGTCATGATGTGTGGCCGCACCACGGAACTGCCTGAGGGCGGTCGTGAAGAAGTGCGCCAAGCCCTGTTTTCACAGCGTTTGGAAAGCTATGCCAGTGGCTATCTTGAGGAACTTCGCGCGGCCGCCATCATCCGCATAGACGAATGAGCCGCGCGCGTCCCGTCGCAGTCAGCTGTGGCGAGCCTGCGGGGATCGGCCCCGAGATTGCCGCGAAAGCCTCGGAAAGCCTGGGCAGCAGCCTGCCCTTTTTCGTCATTGGTGAGCCTGAGCATTTCCACGGCTTTGGCCGAGCGATCGAAGTGATCGCACGACCAGCCGATGCCATCACCGCCTCGAACCATGCTTTGGCGGTCTTGCCACAAAGCTTTGCAAAACCTGCGACCGCTGGCCTGCCAATCGCGGAAAACGCCCAAGGCGTGATCGATGCGATTGCACGCGGGGTTGAACTGGTGATGGGCGGCGAGGCCTCGAGCCTGTGCACCCTGCCCATCCATAAAAAGGCTTTGGTCGATGGCGCGGGTTTCGGCTTTCCGGGCCATACGGAATATCTTGCCCATCTGGCAGGCGTCAAACGCGTGGTGATGATGCTGGCCTGTGATGCCTTGCGCGTGGTGCCCACAACCATCCATATCGCCCTTAAGGATGTGCCTGCCCAACTGGATCGCGCGCTGTTAAGCGACACTATCCGCATCACAGCCGCTGATCTGCGCCGTGATTTTGGCCTCAAATCCCCAAGGATCGCGGTTGCGGGCCTCAACCCCCATGCGGGCGAAGGCGGTGTGATGGGCCGCGAGGAGATCGAGGTGATCACCCCCGTAATCGAGGCCTTGCGCGCCGAGGGCTATGCGATCTCGGGGCCGCATTCCGCCGATACGATGTTTCATGCGGGCGCACGCAAAACCTATGATGTGGCGATCTGCATGTATCACGACCAAGCGCTGATCCCGATCAAGACGATTGATTTTGCAGGCGGCGTGAATGTGACGCTTGGCCTGCCCTTTATCCGCACCTCGCCCGATCACGGCACAGGCTTTGATATCGCGGGCAAGGGTGTGGCTGATCCCACCAGTTTTATCGCAGCCCTCAAAATGGCCGCACAAATGGCCCAAGCCCGCGCGGCCCAATCATGAGCGGGATTGATAACCTTCCTCCGCTGCGCACCGTGATTGCTGATCACGGGCTATCGGCGAAAAAGGCTTTGGGGCAGAATTTCCTGCTCGATCTCAACCTGACCGCGAAAATCGCGCGCTGTACGGGGGATTTGACGGGTTGTGATGTTCTGGAGATCGGTCCAGGCCCAGGTGGGTTGACCCGCGGGCTTCTGGCCGAAGGCGCGCGCCGCGTAGTGGCCGTGGAAAAAGATGCCCGCTGCCTTGCCGCCTTGGCCGAGATTTCCGAGGCCTATCCCGAGCGGCTTGAGGTTCTCAATGCCGATGCGCTGGAGCTTGATTGGGCCGCGCATCTGACAGCCCCCGTTAAGATCGTGGCCAATCTGCCTTATAATGTGGGGACGGAATTGCTGGTGCGCTGGATGACACCCGAGGCATGGCCGCCGCTCTGGCAAAGTCTCACATTGATGTTTCAACGCGAAGTGGCCGACCGCATTGTGGCCACGCCCGGCTCCAAGGCCTATGGGCGTTTGGCGGTGCTGGCACAATGGCGCGCCAGTGCGAAAATCGTGATGACCCTGCCGCCCGAGGCCTTTACGCCACCGCCGAAAATCCATTCGGCGGTTGTCCATATCGCGGCCCTGCCCGAGCCGCGCTTTCCTGCAAATCGTAAGGTTTTGGAACGTGTTGTAGCGACCGCCTTTAACCAGCGCCGCAAAATGCTGCGCGCGGCCCTCAAGGGCATGGGACCAGATATTGAAGACAGGATCACTGCTGCGGGGCTTAAACCCACAGATCGTGCAGAACAGGTCTCGGTTGAGGGGTTTTGCGCGCTCGCCCGCCAGATCGAGGCGGGCTGAGCGCGATATCGTTACGCGCGCGGCCCTTGGCGCTTTATTCAGCCGCTTCCTGCGGCTCACCCTCAGGCTTTGGCGCGCTTGCATCCGCATCCGCATCCGTTTTGCGCGGACGACGTGCGCGGGGGCGTTTCGGCTTTTCGGCATGTGCGCTTTCAGGTGTTTCCACCAAGCCCGCATCCGCGCGCTCATCCGCTTCAATCACAGGGGCAACATCAGGCTGTTCGCCCGTGCCTGCCGCAGCAGGAGCAGCGCCGTTCTGAGATTGCTCGTCATTGCGGTTGCGCTGGTTGTTATTGCGGTTGTCATCGCGGTTATTGTCGCGATTGCCGTCACGGTTGTTATTGTCGCGGCCTTGTTGCGACTGGTTGTTTTCCTGCTGCTCGCGGCGGGCTTCCATCTCGCGCATCGCTTCACCCAACATGCGGGTGTAATGCTCGGAATGCTGAAGGAAGTTTTCATGCGCAACGCGGTCATTGCTGAGCTGCGCGTCACGGGCAAGCTGCTGGTATTTGTCGATAATCTGCTGCGGCGTGCCGCGCACCTTACCTTCTGGGCCCGAGCTGTCGAACACTCGGTTGATGTTGTTTCCAACCGAACGGTTCCGGTTGCCCTTGGACCGCGAGCGGTTCTTCGATGATCTCATGAGTTTGTCGTTTCCAGTTTTCCTGGGGGTTGCGGCATGTTCAGGTCGAAACCTGATTTTATGTCCACGCCAATTCCCTAACCTTCGGTTGACCCGGTCATTTTGGTAGAATCGCGGGGGAATGACATATCATTCCGCGCTCGCTGCCTTTGAATAACCATGCTATGGGCTGTAAAACAAGGACTAATTAAAAATTTATAATAAAAAGCAAACACTGACCGCAGGGGCAAAATCGCATTAAGCGGAATTTCTGCCACTGACCACACGATCAGTGCCATTAATATCAACGTGAATTTCAACCTCTGCAAGGTCAATGGCTGAAAAAATCTCGGCAACAGCTTGGCCTTGGTCATGGCCGATCTCGACCATCAGCCGCCCCGTCGAGGTAAGATGCGCCAAGGCCTGCCCCGCAATAACGCGATAGGCTCCAAGCCCGTCTCCACCGGGGGTCAGGGCCTCGCGGCGTTCGCCGATCAAAATGTCAGGGGCCAATCCCTGATAATCCGCCTCTGATACATAAGGCGGGTTCGAGATGATCAGGTCAAACCGCCCCGACACATCCGTGAACCAGTCACTGGCACAAAGCGCCAACCGATCCGCCACGCCGTGGCGCGCAGCATTCCGGCGCGCGCGGTCCAAAAACCCATCCTCCAGATCGGTTGCCATGCCGCGCACCCCTGCCCGCTCGGCCAGAAGCGTGACCGCGATCACACCCGTGCCTGTGCCCAGATCAAGCAGGGTTTCAAAGGGGCCCGCCAACGCCAGATCAATCAGCGTCTCGGTATCAGGGCGCGGCGCAAGATCGCCTTTGCCCACATGAAAGGGCCGCCCGTAAAACTCCACCTCGCCAATGATATGCGCCACCGAGAGGCCCGAGAGCCGCGCAGCGATACTATCGTCAAAGCGCTGCCGCGCCTCAGAGGGCATCGGGTCATGCAGATTGGCAAGCATCTGCGCCCCGCTCCAGCCTGCTGCATGGGCCAGAAGCAGGCGCGTATCGCGCGCGGCAATCTCGGGCCCGAGGGGGTCGCTCAACCGCAACTGGGCATCGCGCAAGGTTTGAGCCGCCGTAGCGCTCATCCCTCCATCTCGGCCAGAAGGGCGGCTTGGTCATGGGTGGTCAGCGCGTCAATCGTCTCATCCAGATCGCCCTGCATGATCTGATCAAGCTTATAAAGCGTCAGATTGATGCGGTGGTCGGTCATGCGGCCTTGCGGGAAATTATAGGTGCGGACGCGCTCCGACCGATCGCCTGAACCCACCTGATTTTTCCGCGTCTCGGCGCGTTCATCATCGACCTTCTGGCGCTCCAGATCATAGAGCCGCGCGCGCAGAACATTCATCGCGATCTCACGGTTGCGGTGCTGCGATTTCTCGGAACTGGTGACCATAACGCCTGTGGGGATATGCGTGATCCGCACGGCGGAATCCGTGGTGTTCACATGCTGCCCACCCGCGCCTGAGGCGCGCATCGTATCAATGCGAATATCCGTGGCGGGAATATCGATATCAACGGCCTCGGCCTCAGGCAGAACGGCCACGGTGGCGGCTGAGGTATGAATGCGCCCGCCCGATTCCGTCTCGGGCACGCGTTGCACGCGGTGCACACCGGATTCATATTTCAGGCGGGCAAAAACGCTCTCGCCTTCGATGCGCGCAGTGACTTCCTTGATGCCGCCAAGCTCCGAGTGTTGCTGTTCCAGAATTTCGAACCGCCAACCCTTCGCCTCGGAATG
The DNA here is from genome assembly GCF_053570515.1 of Rhodophyticola sp. SM2404. Lineage (NCBI taxonomy): Bacteria > Pseudomonadati > Pseudomonadota > Alphaproteobacteria > Rhodobacterales > Roseobacteraceae > Rhodophyticola > Rhodophyticola sp. SM2404. The sequence continues at coordinate 81,420 of NZ_JBSEDL010000005.1, forward strand.
GCGCTGATACATGCGCAGCAAATCGCCCGCGAAAAGGGCGGCCTCATCCCCGCCAGTGCCCGGCCTGATCTCGAGGATGGCGGGGCGGCCATCGGCGGCATCCTTGGGCAAAAGGGCGATCTGCAAATCCTGCTCGATGGCAGGCAGGGCCTCGCGCAAGCGGGGCAGTTCATCTTCGGCCAATTCGCGCATTTCGGGATCGGCCAGCATGGCCTCGGCCTCGGCCAGATCGGATTTGAGCTGCTCATAGGCTTCGATCTGCGTGACCACGGGCTTCAGCTCCGAATATTCACGGCTGATGGCTTCGATTTTATCGGCGGCGGGGCCAGCATTTAGCTGCGCTTCGAGAAACTCGAAACGCTCGCGAATTTGGCGGAGGCGGTCTATGGGCAACATGAACAGGGTTTGGCCTGCCCCGCCCGCAGCGTCAAGACGTGAGCGGCCGCAGCAGTTTGGCGACATGCTCCTCATTGGCGCCCAGATCATCATTTCCAAAGCGCGAGCGCGAGAATATCTCGATCTGTGACCGCGCGGCATCGCCCTCGGATTGCACCACGCTTAGCTTGATGCTGATCGCATCGGGAAAACCAAACACCCTGCTTCGGGTGACATAGGTGATAAACCCCGCTTGCGCATCGCCGCCGATCACCTGCCAGCCATTGTCTTGCGCGATCTGCGCAACCCGAGCGGAAAGGTCTTGCACGCTGCCCGCCACGACAGGCGCGTTTTCGCCGATTAGCAGCGCGTAATTGGGCGAGTTCGGGGGCGTTACGCTGCTCGGATCGACATGCCACTGATCAGGATGCATGGGGGCAAGCCGTATGAAAAAACTCACAACGAGGAGAAAAACCAGCACAAAAACAACTGAAAACACCACAATACGCATGCCAAACCCTTCTGTTTTGGGGCGCTCCATCACCCTCTAGGAGATAGAAATCAAGCGGGCGATAAAAAGGGCTGTCAGCTATTTCCCTTTACGATAGGCCCAATTTATGACATAGAGCCTTTGCTACGTTATCTCTATCGACCCCTGTCACCTTAGACCGGCAACAGTACACTCGATCTTGTATGACTATCGCCGAGCTGTCGCATGTTGTGGGCAGCGCATATTTAAGGAGACACGGATATGGCCAATGGCACCGTGAAATGGTTCAACGCAACTAAAGGCTATGGCTTCATCGAGCCAGGCGATGGCGGCAAAGATGTGTTTGTTCACATCTCTGGCGTAGAGCGTTCGGGCCTGACTGCACTCGCAGACAACCAGAAAGTTACCTACGACCTCGAAAAAGGCCGCGATGGTCGCGAAAGCGCCGTAAACATCGAACTGGTCTAATCAGGTTTTCGCCGCGATTTACCCGCGGCGCTGAGATTTTGAAACGCGTCACCTCGGTGGCGCGTTTTTTATTTGGGCCGCGTCCCGCTAGTGATTGTCGCGCGGCAGGTCTTTGGCAATGCGCTGATAGGCTGTCGCCAATTCCAGACATCCGCCATCGGCCAATTGACCGACATGGGCGCGGTAAATCTCCTGCCACGGGGTTTGGTTGTCCAATTCAGGCGGGGTCCATGCGGCGCGGCGGGCTTGCCATTCCGCCTCATCCACCAAGGCATCCAGCCTGCCCTCGTTCAGATCAAGCCGCACCTTATCGCCCGTTTTGATCAAAGCCAGACCGCCGCCAACCATGGCCTCAGGCGATGCATTGAGGATCGAGGGGCTCTCGGATGTACCCGACTGGCGCCCATCCCCAACTGTGGGAAGATGGTTGATACCCTCGCGGATCAAAGCATCGGGCGGCTGCATATTCACAACCTCGGCCGAGCCGGGATAGCCAACGCAGCCGACATTGCGAATGAAAAGCACGGTTTTCTCGTCAATGCCCAAGCTCTCGTCATTGATGTGATCGTGGTAATCCTCCGGCCCTTCAAAGACCACGGCGCGGCCCTCAAAAATGTTATCCACAAGGAAACGCGCATGGAAATCAGCAGAAATCACGCTGGTTTTCATCAAGGCAGACTCAAAGAGGTTCCCCTTGAGCACCAGAAAACCCGCCTTCTCCCGCAATGGGTTATCCACAGGGCGGATTACGTCATGATCCTGTGAATTCGCGCCCGCAAGCGACTTATCCACAGGCAGGCCTGAGGCGGTCATGACATCCCCATGCAGATGCCCTGCGGCCAATAGCTCGCCCATCACAGCAGGCACACCGCCCGCGCGGAAGAAGCTTTCGCCCAGATAGGCACCCGCTGGCTGCATATTCACCAAAAGCGGCAGATCAAAGCCCACGGCCTGCCAATCCGTGACATCCAGCGTCACACCCGCATGCCGCGCAATCGCTTGCAGATGGGGGGGCGCATTGGTCGACCCGCCAATCGCTGTATTCACGCGGATCGCATTCTCAAAAGCTTCGCGGGTCAAGATATCGGAAGGTTTGAGGTCTTCCTCAACCATTTCAACGATACGACGGCCCGTCTGATAGGCCATCTCCATCCGCTCGCGGAAAGGCGCGGGGATGGCGGAATTGCCCGGAAGGGTCATGCCCAAAGCCTCGGCCATCGCGTTCATCGTGCTGGCGGTGCCCATGGTGTTGCAATGCCCCAGCGAGGGCGCGGAGGCGCAGGCGCGCTCCATGAATTCTTCATAGTCGATCTTGCCCTCGGCCATCAGGCGGCGCGATTCCCAGATAATCGTGCCCGACCCCGCGCGCTTGCCTTTCCACCAGCCATCCAGCATCGGCCCGCCATTGAGCGCAATCGCAGGCAGATCAACGGTGGCCGCCCCCATCAACATTGCAGGCGTTGTCTTGTCACAGCCCGTGGTCAGCACCACACCGTCAATCGGATAGCCATGCAGCACCTCGACAAGGCTGAGATATTGCAGGTTACGATCCAGCGCCGCCGTGGGGCGTTTGCCTGTTTCCTGAATGGGATGGACGGGAAACTCCATTGGAACCCCACCCGCATCGCGAATGCCCGCCTTGATGCGATCCATCAAGAAAACATGGATTTTATTGCAAGGAACGAGATCAGAGCCCGTTTGCGCAATGCCAATGATGGGCCGCTCGCTTTGCAATTCGCCCTTGGTAAAGCTCTGGTTTTGATACCGCTCGAGATAGAGCGCGGTCATCCCTGGATTATTGGGGTTATCAAACCATTCCTGGCTGCGGTAACGGCGATTTGCGCGGGTATTCGACATGATCATGTTCCAAATATTGAAACCGGAGACCGGATAGTGAAACTCTCCCTCCGAGATACGCGATCCGCAGCAATCAGAACAGAGAAAAAGCAAATCACGCGGGAGAAAGGCCTTTGAGCGCCCCTCCCCCGCGCGGGTTCAATCAGCGAAACATGGGCGGGCGCGCATCCATCCAAGCGCCCTCGGATTTGCCGCTTTCCGCCACGGCCACCACAGCCGCCATGGAGCGCAATCCATCCTCGGCACGGGGGTAGAGATCGGCGGCAGGATCAATCGCACGGCCCTCTTTATCAGCGGTGACCGCTTCGGCCAAATCTTTGTAAATATTGGCAAAAGCCAAAGGCATCCCTTCAGCATGGCCAATCGTCACCCGCGTTGTGCGATCTGCCTCGGGCGAAAGATTGGCCTCGCCCCGCTCGATCACCTGCAACCGCTCACCAAGGGGCATCCAATAGAGCTGGTTGGGCTGCTCTTGGCTCCAGCGCAGACCGCCCTTTTCGCCGAAAATCTGCATCGTCAGACCATGCTGGCGCCCGATCGCAACCGAGGAGGTCCAAAGCCGCCCCACCGCGCCGCCGTCAAAGCGCAGATTAACCATCGCGTCATCTTCCAATTCGCGGCTGGCAATACAGGACACGGTATCAGCCGAAAGGCGCTCGGTCTCCTTACCGATCACGAAACTGGCCATATGCAGCGCATGAATGCCGCAATCGGCAAATTGCGCCGAGACGCCTGCCTGCGCGGGGTCATAGCGCCAGCGCACGCGCGGGTTATCCGCATCGGCCGCATCCGCGTGATGGCCATGGGCGAACTCGGCCTTGACCAAACGGATCGCGCCCAGATCACCCCGGGCCACCATGGCCCGCATATGGCGCACCAGCGAATAGCCCGAATAGCCGTAATTCACCGCGCAAATCTTGCCCGAGGCCTTGGCCACACGCACGATTTCCTCGCCCTCTTCGACGGTCATGGTCATGGGTTTTTCGCAAAGCACGTGAAACCCTGCCTCAAGGAAGGCTTTGGTGATCTCGAAATGCGTCGCATTGGGCGTGGCAACCGTGACCAGATCAACGCGGTCCTCGCGGTTGCGTTCGCCCTCCAACATCTCGCGCCAATCGCCATAGGCCCGATCCGCCGCAAGCCCGAGGCGCTGGCCATAGTCGCGGCCCTGCTCTGCGCGGTGATCCAAAGCGCCCGCCACAAAGTCAAACGCCCCATCAAGCCCTGCCCCAAGGCGGTGCGCTGGTCCGATCTGGCTGCCTTCACCGCCGCCAATCATTCCCCAATTCAGTTTTGGCATTGATCCAGCCCTCCCTAGCTAAATCCGATGGTTTCAAGATAGGCGCGGTTGGCCCGCGCATCGTCGATGGGTGAGACATCCAGCGTAGGGTCGCAATCCTGCTCGATGGTACACCACCCTTGATAATTCGCATCCAACAGCAATTGCCGCACGGCGGGGAAATCCACCTCGCCCTTGTCGAGATTGCAGAAAATCCCCTGCCCGCAAGCGTCATAAAACCCAGTGCGATTGGCGATCACATCTGCCTTCACAGCCGCATCGGTGGATTTGAAATGCACATAGGTGATGCGCTCCATATGGCGGCGCATGAAAGCAACGGGGTCAAAGCCTGCATAGGTGCAATGGCCCGTATCGATGCAAAGCTTCAGGTCCTTGGCATCGGTCTCGGCCAAGATACGCTCTACATCTTCCTCGAAATCGAGAAAGCCGCCCGCATGGGGGTGCAATTCGGGGATAAGCCCGTATTCCTCGGCCCCCATCTTGGCGATGGTCATCACGCGGTCGCGATAGGCGGCCCATTCGGCGGCCTCCATTTTCTCGGCCTCGGCCGCGCGGCCTGCCGTGGGCGCGCGGCGCGGCGAGATGGAGTCGATCAGCACGAAATGCTCGGCCCCATGCGCCTTGAGCGCTTGGCAGGTGCGGCGCGCACCATCCAGAACATCCTCCCAAGCGGCAGGGTCGTGGAAGGGGCGGAAGACCACACCGCCGATCAATTCCAAGCCAAACTCATCCAAGGCCTCGGACAGCTCCACCGGGTCTTCGGGCATAAAACCGACAGGACCCAATTCGATCCCCTTATAGCCCGCCTCGGCGCATTCCGCCAAAACCTGCCGCCATGCGGGGTTGCGCGGGTCATCCGCAAATTCAACGCCCCAAGAACAGGGCGCATTGCCAATACGTATCGTCATGTCTGAAGCTCCTTAGACTGGCAGCACGGGCGTCCATTGTCCAGTTTGTGAGGCCTGAATGGCGGCCTCAACCACTTCGGCAACGGCCAAACCATCGCGGAATGTAAACGGCGCAGGCGCGCCAGTTGCAATAGCATTGAGGAAGTCCTTGGCCTCAATCGTGATCATATCCTGATACCCCGTTCCATGACCTGGCCCGAGGCAGAAGGGCTCGTAATCAGGATGGCTGGGGCCTGTGAGGATCTTGCGGAAACCGCGCTCGGCCTCGGGGCCTTCCGCACGGTAGAGCCAGACCGCGTTTTGATCTTCTTGGTCAAAGCGGATCGAGCCTTTGGTACCGTGAATTTCATAGGCATAGCCCATCTTGCGCCCCGTCGCTGTGCGGCTGGAATAGATATGGCCCATCACACCGTTTTCAAAACGGCACATGATCTGGGCGTGATCGTCATTTGTCACCACGCCTCCGGGGCGGGTTTTATGCACGCATTCGACATCGGCCATCACCCGTTCAATCGGCCCCATCAGCGCCATGGCCGCATTGATCGGATGCGGCGCGAGATCGCCCATATTGCCATTGGCCATCCCCTCGCAGCGCCAATTAAAAGGCATCTCGGGATCGGCCAGAAAATCTTCGGTATGCTCGCCGCGAAACCATGTGATCTGGCCAATCGCATCTTCCGCAATCAGCTTTTGCGCAAATTGGCTGGCGGGTGAGCGGATATAGTTGAACCCCACCATATTGGCGACACCCGCAGCCTCAGCCGCGGCCACCATGGCGCGGGCATCTTCAAGGCTATCGGCCAGAGGTTTCTCGCATAAAACAGGCTTTCCAAGGGCAAAGGCGGCCTCCGCAATGGCGCGGTGGCTGTCTTGCGGCGAGGCGATGACGACCGCTTCAACGCTTGGGTCGGCCACAAGGCTCTGCCAATCCTGCGCGGCGCGCGCAAAGCCATACATGTCGCGGTAGCGCGCAGAACTTTGCGCCGAGGACGCCGCCACCATCTCAAGGCGGGGGCGCAAAGCGGTGTTGAACACGGCCCCCACACAAGACATGGCCACAGAATGGGCCTTGCCCATATATCCGCCCCCGACGATCCCTATTCCGATACCCGACATGCCATCCCTTTTCGGTTCTTCAGAATCCGCCTGCGACAATCTTTGCAAACGGCCTCAAAAACGCTAGCCTGCGAGTCGCAGCCACGCAAGCGGATACGGAGGAGATATTCGCTGTGCAAGCTACACTGGGAGGACGACCAAAAATGAACGCCGATCAAGACGCAGCCCTTATGGGCCGCCTGCGCGAACGCGCGCCTATGGGCTTTCTGGTTTTGGGTCGTGTCGGCATGGATTTAACGCCGAAACCAGCAGGCACCCCGATTGCCGAGGCCGTCGATATGGCCGTCTCCATGGGCGGCTCCAGCGCCAATATTGCGGCCGGTCTGGTCAAGCTTGGCGCGCCTGCCTCACTGGTTACTTGCGTCTCGGATGATGCGGTGGGGTGGTATTGTTCGGGCCAGTTGGACCATTACGGTATCGACCGTAGCCATCTGCGCAAAGTCAAAGGCGAGGAGCGAACCTCGCTCGCTGTGGTCGAGACGCGGATGGAAGACCATCAAAGCGTCATCTACCGCAATAATGCCGCCGATTTTCAAATGAACACTGCCGATATCGAGGCGATTGATTTCGCAAAATACGGCGCATTGATCACCACAGGCACTGTCTTTGCGGCTGAGCCGTCACGCAGCGCCGCCTTCCTTGCCTTGGACAAAGCCCGCGCGGCGGGCCTGCCTGTTATTTTCGATATTGATTACCGCCCCTATAGCTGGCCATCGCCCGAGATCGCCAAGGATGTGCTGACGCGGGCGGGGGCTTTGTCGGATATGATTGTCGGCAATGACGAGGAATTTGGCTTCATGGTTGGCGATTACGACAAAGGCTTTGAGGCCGCGCGTGATCTGGCCACACAAGCGCCTCGGATCATCATCTATAAAAAAGGCCCCAACGGGGCCGTGACCTTTGCCAATGGCGCGGAAATCAAAACGGGGATTTACCCCGTCACCGCCCTTAAGCCCACAGGCGCGGGCGATAGTTTCATGGCAGGATTGCTGGCCAGCATTTGCGCGGGCACCCCGTTGGAAACAGCCGTGCTGCGCGGCTCGGCCTGCGCCTCGATCGTTGTTGCAAAACCGGGCTGTGCGCCTGCAATGCCCACCCCAACCGAGTTGGAAGAGTTTCTAAGTACCCATCCGGGCCCCACCACCCCTTGAGAGATCACGACCATGCATATCGCCCCCTATGACAACAAGAACGACCCCATCGTCGATGCAGACAATGCGACCGTTCCGCTGAACTATTTCAATATCGTCAAGCTCAAGCGCGGCGAGGCTTTCGAATATCAGGTGCCCAATTACGAGACCTGCATCGTGCCTGCCACAGGCTGCGTCGATATCGAGGTGGAAGGGGTCAGTTTCAAAGCGCTCGGGCTGCGCGGTGAGGATGTCTGGGATGGCGAGCCCGAGGGCGCTTATATCCCGTCAGGCGCCAAGGCGATGATGGTCTGTGTCTCCGACAGCGCCGAGGTCTTTGTCGCAGGCGCACGCTATGAAGAGGTGCTGGAGCCCTTCGAGGTGCGCGCCGATGCGATTGATCTGGTGCAATACGGCTCGGATGACACCAAAACCCATCGCAAGATCAAACATATCCTTGGCCAGAAACAGGCCGATAAGGTGGGCCGCCTTCTGGTGAGCGAGCTCTATACCGTGGGCACAGGCGGCTGGTCGGGCTTTCCAAGCCATAAGCATGACACCGACCGCCTGCCGCTCGAGACGCGCCATGACGAGACCTATAATTTCCGCTTCAAGCCGAATTGGGGCTCGGGGCTTCAAATGCTGCAACGCGAGGATAACAAGCCCGGCGATGCCTATCACATCGTTGACGGCTCGACCGTGTGTATCGACACGGGCTATCACCCCTGCTGCGTTTTGCCTGGCCATGAGATGTATTATTTCACCATTCTGGGCGGGCTGTCGCAGCGCTCGCTGGTGCAATTCTTCCAACCCACCCATGAGGCCCAGATCGAAACGATCCCCGGCATCAAGGATATGATCGCCAAGTTCAAATGAGCCTAGTCACCCTGTCAGATGTGCTCCAACCCGCTTTGCGCGAAGGCTATGCCGTAGCGGGGCTGGTCACTTTGGGCTGGGAGGATATGTGCGCTTTCATCGAGGCCGCAGAGGCCGAGGGCGTGGCTGTCATCTTGCAAGCGGGGCCGTCCTGCCGAGCGCATACGCCTCTGCCCGTCTTGGGCAAAATGTTCCGCCATCTGGCAGAAGCTGCCTCCGTTCCTGTGGTCGCGCATCTCGATCACGGGTCCAGCTTTGAGGAATGCCAGCAAGCCCTTGATGCAGGCTTCACCTCACTCATGTATGACGGCTCGCGCCTGCCTTTGGCACAGAATATCGCTGAGACCGCCAAAGTGGCAGAGCTAGCCCATGGCGCGGGCATCTCCTGCGAGGGCGAGATCGGCTTTGTGGGCTATTCGGGCGGGGCGGCCTCAGCGGGTACTGACCCCGAAGAGGCCGCGCAATTCGCCCGTGAGACAGGGGTGGATGCGATGGCCGTTTCGGTCGGCAATCTGCATTTGCAGCAGGATACGGGCACGGGGCTGGATATCGCGCGCATCCGCGCGATCGAGGCGCTATGCGACACGCCTTTGGTCATCCATGGCGGATCAGGCGTGCCCGCCGATCAGCGGCGCGATCTGTCGCGCAACTCCAATATCTGCAAATTCAATATCGGCACCGAATTGCGGATGGCCTTTGGAACCGCGCTGCGCGCGGCTGTGGATAAAGACCCCGCACGCTTTGACAGGGTCGAGATCCTGCGCGACACCATCCCCCCAATGGTGACAGCGACGCGCAGCGTGTTATCCACATTTAAAAAGCCTGCTTAGGCCTTGGAATCGCGCTGAAAAATCCAGTCATGCGCTGGATCGTTCTGGAAGCGCCAATTACGGCGTGGGCCTGCCATGACATTGAGGTAATACATCTCATAGCCATAAGGCGCGCCGCAGGGGTGATGCCCGCGCGGCACCAAAACCACATCGCCATCCGCCACGGCCATCGTCTCGTCCAGCGTGCCATCCTCGGTATAGACCCGTTGGATGCCAAAGCCTGAGGCGGGGTTGAGGCGGTGGTAATAGGTTTCTTCAAGATAGGTGATGCGCGGGAAATCATCCTCATCATGGCGATGCGGCGGATAGCTGGACCAATTGCCTTGCGGGGTGAACACTTCGGTCACCAGAAGGCTGTCGCAGTAATCCTCATTCTCCATCGCGATATTGTTGATATGGCGGGTATTGCTGCCCGTGCCGCGTGGCGTCAGCGTGATGCCATCAGGGCCGATGCGGCGCGCTTCATGCCCGCCCATTCCAGGCGCAGAGCATACGGCAATCACGCAATCGGTTTCGGCCACGGCCTCCCACTCGGTTCCATTGGGCAGATAGAGGCAATGGGGCGGGGTCTTTTCAAAGACATCCATCCGCTCGCCGACACTTCCCCAATCCTGACCTGCGCCCGTGATCTTGGCTTTGCCCTCGACCATCACGAGGATCACTTCACGCTCGCCTGTCGCCTCGGCGGCGCGATCGCCCGCTTTCAAACGATGCAAGGAGAAGCCGACATAGCGCCAGCCTGCGCTTTCAGGCGTGATGCGATGCACCTCGCCACGTGTGCCAAAAGGTTTGCGCAGCAGATCACTCATGTCTCATCTCCATCGGAAGGGGTCTCATCTTTGGGGTCAGGCTCGGGGTCCTGCCAATCCACGAAAAAGGCCCAGACCAGATAGGCCCCTGCCGCCCCGAAGACGATGGCCCAGATGTTATTGCCATTCATGAATTCAACGGTCGCCCAAGCAATGGTCAGGCCCGTGACCAGAATTCTGGTCCATACGGGTTTGAACCATGGGTGGCGGACGTCGAAAGCCTCTTTCTTGATCATACCTAAACCAATCCGGCCTCGGATGCGGCCTGTTTCAGGGCTTTGAGACCCAAGCTTTGATACTCAAACGGATTGCGTTGATCGGGGTCTTGCTCGGCCTCGATCACCAACCAGCCCTCATAGCCTGCCTTGGCAAGGATCGTGAGGCAAGGCGTGAATGCAACGCCGCCCTCAGTATCACCGGGAACGGTGAAAACACCGCGGCGCACGCCCTCAAGGAAAGACAGCCCGCCATCGCGCACCTGCGCCATGATCTCGGGGCGGACATTCTTGGCGTGGAAATGGGCGACACGATCGACATAACGCGCCAGCATCGGCGCAGGGTCAGCCCCGTTCGTGCCGAAATAGAAATGGCCTGTATCGAACAACAGCTTCGTTTCGGGCCCAGTGGCCGCCATGAAGCCTTCGATATCTTCTGCCGTCTCAACCACGGTGCCCATATGGTGGTGATAGACCAAAGCGATGCCTTGGCTGGCCATATATTGGGCAAATTCTTCCATCTTCGCGCCAAAGGCCTGCATTTGCGCGGCATCAAGGCGCGGCGTATCCGCCAAGGATTTGCTGTCTTCGCCATGAATGGCATTCGAGGTCTCGGCCGTGACGCAGACCGCGCAGCCATTATGCTTGAGCTTGGCGAGATGGGGCTGGAAATTCTCGATCTCCTCTTCCACCGAACGGGTCAGCAATTCTGTGGAATACCAGCCTGTGATAAAGGCCAGACCATGGGCGCCAAGGGCCTCTTTCAGCTCGGCCGGATCATTGGGCCAGCGATGGCCGTTCTCGATCCCGTCAAAGCCGATTTCGCCTGCTTCGCGCAGGATTTGCTCGGTCGGGATATGCGCGCCGAGGGTTTGGTCATCATCATTGGCCCATGCGATGGGGTTGGTACCGAAGCGGATCATGGCTCAATTTCCATTGTCAAAAAGTTAGAGTTTGGCAGGCTGGTTGACGTCATCCAACGTCAAGGCCCGAGACGGTTGCGGCGTTCCCGCAGCAAAGCTGCCTTGGACCGATTGGTCCATCGGCGTGGTGGTGCCTGTCATCATGCCGCTGTCATCCGAGGCAAGGAACAGAACCGTCCGCGCAACCTCCTCAGGGTCCAGCAAGCGCCCAAAAGGCAGGCTTGCACGGGCTTTTTCTTCCCAATCAGGATCGCCGCTCTCGGCGATTTGCAATTCCCGCTCATGGTCCGAGGACATCCAGCCAATATCAAGCTGATTGACCCGAATACGGTTGCGCAACAGCGAAAAGGCCGCGTTGCGTGTCAGGCTGGCAAGCCCCGCCTTGGAAGCGCAATAGGGCGTGATGAAAGGCTGGCCACCATATTGCGACACCGAGCCGATATTGATCATCGAGCCTTCAATGCCGTCACGGATCATCAGTTTGGCCGCGTCCTGCATCAAAAAGAAAGGCGCGCGCAGATTGACCTGCATCATCTGGTCGAACAACTCAGGGCTGGTATCAAGCAAGCCACCCCGATCAGTCAGCGCAGCTGCATTGACGAGCACATCCAAGCGGCCAAATTCCGTATCCGCAGCAGCGATCACCTTGCGGCACTCCTCGACCTTGCCCAGATCAGCCTGCACAAAGACTGTGCGCACGCCCGTGTCCTGCGTGATTTTGGCCGCCATCTCTTGGCCTTTGACCTCGCTGCGCGCGCAAATCATCAGACCATGCGCGCCCGCTTTGGCAAAGAGCCGCGAAATCGCAGCGCCCAATCCTTGGCTGCCGCCTGTGACAACGCAAACCTTGCCATCAATCCGGTTCATGAACGCCCACGCTTGGCCAGATTTGCCTCATAACCTTCGCGGGCTTTGCGCACTTGCTCACGCTCGCTCACCTCGGGCACCGCAACCTCCCACCATGTGCCGCCATCGGGCGTAGAGGGGTATGGATCGGTGTCGATGACAATCACGAAGGGGCCTGTGGCCTCTTTGGCGCGAACCAGCGCCTCCTCCAATTCAGCGACCGAGCCGACATGAACAGCCGCAGCCCCCATGCTGGCCGCATGCGCCGCGAAATCGATATTGGAGGGGTTCACGTGATGGGATTTGTCGAGCAGGTTGTTAAACTCGGCCCCGCCTGTGCCCATCTGCAAACGATTGATGCAGCCATAGCCACGGTTATCGGTGATCACCATGGTGAATTTGATGCCCATCATCACGGCCGTGGCCAGTTCCGAGTTCATCATCATATAGCTGCCATCGCCGATCATGCAGACGACATCGCGCTCGGGCTCGGCCATCTTGATGCCAAGCGCACCCGCAATCTCATAGCCCATGCAAGAAAAGCCGTATTCCATGTGATAGGACATGGGCCGCGTGGCCTTCCACAGCTTGTGCAATTCGCCAGGCATGGTGCCTGCCGCGCACATCACGACCGTATCGGGACCCGCGGCGCGCTGGACTGCGCCCACAACCTGCATATCCGTTGGCAGCGCCTGATTGTCACTGGGTGCATCCGTGAGCGGATCAACCGCTGCGAACCAATCCGTCTTGAGGCTGGCCGCAGGGGCGGCGAAGCTTTTGCCAGAAAGGGCTTTGCCCAATGCCTCAAGGCCGACGCCCGCATCAGCGCAAAGCGGCTCGGCCCCGTGTTTCATCGCGTCATAGGCATTGACATTGAGGCTGACCAGCTTGCGGTCAGGCTGTTTGAACAGCGCCCAAGAGCCTGTGGTGAAATCCTGAAAACGGGTGCCAAGGCCCAAAACCAGATCGGCCTTTTCGCAAACCGTATTGGCCGAGGCCGCCCCCGTTACACCAATGGGGCCGAAATTCATCGGATGGTCCCAAGGCAGGGCGGATTTGCCTGCTTGGGTCTCGACCACGGGGATCTGATGGGTTTCGGCGAAGTAGCGCAATTGCTCGGTCGCATGGGCGTAATGCACGCCGCCGCCTGCCACGATCACGGGCGATTTGGCCGAAGACAGCAGGGCTGCCACGCTGTCCAACTCAACGGGGTCGGGCTGTACGCGGCGCAAACGCCAGACCTTGGGCTCAAAGAAGCTGACAGGCCAGTCAAACCCTTCGGCCTGCACATCTTGGCAGAAGGACAAGGTGACAGGGCCACAATCAGCGGGGTCCGTCATGACGCGGAAGGCACGTGGCAGGGCTGTCAACAGATGCTCGGGCCGTGTGATCCGGTCGAAATAGCGGCTTACGGGGCGGAAGCAATCATTGGCACTGACCACGCCATCGCCGAAATCCTCGATCTGTTGCAACACGGGGTCTGGTCCGCGCGTGGCAAACACATCCCCCGGCACGAAAAGGACAGGAAGACGGTTCACATGCGCAAGCGCTGCCGCCGTCACCATATTGGTTGCACCAGGCCCGATGGAGGAGGTCACCGCCATCGCGCGTTTGCGGCCCAATTGCTTGGAATAGGCAATCGCCGAATGGGCCATGCTTTGTTCGTTATGGCCGCGATAGGTCTGCAATTCATCGCGGATGCCGTAAAGCGCCTCACCCAGACCTGCCACATTGCCATGGCCAAAAATGCCCCAAAAGCCCGCGATAAAGGGATCACCCTCTTCGTTCATCTGGGCCGCGATATATTTAACCATGGCCTGCGCGGCCGTCAGTCGTATCGTCTGTGTCATGGCTTGGTTCCTTCAGTCGGCATTCAAACGGGCATCGGCACGGGCCTTATCCCAGATTTCACATAGGCGGGTAAAGCGCTCGGCCATTTGTGCAACGGCATCAGGGCTGCTCATATCCCCTTTGAGCCAAGCCCGCGCGGCATCCCCGAAAATGGTGCGCCCTACGGCAAACCCCTTCACCAAGGGCTGCTTGGCGGCAAGGGCGAAGCTCGCGGCCAGTTCGGCCTCGGGGGCATCAAGGCCCAAAACCACGATGCCGCGGGTATTCGGGTCATTGCGGGTGATCGCTTCAACTGCATTGCCCCAAGCCGCCTCCGTTTTGAACGGCTCCAGCTTCCACCAATCAGGATAAACGCCTGCATCATAGAATTGCTGGATAAGGATCGCGGTCGTCTCGTCATTGACGGGCGCGACCTTGGAGGGGATCACCTCAAGCAGAAATTCCAGATTATTGCGCCGCGCCGCTGCAAAGAGGCGCTTCACACGCTCCTCCTGCAATTGACGGGTCGCGTCATCATCATCGGGGTGGCAAAAGACCAGCAGCTTGACCACGTTTTCGCGCGCCCATTCCTCAAGGCCGCCAAGGTCATCGCCAAGCTCAGCTTCAAACTCGATTGGGCGCGAACCCGGCAATTCTGTCGGGCGTCCGATCCAGAGCCCCGAGCCCGAGGCCGCATGCAAAGCGCTGCGCCCGATGCGGTTATCGCACAAGATACCATAGCCCGGCTTTCCGCCCTGCACTTCAAGCGCCGCATCAAGGCAGAGCGATTTGAATTCACCCGCTTTTTCAAGCGTATAGCCTTCCATCTCTTCCAATTGCAGGCGGTGATCAAAGGCAAAGGTTTTCACCGAGGACCAATCGCCCGAACGGTTCGTGGCCCAATGAACCTGCTCTAGTTCAACATCATTGCGCAGATCGGGCTGTTTGATACCCCGCTCGAAGAAGAACTGAAGCTCCTCAAGGCTGGGATAGGCAGGGGTGCAGCCATGGCGGCTGACCGCAAAGGCCCCGCAGGCATTGGCATATTTCAGCGCTGTGGGCCAATTGGCCCCATCGAGCCACCCTTTGAGCAGGCCAGACATGAACCCATCGCCCGCGCCAAGCACATTGAACACTTCGATCGGGAAACCGGGGCCGGCTTCGCCATCATCAAGGCTGTCGGGGATCGCGCCTGTGAAGGCCACGGCCCCGTCAGCACCGCGCTTGCACACCAAGGTGGCTTGCGAGACAGCCCGTACCGCCCGCAAGGCCGCGATGGTATCGGTGGTGCCGCCTGCGATATGGAATTCCTCTTCGGTGCCCACGATCAGATCGAACAAATGCAGCGTACTTTGCAGCTTTGCGGTAACGGCGGCGCTTTCAACAAAGCGGCTTTCGCCGTCACCATGCCCTGCAACGCCCCACAAGTTCGGGCGATAATCGATATCAAGGGCGGTCTGCATGCCATCGGCGCGCGCGATTTCAAGTGCTTTGAGAGTGGCGGCTTCCACATCAGGGTGGCTCAGATGGGTGCCCGTTGCCACCACGGCGCGGGCCGAGCGGATAAAGCCCTCATCGATATCATCCGCTGTCAGCCCCATATCGGCACAGTTTTCGCGGTAGAAGATCAGGGGGAATTGTTCTTGGTCGCGGATACCCAGCAATACAAGTGCCGTCAGACGCTCAGGGTCAACCTTGACGCCGTCTGTATTCACCCCTTCGGCGCGCAGCTGTTCGGTGATGAAACGGCCCATATGCTCGTCACCGACACCTGTGATCACTGCCGATTTCAGCCCAAGACGGGCGGTGCCGCAGGCGATATTGGTTGGCGAGCCGCCAATATATTTGTCGAACGAGCGCATATCCTCAAGGCGACCACCGATCTGTCCGCCGTAAAGGTCCACCGACGAGCGTCCGATTGTGATCAGATCAAGCGTTTTAGTCATTACAGAACCTCCGCGACTTTCACAGCGCGCCCCTCGGTGACCGATTTCAAAGCCGCATCTGCCAGAGCCAAAGCCATCAAGCCATCATGGCCTGTCGTTGGCATCTCGGTCTTATTTTGAACCGCTGCAACAAAGGCCGCGATCTCTGCCTCATAGGCGGCCATGTAGCGTGACATGAAGAAGTCCAGCAAAGGCGGGCGGGTATAGCCCCCCTCACTCGCCACCGTGACGCGGCTTTCATGGTGGTTCTCAACCGAGACCAAACCTTTGGAGCCATGCACTTCCATGCGCTGGTCATAGCCATAGCTTGCACGGCGCGAATTGGTGATCGTGCATTGCTTGCCCGAAGCCGTTTTCAAAATGACATTCACACTGTCGAAATCACCGGCATTGCCGATCTCGGGATCAACCAGAACCGAGGCCTGAGCCATCACGGTTTCGACCTCCTCGCCAAGCAGCCAGCGTGCCACGTCAAAGTCATGGATCGTCATATCGCGGAAAATACCACCCGAGCGTTCGATATAAGACACAGGCGGCGCGCTTGGATCGCGGGAAATGATGGTCACCATCTCGACATCGCCGATTTTGCCTGCGTCAATTTCTGCCTTGAGGGCTGCGAAATCAGGGTCGAAGCGGCGGTTAAAGCCCACCATCAACTGCCCATTTTGTGCCGAAACTGTTTCAAGGCAGGCCTGAACGCGCGCCAGAGACAGATCGACAGGCTTTTCACAAAAAACCGCTTTGCCCGCTTTGGCGAATTGCTCGATCAGATCGGAATGGGTGTCGGTCGGGGTGCAGATGACCACCGCATCGATATCATCAGACGTGGCGCATTCCTCGATTGTGCGCAAATCACAGCCGAACCTGTCTTGAGCGGCTTTGGCCGCGCCCGCGAAAGGCTCAGCAATGGCAACAAGCTCGGCACCTTCAACAGCGCGGATCGCACTTGCATGAACCACACCGATACGACCCGCCCCTAGGACGGCAAATCTGACTGACATCTGTCTCTCCCTTACCGACATGAAAGGCCACGCCACTCTCCCGGCGGCGCAGCTTTTTTCGGCCCAATCGCTGTTATTCTACGCCGCGGACGTTCCCCTAAATCGGCGCTTGAGGTCAAGCGCTGTGTCAGGATTCTTCCTTGCCGCAAACTCTGGAAAGACGGTGTCGATATTCCGTGCCTCAGGTCAATGAGGGTACGAATGGAACCCCTCATGCATGAGAGGTTTTTGACAGGAGGAATGAAAGGAAACTATCATCTAGACGGATTCAGGAAGATAGATATCTGGGCGCAGGAAATGCTGCCCCGGAATAGCCACCGCATCCTCATTCAAAACCACCTGCGCCAGATCCACCATATCGGCACAAATTTTGGCCACAGGCGTCCCGATCACCATGGAGGCGAAGCGCTCGGCCAGTGCCAAGCGGCTCTCGCGGGTCAATTCCTGCACGACCAGCGCCACCTCATTGGGTTCACGCAACTCCCGCAGGGCGGCAATCGCGCCTTCCATCCCGCCGCCTGCACAATAAATCCCCGCCAGATCGGGGTGGCGATCCAGCAAATCATGTGTGGCTTCATAGGTCAGTTGCCGCGTCTCAAGATTGACGCGGGTCTCAAGCAATTGGCACTGGGGCGCATATTCGCGGAAATAGCTGCGAAACCCTGTCTCACGCAGCTCATGCCCGTGCCAGCGATACCCGCCTACAAACAGCGCCACAGGCCCTTTCTTGCGCATCGCTGTGGCAATCATATGCGCCGCAATCCGCCCAATTTTTATGTTATTCATGCCGATATAGCTTTTGCGCACCCCTTGGGCGAAATCATTGAGCAGCGCAAAACATGGCGTGCCTGAGGCTTGCAGCCGCTGCACGGCTTCCGTCACCTCGACATGGTTGACCGCCGTCGCCCCCAAAACATCCACCCGAGGGGCCAAGCGCTCCATACAGGCCACGAAATCGCGGGGCGTTTGCGAATGCGAAAACTCGATAATCGCCTTGGCCCGCACGCCCGTTGCATTGGCCGCCGCAGAAACGGCCTCTTCGATAAATGTCTGATAAAAAGCCTGCTTTTCCTTATGCAGCACATAGCCGATGGTCAGTTCAGGCAAATCCACCTGCAAGCGATGCCCGATCAGAGAAACCGCATGATAGCCAATGCGCTGTGCCGCCTCATAGACACGGCGCGTTGTCTCCTCGCGCACGGGCGCGCGGCCATTGAGAACGCGGTCAACCGTCGCGATGGAGACGCCAGCGGCAACCGCCAGATCGGGGATAGTGGGCCGCTTGGCCATTGGGCAGGTCCTTCTGCTTGAAATCTCTCATCCTTGAAATGGGAATTTGAGAGGTTTTGAGAGGAACCGCAAGTCACATATGGGCAGCGCCGAATTCCCTGCTAGGGTTTGCCGAGAAGATGCCAGAACGCTTTGGGAGGAGCGGGGTGGAGAAACGCGATTACAGCTTATTGGGTGAAGACGCAGAGCGCGCCGTGCAAAGCGGTTTGGCTGCCGCCGAGTGGTATCACAGCGACATCCCGCGCCCGCAGATGAAGGCGCTGATGAAACGCTCGGACCAGCCTGCCCTGCGCGATGCGATACTCCTCTTTGCCGCGATGATCTTTTTTGCGGGCATGGGCGTAGCGCTTTGGCCAACATGGTGGTCGCTGCCCTTCTGGCTGGCTTTCGGGGTACTCTATGGCTCGGCGATGGATGCGCGCTGGCATGAATGTGGGCATGGCACGGCTTTTCGGACCGCATGGATGAATGACGTGATCTACCAGATCGCGTGTTTTTGCATGATCCGGAACCCTATCTCGTGGCGCTGGAGCCATGCGCGCCACCATTCCGATACGATCATCATTGGCCGCGACCCCGAAATCCTTGCCATGCGCCCGCCTGCCGCCCTGATGATTGCGGTAAATTTCTTCGGGGTGATTGATGTCTGGCGGGGGCTCGCGCGGATGATGCTGAATGCGTCAGGCAGGCTCGACCCGCAGGAGGCGAGCTATATCCCGCAAAGCGAACAGCCCAAGGTGATCAAGGTCGCGCGGGTCTGGCTTGCGATCTATGCCGCGACCGTTGTGCTTGCTGTGATGCTCGGCTCGATCCTGCCGCTGATGCTGATCGGCCTGCCCCGCCTTTATGGTGCATGGCATCATGTGCTGAC
This sequence comes from Rhodophyticola sp. SM2404, assembly GCF_053570515.1. Lineage (NCBI taxonomy): Bacteria > Pseudomonadati > Pseudomonadota > Alphaproteobacteria > Rhodobacterales > Roseobacteraceae > Rhodophyticola > Rhodophyticola sp. SM2404. The sequence continues at coordinate 100,501 of NZ_JBSEDL010000005.1, forward strand.
GGGGATTTTGCAACATACAGGGCTGGCCGAGAATGTGACCGATCACAGGCTCAATACCCGCACCGTCTATATCAACCCGATCAGCCGCTTCATCTATCTCAATATGAATTACCATGTAGAGCATCACATGTTCCCGATGGTGCCCTATCACCGCCTTCCCGAGCTGCATGCGCTGATCAAGGATGACCTGCCGCCTGCCAGCCCCTCAATGCTGGCCGCCCTACGCGAGATGTGGCCCGTGATCCGACGCCAATTGCGCGGCGAGGATGTCTATCTGCGCCGCGCCCTGCCCCCGACCGCCCAACCCTACCGCGATGAATTCCACCGCGCAGCTTTGGGCCAACCCGCTGAATAACCAACAGAAAGATCAGAACATGGCCGATTGGATTGATGCATGCGCCCCCGAGGATATCGAGCAAGAGGATGTGATCCGCTTTGATCATGACGGGCGGAGCTATGCGCTTTATCGCAGCCTTGAGGATGAGTATTTCTGCACGGCGGGGCTGTGCACCCATGAGGAGGTGCATCTGGCCGATGGTCTGGTGATGGATTACACCATCGAATGCCCCAAACATAACGGCCAATTCGATATCCGCACAGGCGAGGCCCTGCGCGCACCCGTCTGCGTGGACCTGCAAACCTATCCCGTCAAACAAGATGGCGGACGCATCTGGGTGCAAATCTAGGGACAAGACAGCGGCGCTGGAAGATGCGCGCAAACGGGCTAACTCAAGGTCATGCTCAAACGAACGCGTGGTCCCGATGTCAAAGCTTGAAATCCTCTATAATGCCGAATGCCCGATTTGCAGCCGCGAGATCGCGCATTACAAAAAGCTGCCTGCATCAGAGTTGGAATTCGTCCCGATCGCGCCCGAGGCGCTGGAAGAATGGGGCCTTGAGGAAGACAGGGCCGCCAAAAAGCTGCATGCCCGCATGGATGGCCAGCGCATCGAGGGCGTGGAGGCCTTCATCGCCCTTTGGGCGAGGCTTCCCTATTATCGCCGCCTGTCGCAAATCCTGCGGTTCAAGCCGCTCAAACTGCTGCTAGAGGCAGTTTATACCCGCATCCTCGCGCCCGTTTTATTTCGCATGCATAAGGCAAGGCAGGCAAAAGCGTCGCGCGGGGTGTGACACCCTAGAAGCAGCAGTAAGCCGTGCGCTTAAGCCTCAGAAATTTTTCAATAACCGAGTTGTTTCAGGGTCTAGGAACCCTGCCACGGTGGCCTCGGTTTCAAGGGCCAAGGCCTGTTCCAACCCGCCGCGTGTCGCCCTCCCAAGCTGTCGGGAAAGCCTAACACCGAAATCAAGCCTTTCCAGCCTTAACTTCGACGAGTGCTTGCGCCATTTGCGCCACAACGCAAACAGAAGGATGCATTCAGCACTGCGGGAAACTGCGTTAGACAAAAGCAGCTTAGATAGCTATTTTCTGATCGCTATATATTTTTAGCCCCTTAATTTTCGATTAAATAAATTGGAGAACCGCAGTGTCCTTTACTGGTACTTTTGATGCTCGCACCTGTGAAGAAATCGGTGCATATGTTTACACGCTAATAGACCCACGTGATCAAAAACCATTCTATGTTGGAAAGGGACGCGGGAACCGTGTCTTCGCTCACGCGAACGATGCTTTAGAAACGGAAGTTGAAACCGACAAGTTGGAAACGGTACGCGCCATCACCAAGGATAAGCTCCAAGTTAAACATATGATTTTGCGTCACGGCTTGGATGACGCCACCGCGCTGACTACCGAATCTTCGCTTATCGACTTTGCCCGCTTTTTCGAGTTGGAGCTGACGAACTTAGTTTCTGGCCATCATGCTTCTGCATTTGGTGTGATGACGACAGATGAAATAAGCCGAAAATTCAATTCGCCACCACTTGACGCGATAGGCTCCGATTGCGTGCTAATCAATATCAATAAGCGCTATCGTGAAACAAAGGGAGCGCTCTCAATTTATGATGTGACCAAAGGTTACTGGTCTATGGCAAACCCCGATAAAAAAGGTGTTAAGTTCGTTCTGGCTGAATTTCGTTCATTTGTAGTCGAAGTCTTTGAGGTCGAAGAATGGTATCAACCTGAGGCTGCCAATAGCACAACGCAAAGGTGGGGTTTTCAAGGAAAGGTCGCACCTGAGGATGTAAGGAAGCTCTACCTCAACAAGAAGATTTTCAAAAAGCGGGGTTCAGCAAATCCTATCGCTTACAATTTGCAAACGCCTGACTGAAGCACGAAAAAAGTCGGTTATCTAGCGGTAGGGTCGCAGGGTTTTGCGGTGCCATTTGAAAACCGTAGGCCGCCCTATGGTTACTTTTAAGAGCTAGTAAGGCCAAAGAGGGCGTCGCCTCGGTTTTCAGATGGAATCCTCATAATCATCAAGCTCTAGTCCGAAAGCCCACGCTCGATATAGGCTTGTAGTAAGCGTTGCCACGGGCACGAAGAAAAAGCCACCAGCCTATGATCCATATAGATGTTCTAGAATGATATGGTGCCCCCACACGGACTCGAACCGCGGACCCTCTGATTACAAATCAGATGCTCTACCAGCTGAGCTATAGGGGCGTTGGGAGGTGCAATAAATCAGGTCGCGCGCCAGTGCAAGCCTTGCCTGCATCCTTATGATGATCCATTTACTCTGACAGATAGTCGCATGTAGAAACGCGAAACACGAAGCGAAGGATTGGCACGGGATCATGCAGGTCATTTTTCATCTGGGAGCACCTTGCACCGACGATGACCTCTTGGTCAAATCCCTGTTGAAAAACAGGCGTCGGCTGATGAAATCAGGCGTGTGCGTGCCCCCTCCGGGACGCTACCGCACCGTGATCCGCGACACCTCGCGCGCGCTCAAAGGGCGGCCTGCCTCGGAAGAGGTGCAGGATGCGTTGCTCAATGCGATCGTTGATAATCTACAGCCCGACCGCCTGATTCTATCGGACCCGCGATTCATCTGCATCAATCGTCTGGTGATTCAGGGGGCGCAGATCTGGCCCGCGATAGAGCGGCAAACCAATAATCTGCGAGCGCTCTTTCCCGAGGCAGAGATCGAGTTTCATTTCGGTATGCGCGATCCGGCAACCTTGATCCCTGCCCTGTTCAAAAGCTCACGCTTTGCCGATTTCAACGAATTCACCGAAAACATGCAGCACCAAGCCGTCACTTGGTCCGAGATGCTGCACCGTTTGCGCGCGGCACAGCCCGATGCGGGCATCACCGTTTGGGCGAATGAGGATACCCCGTTTCTATGGGGCGAGGTATTGCGCGAGATGGCGGGCGTTGATCAGACTTCACCGCTTGCGGGGGTCGATGATTTGATCGAGACCATCATGCAGCCCGCAGGTTTTGAGCGGATGAAGGCCTATCTGGCGAAAAATCCGCCCGAGAATGAAATGCATCGCCGCAGGATTTTGGGCGCGTTCCTCGACAAATACGCCCTTGAAGAAGAAATCGAGGATCAGATGGATGTGCCCGGCTGGACCGAAGAATTGATGGATGAGCTATCCGAGACCTATGACGCAGATCTCGACGCCATCTCCCGTATCCCCGGTGTGAACCTATTGATGCCTTAACGGATCATGTTTGGGACAATGCGCCTTAGCGCATTCCCAAAGCTTCCTTGTACATCTCGAGAACCGCCTCTTCCTCGGCGATATCATCAGGCTCGCGCTTGCGCAGCGCCACGACCTTGCGCAGGACCTTGGTGTCATAGCCACGCGATTTCGCCTCGGCCATCACCTCTTTTTGTTGATCGGCAATGTCTTTCTTTTCCATCTCGAGGCGCTCGAAGCGCTCGACGAACTGGCGAAGCTCATCCGCGGTGACGCGATAGGAGTTGGAGCTGGGGTCGGTGACATCATCCATCATCAAGGGCCTCTGATCTGATATGAAAAAGGATCGAAGGGCACGATTAGCGGGCCTCAGGCCGCGCTGCAAGGGCCGATGGCGCTTGCCCGTGCGCCTGTGATCCGTTAGCGCAGGCGCAAAGGCAAGTTACGTAAGGAATGCAGCATGGATTGGCTTATCTGGTCGGGAAGCGGCTTGGCAGTGATCGGATTGATCGGGCTGGTATATTGCATTGTTACCGCGATGCGCGCCAAACGGGCCAACCTGCCCGATGAGGAAATGCGCAGCCGTCTGCAGCGCGTAGTCGCGATCAATATGGCCGCACTTCTGATCTCGGCGCTTGGCCTGATGTGCGTGGTCACGGGCATTATTCTAAGCTGAGCCCCTTGAGGGGTTTGCCATCACATTCCCCTTTGGCACATCGCTGCCCGCGCTGTGCCTGCCGAATGCGCTTTCCTTGGATGCAGCAAGCAGGCATGGTGAGGCACAGCCCATCACAGATGACAAAATACTGATAGAGACAAGGCAATTTCCATGGATATCCGCCCCATCACCGATCGTTTCTCAGTCGCGCCGCAACTCCAACCCAGCGATCTGAGCCTATTGGCAGAGCAAGGGGTTAAAACGATCATCTGCAACCGCCCCGATATGGAAAACCCGCCCGAGCTTCAGGCCCCCCAAATGCAAATAGCAGCCGAAGCCGCGGGTCTGGAGTTCGTCTTCAACCCCGTGACGGGCAGCGCCATGACCATGAATAATGTCGAAGAACAATCCGATGCGATTGCAGGGTCCGAAGGGCCAATTGTGGCCTATTGCGCCAGCGGAACCCGATCTGCCGTGATGTGGGCCTTTGCCATGGCGGGCGAAATGGCGACCGCGGATATCCTCGCATCGGTCAGCGCGGCTGGGTATCAACTTGATCATATGGCAGGCCAGATCGACGCCATCGCACAGGCACGCGATTGATGGCCACCCCATGAGCCGCCTTTCCCCCAATGCGCAAGGCATCCTCTATATGGTGGCCGCGATGTTCATGTTTTCCAGCATGGATATGTTGGCCAAGCTGCTCTCGGAGCGATACGAGGTGCTGCAGGTGGTTTGGGCGCGCTATGCAGGACAGATGGCTGTTGTGCTGATCGTGCTGGCCCCGCGTTTGCGGGCGCTGATCCAGACCAAGCATCTCGGGCTGCAATTGCTGCGCTCGGCCCTGCTGTTTTCAGCAACCTTTTGCTTTTTCACATCGCTTTCTTACATGAATATCGCCTCGGCCACGGCGGTGATGAATGTGCATCCGATGCTGCTGACATTGGGGGCGGCCCTGATCCTCAAGGAAAGTTTAGGTCCGCGCCGTATCTTTGGCATCATCGCCGCCCTAATAGGCGCGTTGATCATCATCCGCCCCGGGGCGGATGTGTTCACGCTGGCCTCGCTCTTGCCGCTGGCGGCAGGGTTTTTCTATGCCTCCTATGCGCTGGCAACGCGGTTTTTGGGCCGCGACGAGGATATCCTGACCTCCTTCATCTATACCGCGCTGATCGGCACGATCGTGGCCTCCAGCCTTGTGCCAACGGTCTGGACCCTGCCGGATATGGGCGATACCGGCCTATTCCTTTTGCTTGGCGCGATCGCGGCTGTGGGGCAATTGGCGCTGATCAAATCGCTGACCGTGGCCGAGGCAGGCGCCGTGGCGCCCTTTGGCTATTGCGGTGTGGTCTTTGCAACCTTCTACGGCGTGATCGTCTTTGGCGAATTGCCCGATGCCTATGGCCTGCTTGGCGCGCTTGTGATCATCGGGGCGGGGCTTTATGTCTGGCACCGCGAAACGCAAGCCAAAGCCGCGCCAGAGGCTAGCGCTTCGGCCGCGCATCGGGATTGATCAGGGGAAAGTCTGGCCCATGGCCGCCTATGACCGCGACAGACGCACCACATCAGATTGGCTGATCGACAGGCTCGCACGCGGCCTGATTGGCACGGCGCGTCTGCTGCCCTATGAGACGCGGGGCCACTTCATGGGCTGGCTGATGAGGCGCGTCTTTGGCCCGATCACCCGTTTTCGCCCCCGTGCAGAAGAACAGCTGCGCTATATCTGGCCCGATATGCCCCCTGCCCGCACCCGCCAGATTGCCAATGATGTCCTGTTCAATTTCGGCCAATCCCTGATCGAGCAATATTCAGGCGAGGAGCTGCTGGAACGCTCCAAGGCTTGGCGCATCACGGGCGAAGGCTGGGACGCAGTAGAAGAAGCGCGCAAAGCGGGGCAGCCTATCTTGTTCGTGTCGGGACATTTCGGGAATTTTCAGGCCTTTCGCGGCACGCTGAATATGCGCGGCTATGCGATGGGGGGGCTCTATCGCCCGATGAATAACGGGTATTTCAACGATCATTACATCGAGATGATGAAATCCTTCGGAGGCCCTGCTTTCCCGCGCGGACGGCGCGGCCTGAATGACCTCATCCGCCATATGAAAAATGCAGGCCAATGCGCGATCCTGCTGGATCAGTATTTCTACGATGGCGTTCGGGTGGATTTCATGGGCAAGCCCGCCCCCACGGCCCTAACAGGCGGTGAAATGGCCCTGCGCTATGACGCGCTTTTGGTTCCGATCTATGCCAAACGCATCGGCAAAACGGCTGATTTCGAAATCATCGTGGAGCCGCCCATTCCCCATTCCAATGCCGAAGAGATGACCCAAGCCATCGCCACCAGCCTTGAGCGTCAGGTCGAGGCCGCGCCCGAGCAATGGTATTGGGTGCATCGCCGCTGGAAACCCTCGCGGCAGGAACGTTTTTTCGCACCATTGGACGAAGAAAGCCGCGCAGCAGATACCGCCGCGAAAAGAACGGGCGAGGATTAATCCTCGCGCGGCAGGCGCATCGCGCCAAGGATACGGCCAGGGCCTGCGGCTTGTACAATCACGGCCAAGGGCAGATCATCCTGCGGCTGTACACGCCCCACAAAGGGCCGCCCGCCATCCCATTCCCCGATCACCTGCCAAGAACGCACGATATTGTGGTATTCCGCATTGCGCCCTGCATTTTCACCGCGCGCAATCTCCACCTCGCTATGAGGCATGAAACGGACAAGCTGAACAAGCATATCTGGGCGCGGTGGTGCCATCTCGGTGCGGGCCTCAATCGTATAGATGCCGCCCTCATGGCTGATATTGATTGCAACGGGGTAGCTCAGCCCACGATGTGCGGCGATGGTATCAGCCACCTCCATAGGACGGTTGCCCACCACATGATCGGCCCCACCAATGATCATCTGCGGGGTATAGACCATACCCGCCCCCGCGACACGCGCATAGCTTTGCTGGCGAAGCGTGAATTGATGGTCGGCAAAAGTATCGGCCCATCCGATGTAATCCCAGTAATCCACATGCAGGCCAAGCGCGATCACATCGTCGCGATCTGCCAATTGCGCCAGCAATTCATCGGCGGGCGGACAGGAAGAGCACCCTTGCGAGGTATATAATTCCACCACAACAGGACCATCGGCGCGCGCAGTATTTGCGGCCAGCGTCAAGGACAGCGCGGTCAGCGCGGACAGGACGGCTCGGATCATATTGGGTTTCCTTCGGGTTGGGTCGTAGGGGTCTTGAGCACCCTAGTTAAGCGCGATGGCATGACAAATCCAATCAAGCCTTTGCGAGACCCTGTTACAACCAACGCCGCGTTGCGTCCATGTATCGCTCGGCCTCGGCCCCGAAAGCCTCGCGCAGGGTGGCTTCTTCGGGCAGCACAAAACGCGTGGTCAGGATGCGCGCAAAGATGAAAGGCAAAACCAAAGGCAGCAGCGCGCCAAGGTAAAACACCCAGCCCACAAGGATCATCAGCATCGCCAGATAGATCGGGTTCCGCGACAGGCGGTAAGGCCCTTCGATGATCAGGGATTGCGGCTTGTGATGCGGCTCGATCGTTGTCTTTTTGCGCAGGAACCACATCGCAGACCAACCCACCAGCCCGAACCCGCCAAGCATCAAGGCCACGCCACTGGCCAGCCCGACCGAACCTGGCAAGGTGATCAAAGGCAAGACCTTGGCAATGACCCAAGCCAGCGCGCAAAACCCCGCAAGCCAAAGGGGCGGAAGATCGGGAAAGCCCTTCATGCGGCTGCCGCCCGTGTCAAAAGCACGTTTTTGCGCATATCCCCCGTCACCTCGAAGCCGCGCGCCTCAAGCGATGCCATAAGTGCTGCGATCTTATCCTCGCCCACGATATGGGGGTGCAATTCAACCACCATGGCCCGCACCTCTGCCAGATCGACATCTGCCAGCAATTCGATCTCCGCGCCCTCGACATCCATTACCACCACATCGGGGCGCAGCTCGGCCAGAACATCGGCCAGCGCGTCACTTGGCACCGTGATCGCGGTTTGCGTCTCAGCGCGTTGATAGATCGAAGACGAGATCACATTATCGCTTTGATGAAAAGTGACAGGCTTGCCATCATGTGTGACGCCTTCATCCGCAATTCAGGCACGGGCGAGTTCAGCGCATAATTCGCCTCGATCACCTCTTTCTGACGGGGATTGGCCTCATAGGAGACGACATTCCCCTCGCCCGCGATTTTGGCGGCCGCCATCCCGACAAAGCCGATGCCGCCGCCAATCTCCAGCACTTTATCCCCTGCGCGGACGCAACGCCTGAGCATTTCGCGTTCACCATCTTCATAGGTGTTTTTGAACAACCCGTTGCGCACCGCCCGCGGGATTGTCTCGCCGCAATGTACGCTTATCCCATCACGGGTGATGATCTGGGTATTGAGCAATCGATGCCAGTATAATTTCAGGTTTCGAAACGGGTCGGCCAAGGGGGCATCCTCAATAAAATATGCTTTGCTATAGCAATAGAGCCTTTACCCGACAAGCGCGATGGCTTGCCCGCCCGCGCGCAGGCATGCTAGGCCGTCACAAGGCGGTTTCCAGCCAACCTCATTTATGGATCCTGACGTGACCGAGACCTCTTCCCGCAGCTTCTTCATGCGCGACCTGCGCCCTGAAACACCGCTGGAAAAACTGCTCGATCTGGGTCAGCACCTGCCGGGCGCATTGGGCTGGATTTGCTACCGAAAACTCAAACGCCGCCTCTCGAACCGGTCCTATGCCGTGTTTGACCAGATGCTGGAGCAGATCGGCGCGGGTGATATCGTGATCGATCTTGGAGCGAATGTGGGCGAGATCACGCAGCAAATGGCGGCAACCGGTGCCACCGTTCATGCGTTCGGGCCTGACCCCGAGACCTTCACCCATCTACAAAACGCCACGAAGGATTTGAACAATGTCGTGCTGCATCAGGCCGCTGTCGGTGGCGAGGATGGCACTGTCACCTTGTTCCGCCCCCCGTCATGGCAGGACGAGCAATCGCGGCGCAGCGCCTCCAAGGCCAATTCTATCATGACAGGGGATCGCACAGCGCAGTTTGATGCCGCTTGCGAGGTTGAATTGATTGATTTTGCAAGGTTCCTCAATGAATTACCGACAAAAGTAAAAGTCATCAAAGTGGATATCGAAGGGGCGGAATGGGCCATGTTGCGCGCGGTTGAAGCCCGCGCGCTGGACCGCTTCGATGCCATGTTCATCGAAACCCATGAACGCTTCGATTTGTCGATCCTGCCCGAGGTGCGCGCCATGCAGGCCCGTTTCGCGCAGATGGATCGCCCCTATATCAACCTCTACTGGAAATAGCCCTAATCAAGGGCGATGTCGGGCCAGTCAGCGGCTGGCTTGATATGCTTGCGCTGCCCTTTCGAGGCCCGCAAAAGCTGGCGCAGACCCATCTGGATTTGCGCCAGAATACGGCGGCGGCGAAAGGCTTTTTGCGCGGCCTTGCTATAGCTCTCCAGCAGATTGGGCTTTTTCACCGCATCAATAAGCGAGGCTGTCGCCAAGGCTTGCGGCACATCATAGGCCGCGCATTGATCCAGCTGGATCGAAAGCGCCGGATCGGCCTGCCAGCTATCCATCCCATAGGTTGAGGAAATGATCGCATCCGATGGCCCGCCCGTCTGCCTTGCATGGGCCAGCATCTCGCGCGCGCCCTTGGGCCATGCGATATAGGCGGCAGAGCCTGTGCGATCCTGCCAAAGCCTGCGGATGGGCGCGGCAGGATGCATATGAAAGCTTACGAATTTCTTGCGCCCGCGCGTCTCGAGGCTCAGATGATCAACGCCGCTCAATGGGGCAACAGCCTCCAGAAATGCGGGGAGGCCCGCGGCCAGCACGGCGTCATCCTCCAAGATCAGACAAGGCGCGTCCAGCTCCAGCACGCGCGCCCATGCCGCCATATGCGAGGCGCAAAGCGCCATCTCGGTCACGCGCAACGGGCGCTGCCAGCGATGCCAGACGGGATCATCGGCGGGGGGCTGAAGCGTGTCGGGCGTGATCGCCTCAACCCGTTCCCAATCAAAGCCGAAATGCGCCATTTGCGCCGCCATAAACCCCATTCGGTCCGTGGCCGAAGCCATATTGATGATCAAGACCTTCATCGGCTCAATACCGCCCCTCGATGATCTCAAGATATTGATCCACGATACGGTCCTTGGTGAAGCGGGCCTCAAGGGTGGCGCTGCCCCCCGCAACCAACCTGTCTGCCAAACCCTGATCGACACGTAGACGCGTCAATGCGGCAGCCATGGCCGCCTCATCATCGATATCGACCAGCAGGCAATCCTGTTCATCGCTGGCAAACCAGCTTGGCCCTTCCGAGCGGGTCGAGATCACTGGCGTCTTCGCTTTCCAAGCCTCGAGAATGACATTGCCAAGCGGCTCATGGCGCGATGGCATCACATAAACATCGCCAGCGGCGACATAATGCAAAGGTTCCTCCACCCAGCCCAGAAATCGCGTGCGGGGCCGCAGGCCCAATTCATCCACCAAAGCCTCAAGCTCGGCCCGCCTTTCACCGTCTCCTGCCAGCCAGAGCCATGCATCGGGTAGTTTCGCGGCCGCGCGGATCAATGTGTCAAAGCCCTTGCGCCGGATAAACCGCCCCGTGCCGACGATCAGGAATGCGTCCTCGGGCGTGTCCAGCTTGGCCCGCGACACCGCCACAGGCTCCACCTCGCGTACGAAATTCGACACGACCTGCACGGGTTTTTCCCAACCCAGATCAAGGCAGCTCTGCGCAATGCCGGGCGTATTGGCGACGATCAGGTCGTTATTGCGGAAATTCTTGAGATGGCGCGGGTAGTCACCCAAACGCGTCAGCCGCACGGGCCCCGCCTTGCGCGGCAAAAGCTTGGAGGAGCGCGACATCCACGCCATCACTGCATCGGGCTGCCATTGGCGGATCATCTGGCGCACCCGCCAGCGCAGCAAGAGAGAGGCGGGCGAGGCAAGGCGAAAATTGCTTTCTAAGATCGGGCCCAAAGGTGAAATCTCAGACAACCAGTCACGGTTGGGGCGGGTCACAAACCGCTGCTCCACCCCGCGCTCGCCAAAGGCGTTTACAAGGTTCACAAAAAAGCGCTCGGCCCCGCCATCTGTGCCGAAATGCATGTGAAGGATTCGACGGTTGCTCACAGCGCGCCTTTCTCATCAGAAATTTGATCGAAGAGCTTCATGTAACTCGCAATTACAGTTTCTTCGGAAAATTGCGATGCGAGCGTTTTTGCGCCCCCTTCAGCAAGCTGGACACGGCGGGCAGGCTCACGCACCAAGCGCGCAATTGCAGCCCCCATGGCCTGTGCATCATCAATATCGACCAAATCCATATTGATCCCATCTGCCCCGAACCACATCGGTCCTTGGCTACGTGTAGCAACCACTGGCAGATCCGCCCCCCATGCTTCCAAGATCACATTTCCCAATGGCTCGTCTCGGCTTGGGAGAACCATAATATCGGCCTTGTTGAGATATTCCGTAAGGTCTGACTGCCACCCTAAAAAGGCAATTCTATCCGATTCCCCTATGGAGGCCGCCAAATTTATCAAGTCTTGTCTCAGCGGCCCGTCACCAAGCAACGTCAAAGTCGCATCCGGAGCGAACACCATTGCTTTGATTAATGTATCAAAGCCTTTGCTTTCAACAAAACGACCATAGGCCAAAACACGGGTTCCATCCGCACTTTTGCAATCATCCTCTGAGGTGAGGGGTTCAGGCGCAACTTTGGCGGGAGGGAAGTTTGAAATCACCTCCGCGCGGCCCTGCCACCCTTGGGCGCGGATATGGGTGACAATATCAGGCGTGTTCGCGACAACCCCATCCAGTTTTTTGAAATACTTGATGTTAAATGGAAAATCCCCAAGGCGCACGATCTTGCTCCATGGTCCTTGCGGGATCAATCGTACAACTGGCGCGCGCCAAGCCATGACCACATCAGGCTGAAACCGCGCGATCTGTCGATGCAGCCCCCAAAGACGGAGCAAAGAAAGCGGATCGCGGCGAAGGTATGTGCCCTGATGCACCCTTCCGAGCGGGGCCAATTCACCAAGCCAAGTCTGGTTGGGCCGTACCGCGAATTCCTGCTCTAGGCCCGCCTCATGAAAGCCTCGGGTGAGGCGTAAGAAGAACTGCTCGGTGCCACCATCACGGCCCATCATGATATGAAAGATGCGGCGCTTCATGCGGCACTACAGCCCACGCAGCCGCGCTAGCGCGAGGTTCAGGCGATAATTGATGCGATAGCTTGCAAAGCGCCATAAACGGCGGGCAAGGCCATCTCGATGGGCCATTTGCCTGCGACTATCGCCGACCGTTCCATCTGCACTGTCTTGCGCGCCAATCGCGATGGATTGTGGCGCAATCATCGCCACCCGCAAATCGAATTCCCAAAAATGCTTGTGGTCTTCATCCACTGGTCGAAAAATCGGCGGCACTTTGGCCAAAATTTTCTCAGCACCCTCACGGGTCAGCACATAACCAAGCGTTGTTGATGGAACACGATCGGGCTTTCCGATGGTAAAGCCATGGTCCAATTCGCGGGTCTGCCTAAGGCGCACCGGCTTGAACGAGAATAGCTTGACCAAATCCCAAGGCGCGTTTTGTGATGAAAAATCCAACTGCAGCGCATCAAGTGTCGCCTTCAGATCGCCCGTGACGCATAGGTCATCTTCAAGCACCACAGCCGCCTCGGCGCCGCTTTCGATCAACCACTCTGCCGCCTTGATATGACTAAGATAACAGCCGATTTCAGGGGCCACGAGATTGTGACGCGCGAAACGCTGATTGGCCCTTTCGTCATAGACCTGCGCCAAATCCTCGGGCGCCATCGCACGCCCGTTAACCGCAGGCAGACGCATCCATTCCACGCCAGCCTTGCCCAGTTCCTCTGCGACCTGCGCCAAACGGGCGTCATTGGCATCCATATTAATCACATAGACGGGCCAGTTCTGCATGATCGTGGTCATCCTTTTTTCGTCTTCCCTGCTCTAAGCAGAGCGGCCCCTGAACACAAGCACCCCCCGCCAAGGCTTGCCCCAACCCCGCCTTTCATGACAGATGGCCTCATCAAACCGCGTGAGCCGAGCATGCCCCAGACCATTCCCTGCTATGTCATCAATCTTGACCGCCGCCCCGACAGGTTGGAGCGGATTGAAGCACATCTGTCCGAGCGCGGCGTCGCGTTTATCCGCCATAGCGCCTGTGATGCGCAAAGCGTGGATGAGGCCGAGATCGCTAAGACCATCGCGGAAAACGGCCCTTTGGGGCGGTTGGGTTTGGGGGATCGGGCCTGCACCGTCAGCCATACGCAAGCTTGGGAGGCCTTTTTGGCCAGCGAGGCGACCCATGCGCTGTTTCTCGAAGATGATATCTTTCTCGCACAAGATTTGGCGCAGGTCTTGGCCTCGACCGCGTGGATCCCTGAGGGCACCCATGCCGTGAAGTTGGAGAAATTCAATGAAGGCGTGTCGCGCCTGCTGCTGGCCCCGTCTATTGGTCAGACGCCATCGGGCCGCTGCATCCATCCGATGCGGTCGCGTCATGTGGGCGGTGGGGCTTATATCCTGTCGCGGCGCGGAGCGGAATTGGCCCTGTCACAACGCGGCAAGATGCGTGTGCCGATTGACCATTTCCTGTTCAACGACACGGTCTCGCCCATTCGGCGCGCATTGGCTGCCAGCATCATCGTGCCCGCCATGGCCACGCAGCGCGCCTATGATTACAATTCCGACATCGCGCCTTTGGGCAAGGCCATCCGCCCCAAGGGATGGCGTAAAACATGGCGAAAACTCAAACGCGGCACGAGCGAGATCAACCAAGCGCCAAGACAGCTTTGGCAGCTTGCAACGAAACAGGCCCAGATCATCGAAGTCGCCTTTTCAGAGGACCCCTGACGCGCTCAAACCGGCTCGGACCCGTCCCAAATGCCGTTCAGGATTTTCTTGGCATCCTCAATCGTGGTCACCATGCCATCGGGATCCATCAACTCGATCGCATCGCGCGCCTCATCAACGATATTACCGCTGACAAATATCCACGCATTCGGGTTGCTGATCCGCAGGGCGATCATCAGTTTTGACAAGGCTTCAACGGCATGCTCGCCGCCCGCCGAGATGCCGATGATGATCGCGCGTGACTGGCTGACCTCATCGACCAGCTCATCATGGGATTTATCGATGATCAAATCGATCTCCCAGCCTTCCTTGCGAAACAGGTCTGCGGCCATGCGCACGCCCAGAACATGGGTCTCGCCCGGCACCGAGACAAACACCGCCGAGCGTTTCACGGCAGCGCGGGCCGCCCCGAATTGATGCCTGAGCGCGCGCATAATTCCATACATCCGCGAGGTGCCAAGCGTCACAGCGGTAAAGGAAACCTTGTCACTCTCCCACCATTCCCCGAGCAGGCGCGCGGCACCTGCAAGATAGACCAGATAGGCGGTTTCAATCGACACACCCTCGCTGCGCAGGTCCTGAATGAACTCGGCGCCCGCATTGTCATTCTCCGATAGCAGCGCGTTGCACAGATGCTCGATTTCATCCTTGGGCGGCGCGAAAGACACCGTCTCGCCGCTATGACTTGCCAGACGCCTGAGCACTTCACGCGCAAGCTGTTCCACCGAATGTTCTGGCAATGTTGATTTCAGCTGCCGCAACCCCGTTTGCGACCGCACATATTTACTGACGTCAAAACCGTTTCCAGGTTGATCTGGATCGCTCATTGATCTTCCCCCTCGATCAGATGAAACCCAAGCCCAAGCCAGTGGGCCTCTCCATACTATGGTATACGGTAGGTCTGGCGCTCTCCAATTCAAGCTTGGGGCAGAAAATTTCCAAGCCTTTGAGAGGGAAGAAAAAAGCCTTGCGATATCGATGATAGGGAAAACAAAAAAAGCCCCGCAAAATTGCGGGGCTTTCCTTGGAATTTTCCGATGATATCAGGCGGCGCGGGCCAGATTGCGCAGCACGTAATGCAGCACGCCACCGTTTTCGATATATTCGATCTCGACGGCTGTATCGATCCGGCATTTCAGCGTGATCGTTTTGACCGCTCCATCAGGGTAGGTGATCTCACAAGGCACTTCGGCCAATGGAGTGACCGTATCAAGCCCTTTGATCGAGACCGTTTCCTCGCCCGTCAGGCCGAGCGATTTACGGCTGTCGCCGCCCGTGAATTCAAACGGGATAACGCCCATGCCAACGAGGTTGGAGCGGTGGATACGCTCAAAGCTCTCGGCGATGACCGCTTTCACACCCAAAAGCGCTGTGCCCTTGGCCGCCCAGTCACGGCTAGAGCCCGCGCCATATTGCTCACCACCGAAGATGACCAATGGCGTGCCCTCGGCCTGATAGGCCATCGAGGCGTCATAGATCGACATCTGCGATCCATCAGGGCCTTTGGTATAGCCACCCTCGACCCCGTCCAGCATCTCGTTCTTGATGCGGATATTGGCGAAAGTGCCGCGCATCATGATCTCGTGATTGCCACGGCGCGATCCGTAGGAGTTGAATTCACGCGGGGAAACCTGACGCTCCAGCAGGTATTGGCCTGCGGGTGTGGTATCCTTGAAGGAGCCTGCGGGGCTGATATGATCGGTGGTGATCATATCGCCCAGAAGGGCCAGCACTTTCGCGCCTTCCACATTCTCGATCTGCTTGGTGTCCATCGTCATGCCTTGGAAATAAGGCGGGTTCTGAACATAGGTCGAGGCGGCAGGCCAGTCATAGGTCTGCTGTTCGGTGGTCTCAACGCCCTGCCATTTCTCATCGCCTTTGAAGACATCGGCATATTTGGTCAGGAAGGCCTCACGGGTGACGGTCTGCTCGACCATCTCCGCGACTTCTTGCGTGGTGGGCCAGATATCCTTGAGATAGACATCCTTGCCATCTGGCGTCTGTGCAATCGGGTCGGTGGCAAGGTTGATATCCATCGTGCCTGCCAGCGCATAGGCCACAACCAGCGGCGGCGAAGCGAGGTAGTTGGCGCGCACATCGGGGCTGATACGGCCCTCGAAATTGCGGTTGCCCGACAAAACAGCCGTGGCCACCAGATCGCCCTCAGAAATCGCCTCGGAGATCTCTTTCTGCAATGGGCCAGAGTTACCGATACAGGTCGTGCAGCCATAGCCAACAAGGTTAAAGCCAACCTTATCAAGGTCTTCCTGCAGGCCCGCGGCTTCCAGATAGGCGCTGACCACTTGGCTACCAGGGGCCAGCGATGTCTTGACCCAAGGCTTGCGGTTCAGGCCCAAAGCGGCCGCTTTGCGCGCCACAAGGCCCGCGCCGATCATAACGTAAGGGTTGGATGTATTGGTGCAGGACGTGATCGAGGCGATCACAACCTTACCCGATTCCATCGTGTAATCTTCACCCGCAACGGCCACTTCCTTGCCCAATGGGCGTTTGAAAGTCTCTTCCATCTGCTTGGCGAAATCCTGCTTCGCACCCGTCAGCGCCACGTAATCCTGTGGGCGTTTGGGGCCCGAGATTGCAGGCACGATGGAGCCCATATCAAGGCTCAGCGTGTCGGTATAAACAGGCTCATAATCGGCACCGCGCCAGAACCCGTTCTCTTTGGCATAGGCCTCGACCAAGGCCACGGTGTCTTCTTCGCGGCCCGTATTGCGCAGATAGCGCAGCGTCTCACCATCGATCGGGAAGAAGCCACAGGTCGCGCCATATTCAGGGGCCATATTGGCGATGGTCGCACGATCCGCCAAAGGCAGCGTATCAAGGCCGGGGCCATAGAATTCAACGAATTTGCCAACCACGCCTTTTTCGCGCAGCATCTCGACCACTTTCAGCACGAGGTCGGTGCCCGTGGTGCCTTCCATCATCGCGCCTGTAAGCTTGAAGCCAACCACTTCGGGGATCAGCATCGAGATCGGCTGACCCAGCATCGCGGCCTCGGCCTCGATCCCGCCAACACCCCAACCAAGAACGGCTGCGCCATTGACCATGGTTGTGTGGCTATCGGTGCCGACCAGCGTATCGGGATAGGCAACCATATCGCCATTTTGGTCCGTGTCGGACCAAACGGTCTTGGCAAGATATTCAAGGTTCACCTGATGGCAAATGCCCGTTCCGGGGGGAACAACGCGGAAATTGTTGAACGCGTTTTGACCCCATTTAAGGAAGGTATAGCGCTCCATGTTGCGCTCATATTCGCGGTCCACATTCATCTGGAAGGCGCGTGGATTGCCGAACTCGTCAATCATGACCGAGTGGTCGATGACCAGATCAACAGGGTTGAGCGGGTTGATCTTCTGGGCATCGCCACCAAGCGACATCAGCGCATCGCGCATCGCGGCCAGATCGACCACGGCGGGAACGCCTGTGAAATCCTGAAGCAAAACGCGCGCGGGGCGATAGGCGATCTCGCGCGGGTTATTGCCACCCTTCTCTGCCCATTCCGAGAACGCTTTGATGTCATCGACCGAAACGGTCTTGCCATCTTCGAAGCGAAGCATGTTCTCAAGAACAACTTTCAGCGCGGCGGGCAGGCGCGAGAAATCGCCAAGACCTGCGGCTTCAGCAGCAGCAATGGAGTAATAGGCGTAAGATTTATTGCCAACTTTGAGCGTTTTGCGCGTGTTGGACGTATCATGGCCGACGGTGATGGGCATGTGTGCCTCCCTCAATCCAGTGGAAACGGGTTGGTGTTGGACATGCCTTTGCCATCATGGCGAGAGTCGTTCAAGGGGCAGATGGCATTTTTTGTATGCAATTGCATACTGTATAGTGTCGCAGGCCCGAAAAAAGCACCCCTCACCGCCCATCATCGGCGCTTTCCAAGGCAGGTGCAATCGGCTAGCCATGATGAAATGAGGCTGGCAGTTCACAATCTTTCATGCGCGCGCGGCTCGGTTCAGGTTCTGGCCGGGGTGAATTTCGCGCTCAACGCGGGCGAGGCGCTGGTGCTGCGCGGGCCGAACGGCTCGGGCAAGACAACCCTTTTGCGCGCAATCGCAGGTCTTGCCGAGCCGCTGGCAGGGCAGATCGAGGCCGAGCCAGAGAGCATCGCTTATGCAGGCCATGCCGACGGGATCAAATCACAGCTTAGCGTCGAAGCGAATTTGCGGTTCTGGGCCGAGGTGTTTGGCACCCGTTCCATCGATAAGGCGGTCGCGGCTTTTGACCTTGCCCCTTTGCTGACACGGCGCGCGGGCGAAATGAGCGCGGGCCAGAAACGCCGCCTGAGCCTTGCGCGCCTTCTGGTCACGGGGCGGCCTGTCTGGTGTCTGGATGAACCCACCGTTTCGCTTGATACCGAGAATGTCGCACGCTTTGCCAATGCGGTGAAAACCCACCTCGCCGAGGGCGGCGCGGCGCTGATCGCCACCCATATCGATCTCGGGCTTCCCAATGCGCGCAGCTTGGATGTCACGCCCTTCATCGCCAAAAAACTGGCCGATAATGACCCTTTCGCAGGCGAGGGGTTTTTATGATCGGGCTTCTCAAACGCGATCTCGCCTTGGCGATCAAGGCAGGCGGCGGCTTTGGCCTTGCGCTGGCCTTCTTCCTGATCGTGACTGTATTGGTGCCCTTCGGCGTTGGCCCCGAAACAGGCATCCTGTCGCAAATCGCGCCTGGCATCCTGTGGATCGGTGCGCTTTTGGCCTGCCTCCTCTCGCTTGACCGTGTGTTCCAGCTGGATTGGGAGGATGGCTCGCTTGATCTCTTGGCAACCTCGCCTTTGCCGCTGGAGGGCGTCGCCGCGATCAAGGCGCTGGCGCATTGGCTGACAACGGGCCTGCCGCTGGTGGCACTGGCCCCCGTTCTGGGCATTTTGCTGAACCTGCCCTCAGACGGATACCTTTGGCTGATTGCCTCGCTGCTGGCGGGCACGCCCGCGCTGTCGGCCATCGGCACATTCGGCGCAGCACTGACCGTGGGGATCAGACGGGGGGGATTGCTGCTCTCGCTTCTGGTGCTGCCGCTTTACGTGCCTACACTGCTGTTTGGCGCACTTGTTGTTACGCGCGGCGCGCAAGGCGCGGATGCGTTGACACCTTTGGCGATGCTGGGGGGGATTACGCTGATCAGTATCGCGGCGCTGCCCTTTGCGGCAGCAAGCGCGCTCCGCGTCAATCTGCGCTAGAGCATGCGGCCCATGACATCTTGTTTGCCCCTTCAAGCCTAGTTAGGTTCGCGCTCATGTCGATGTGGGAATATGCAAATCCTCGGAAATTCATGTCCGTCTCGGGCAAACTGCTGCCTTGGGTGGCGGGTTTGGCCGCTATTTGCGTGGTGGTCGGGCTGGTTTGGGGCTTTTTCTTCACGCCCAATGATTTCCGCCAAGGCTCCACCGTCAAAATCATCTATATCCATGTCCCCGCCGCGATCATGGGATCAAGCGCGTGGTTCATGATGCTTGTGGCCTCGCTGATCTGGGTTATCCGCCGCCATCATGTCAGCGCGCTGGCCGCCAAAGCGGCCGCACCAGTGGGCATGATTTTCACCCTGATCGGGCTTTATACGGGCGCTGTTTGGGGCCAGCCGATGTGGGGCACGTGGTGGGAATGGGACCCGAGATTGACGGCCTTTCTTGTGCTGTTCCTGTTCTATCTTGGCTATATCGCGCTTTGGGAGGCGATCGATAACCCCGATTCCGCCGCCGATCTGACAGCCGTGCTCTGCCTTGTGGGCACCGTCTTCGCGGTGATTTCGCGCTATGCCATCTTGTTCTGGAACCAAGGCCTGCATCAAGGCGCGTCGCTGTCGATGGATGCCGAGGAAAATGTGGCCGATGTCTTCGCCTATCCGCTATGGTTGTGCATTATCGGCTTTGGGCTGATGTTTGTGGCATTGGTTCTTTACCGCACACGCACCGAAATTCGCGCCCGCCGTTTGCAGGCTTTGATCGCGCAGGAAAGGATGGCGTGATGCCGGATTTGGGACAATATGCAGCCGAAGTTCTCTCGGCCTATGCGGGCACCATCTTTTTGCTGGTGGCCCTTGTGGCAGGATCGGTCTGGAAAGCGCGCCGCGTGCGCCAAGCGCTGGCCGAGGTCGAAGCGCGGCGGGGCAAATCCTCATGAAAATAAATTGGCTGATGATGGTCCCGCTGATTGTAACGCTGGGGTTTTTCGGCATTGCGGGCGTGCAATTGATGAATAATCAATCCGGCCTGCAGCAAGGTGTGGATACCCAAGCCCTGCCCTCAACCCGAGAGGGCCGCGATGCCCCACCGCTGGAATTGACGCAATTGGGCGATACCGATCTGCTGTCCCGCGCGGATCTCGAAGGCAATGGGCTGGTCATCGTCAATTTCTTTGCGTCATGGTGCCCACCCTGTCGGGCCGAGCACCCGACGCTCACCGCATTGGCCGAAGCTGGAAACCCGCTTTTCGGGGTGAATTACCGCGATCAAACCAATCAGGCGCTGTCCTTCCTTGAGGAACTTGGCAATCCCTATGACCGGATCGGCCAAGACCTTGAGGCACGAAACGGACGCGATTGGGGGGTTGTTGCGATGCCCGAGACCTTCTTTGTTAATGATGAAGGGGTTGTGGTGTACCATTTCCGAGGGCCGATCACGAGCCGTGTGCTCGATAATCAGGTGATCCCCAGTTTGGCCGAGGCGGGTTATAACTTGGCCCCGATTGCGGCAGGCACTGAAGGCTGACCCTGCCTTAATAGATATAGCGGATTTGATCGGTCCAATAGCGCTCCAGCCGTTTGAGCGAATGGTTGATCTGGCCCACACCATCGGGGCCCAGAACCCCTTTTCCGCCAGACCCTGCGCATGACGCGCGAAAAGCTCACGCACTACGTCTCGCACTTCGCGGCCCTTTTCGGTCAGCCTTACGCGCACTGAGCGGCGGTCAATCTCGCAGCGTTGATGGTGCATATAGCCCAAATCCACCAGTTTCTTGAGATTATAGGACACGTTCGAGCCCTGATAATATCCGCGCGATTTCAATTCGCCCGCCGTGACCTCGTGATCGCCAATATTGAACAGCAAAAGCGCCTGAACCGAGTTCAAATCCAAATGGCCAAGCCGTTCGAATTCATCCTTGATCACATCCAGAAGGAGACGATGAAGCCGCTCCACCATGGATAGGGATTCCAGATAATTCGACACGAAATCATGCCGCGTCACATCCTTGATTGGGGCGTTCATACTCATCCTGATCTCCGCATTGCTGCTGCAACAAGCGATGACGGAGAAACCCCAAGATTGGGTTAAAGCGGCCCGCCCCTTTCCCGCGAATTCGCTAAAATTCGAATTGGATCGAGGCCTCAAGCCCATAGGCGCGGAAGTCACGCCGCGCGCCCAGACCATCCAGCGTGGTCATCACGCGCGCCGAGAGCCCACCATCGGATTGATAGGAGGCCCCCAGATTGAGCCGTGCGCGCCCGCCTTCGCGGTCAGCGAGATAAAGGGTCGCGGCCCCATTGGCCTCAAGGGAGGTCCATATCCCCGATGCGCCCCATTCAATAGTCAAATTTCCCTGCCGCATCTCGAAACCATGCTCCAAGGACAGACCCAGATCGACCTCGGTCTGGGTGATCTCCTGATCAGGAACCATCGCGCCGAACCCGTCGATATAGGCCTCTTGCTGATCGATAAACTGGCTAAATCCAAGCCGCGGGATCAGGGCAGTCGTCCCAAGCTCTGCCCTGCCCTGCAAGGCCAGCATGGCCAGCCAGCGGGTACCATCAAAACTGTCGCGGAATGCCCCTGTCGGGGACAGCGTGTTATCGGATTGGCCATAGAGCAGCCGTCCGCTGAGATAGAGGGGTTGGTCGCGCAGGCTTGTGGCGAAATAGGGGCCCGCCATCCAACCCCGCCCCGTCGCAACCGCGCCCGTATTTGTGACGGTCTCGGCATGATCAAATTGCAGCATGACGCCCAGAATTCCACGATCCAGAACGGGACGATGCGTGCCGAAGGCGGCCAATACAAAATCCGATGAGCTTTGATCATCCTCGGATAGGACACCTTGCAAGGTCGCCCAAACAGGCCCCCGCCCTGCTGTCGCAAAATCAAGCGTGCCGAGCCCTTGCCTGACATTGGCACGGAACACGCCCGTGGCCGTATTTTGCAAAAATGGCGTCACATTGGGCTGCATCTGCACGAATGAGCGCGTTCTAAATTGCATGAAATCCGAGACCATCTGACCGCTTGGGGATGGCGTGCTCTGCGCGGGCGGGGCAGAGTTGGTGGTCGTGCCCGCCCCGCTATCTGTGGTTTCCGTTTCGGGGCTTGTCTCATTGCCCTCGCTTTCCGAGCTTGAAGATGATGTGCCTCCGCCTTGCGTCTCGCCTGATGATGTCTGGCTCTGCCCTGTCATCGAAACGGTGAGCGATGCGGTCTGGCTCGGCTCGCCCGAAACATCGCGTGCGGCCCCTGCCAGTAGCGTCAATACCAGATCACCCGCACCATCTGGCGTGAAGGCCACGCTCCAGCTTGTGCCTGCGCCACTTACCCCGTCGAGCGTGCCATTGGTGCTTGTGAAATCGTCAAGTCCAAGCCCCTCAACCGCCTCGCTAAAACTCAAGTCGATCGAATGGCTTTGATCAGGTGCCAAAGCCTGCGCAGGGGCTGTGAAACTGGCGCTTGGTTGCGTGCCATCGGGCGTATTGGCGAGCGTGTTCGAGGCCAATGAGGCCCGCCCCGCCTGATCAACCGCCGCCCCTTGGCGCAGCGAAACGTCATGCGCGTAATCAGACGGCGTCACTGTCAGCGTGTAATCCGCGCCCGACCCGCTCAGACCGTTTACTTGCGCAGCGCTCACATCGAAATCGGATATCTCCAAGCCCGTCACGGGTGCGGCGAAGGCTATAGTTACGCTATAGGGCTGACCTGGGAAACTGGCGACACCGCTCAGCGTCACGCTCGGCCCCGTCAAATCTGCACTCGAACTTTCACTTGCCCCCGCAGGGTTGGCATTGCCAGCCGCGTCCTGCACGGCATCCCCGCGCAACGCCACCGCGACGGGGCCCGAAGTGATCGGCGCAAGCGACAGGGTATAGCTCTGCCCCGCGCCAGAAAGGCTCGTGAGCTGGAGATTGGTCAAATCGAAATCAGCCACCTCCAACCCCGTGACGCTCTCAGTAAAGCCAAGGGTCAGATCAAAGGGCCCTGTTACCTCGGCAGGCATTGCGCCGAAATTTGCCACAGGCGCGCTGCGGTCAATCTCGATGCTTGGGAGATTGGAAAAGAGGTTGGCACTTTGCCCCAGAAGATCGCTCACCGCCTCGATGCTCAAAGCGGCGCTGCCCGCATTGGGCGCACTGGCCCCGATTGTCAGCTCGCCCGTGAATTGCAACCCCGAGCCACTGACCGACATTGCCACCCCGCCCAATCGCAGCACAGGCGGGGCTGAGAGGTTTTCCGAGAAACTCAGCGTCGCACGCACAAGATCACCCTGCCTGACAGGGCCTGTGGTCAAACTGACCGAGACAAGCGCGGGCGCGGTATTGTCCAACTCATAGCTTTCGCCTGTGGCGGGGCCCGTCACGCCATTTCCCGCCAGATCAGTAAGGCCAGCCCCCGACCGCAAAGCGATCCCCAGCGTGCCGTTATAATTGGCAAAGCTGCCCCCCGAAGCCGTGACCTCGGCCCAATCCGCCCCTTGGCCTGACAGCGAAAGCGTAGCGATTGCGGGGGTCAGGGTGAAATCATTGGCCGTGAGCCCCGTGATCTCTTCGGAGAAGGTAATCCGCCATGTCAGAGTATCGGCATTGGTCACAGCGGGCGCGCCACCTGCCCTGAGGAAGGAGACAACCTGCGGCGCGCTCAAGTCAGGCTCGTAACTGCGCGAGAGGCTCGGCGTGCTGGTGGACGGGTTGCCAAGGGCGTCGGACACCCAGCCCGACGGCACCGCAAGCGTGACCTGCCCGCTTGAGTTCGGTCGGATCGTCAGGATCAATTCTTGCGCATTTGCAAGGCTCGATCCCTCAATCGTACCATTGGTGATCACCAGCGAGGAGGCCGCCGCCAACAGGCCCTCCACAGGTTCGCTGACGCCAATCCGCGCCTCCAGCAGGCCCGTTGCAAAACTGGCAAGCGTGGCGGATGACAGGCTCACCTCAGGCGGTTGCGCGTCATAGGACAGGCTTGCCACAGCGCTTGCCCCACTGGAGTTGCCCGCTAGATCTTGGGCCGCTCCCGCCGCGATGGAGACCGAAACGCTGCCCGTTGCGCCCCCCGCGCCCGCCATATCAAGGGTCAGCCGATACCGCTCACCACTTAAGGGAGCGACCGTCACAGGCAAACTGGCAGACCCGAGCACAGCCGTGACATCGCTAACCTCAAACCCTGTGACTGCTTCGCCAAAATCTACCTCCAGCACGATCTGCGCCGCATTGGTCGGGGAGGGCGTGATCGCCTCAAGCCGTGGCGATGGGGCCTCGGTATCGATATCGATGCTTGGCAAACCCGCCGAAACCACCAACGCATTGCCCGCCGCATCCGCGCCGCCGGTGATGCTCAAGGCTGCAAAGCCAGTTGAAAGCGGATTGCCGACAATGATCTGGCCTGTATAGCTTCTCGGCCCGCCCGTAAGCGTCATCTCTTGGCCCTGCAATCGCAGCACGGGGGGCTGCGCCAAATCCTCGGACAGGGTTAGCGCTGCGGTCACGGTTTGGCCAAGCCCTGCATTGGCGGGGGTCACGCTGACAGAAGTGACCTCAGGGGCGGTATTGTCGAGGGAATAGCTTTGCGCAGGCGTCGAAAGGCTGTTTGTGTCCAATGCATTGCCAGCAGCATCCACAATATCCTGCCCGCTTGCAAAGCCAAGCGAGACGGTGCCCGAGCCATCCGCCAAATTCCCGCCCGAGGCGGTGACAAACACGCCCGCCCCGCTGGAGGCAGACACGGCAAGGGCTGCTGTGCGTCCCGTCAGGGTGAAATCATCGCCCGAGATTTGCGAGACCGTTTCACTGAAACCCACCTGCCAAGTCAGCGTATCGGCATTTGTGATCTCGGACAGCGGCGCGCTGCGGGTGATCGAAAGGGCGCGTGGCGCCGAGATATCAACCGATCCCGACACCGCTGAAACCGCACCAGAAATATTTCCCGCCGTATCCTGCGCGGCACCTGACGCGATCCCGACTGAAAATGCACCATCTGCCGAGGGTGTCAGCACGGCACTAAACAGCGTTGGCCCGCCAGTGAGATTTGAAAGACTGACAGGCCCCATGACGGTAAAATCATCCAAGCCAAGCCCTGTGACCGCTTCATCCGCTCGGATGCTCAGGGTCAACGTCCCCGAAAGCGTTGCGGGGATCGCATCAATCGAGAGGTTGGGGGACGTGAAATCAACGGTGACGCTGTCGCCCGTATAATCAGGCACGGTATTGCCAGCCGCATCCGCCCCGCCTGTTGCTGCAAATTGCGCAGGGCCATCTGAGAACTCGGCCTCGCTCAAAGTGACGCGGCCTTGCCAGCTTGTGCCGCTCCCGCTTAGCACCATTGCCACATTGCCAAGGGTGAAGCTCGGCGCGCTGGTCAAAGCCTCGGAATAGCTCAGCTGCGCCACGATCTCTTGGCCCGCGCGGCCAAGCGAAGGCGTCAGTGACGCCGCCGTGACGCTTGGCGCGCTGCTATCAATGGTCAGGCTCGGGAGGGAGGCAAATACAGCGTCATTGCCAGCCGCATCCTGCGCCGTGATCAAGATCGTCGCTGGTCCATCAGCAAGACTGTTCGGGATCACGAGGCTTGCGTCATACCCTCCGCCATTTGCAGAAACACTGGCCGCCTCACCGCCAATGGTGACGGTCGGGGCCGCTGCCAACCCTTCGGAAAAACCCAGCGTCAGCGTCACCGTCTCACCCGCGCGCGCCAGATTTTGGGATAGGACAGCACTGCCCTGCGGCGCGGTCAGATCAAGCGTGGCAGATGGCAGCGCAACGCCCAAACTGGTGGGATTGCCAAGCGCATCTTGCCCGCCCGAGACCGACAAGCTGGCCGCACCATCCGAGAAATCGGGTGCCGAGACTAAGACCTGCGCGCTCCAATCCGTGCCGCTGCCTGTGACAGCCATGGCTTGGCCCTGCAAACTGACACTCGGGGCGGAGACAAGCGCCTCATCATAGGTGAGCGTGACGACCGCCTGCCCGCCCGCGCCAATCACCGAAGGGGTCAGCGTGGCGGCTGTGAGGCTGGGGCCTGTCACATCAATGCTCATACTGGCCGCCGAGGCGATGGTATCCGCGGCATTGCCCGCCGCGTCGACCACGCCTGCGATACTCAGCGCAGCGGCCCCATCTGAAAAGGATGTCTCGGACAGCGTCACACGGCCCGTCCAATCCGTGCCACTGCCCGTCACAACCATGGCTTGGCCTTGCAAGCTCATTTGCGGGGTAGCGGCGAGGTCTTCATCGAAGCTGGCGCTGGCCACCACCTCGGTGCCGCGCCCCGCTGGTGTTGGCGACAGGCTGGCCGAGACCAAGGCAGGTGCAGTGCTATCAGGAGGCGTGCCGCCAAGGTTAAAGCTGGTGGCTTGCATGGTGATCGCCGCGCCCGAGGGGGCAGAAATCTGGACAGGGATGTTGCGGGTATCGGTGCCACCGATCGTGTAGCTCAAGGTACATTCATGAATATCGGCTGAGCTGTTGATCTGCACAATGCCAACCGCCCCGTAAAGACTGGGCCCTGAAGCGATTGAAACTCCGCCCGCGCAGGAAAAGCCAAGCCCCGACATGCCCGACGGCGACGCGGCCCCAAAATATATCTGATAACGCCCACTCATCCGAGTGACCTGAAAAAAGTGGCCATCTGACGGATTGCTGGTCACCCCACCGGATCCTGCTGTGCAAGATGTTCCGTCCAAACGCTGATAAATGCCCGAACCATTCGAGCTTGTCCCCGTCACCGACGGGCAGGAGACGGATTGGGCAGAAGCGGGCAACGCGAAACTCATCCATATCAGACAGAGCCACACCAAGCCCAAAAACAGGGCCACGGGGCGCCACCGATACGGTGGATAACATCTCGACTCTGTCTGCACGGCACGCGCCTTTCGATCAAAAGATCAATAAACGCGTCCAAAAGAGGGTTAATTCCCTAATGTTGAGTTAACAACAGGGGGCTGTGGATAAGAATTTTTGAACCATGGGGCCGCGACCTCGGCCCGCGCCTGCCCTCAGACAGGTTTGACGTAAGCGGTCAGGCCCGAGAGAAATTCCGCATAGGCAGAGGGTGGTTCTTTCTGGCCCGAGACCCATTGGTAAAGGTCATGATCCGCCTCGGCCATGATCGTCTCGACAAGGTCCAGCGTGGCATCATCCGCATCGGCCAGATTGGCATCAGCCCATGACCCGAGCAGAATATCCATCTCCTTGATGCCGCGATGCCATGCCCGCATGCGCAAGCGTTTGATCCGGATATCTCGGGTCTCAGATGCCATTCTTTATACCTTCTCGGCCAAAGCGAGGCGCAGGCGCTTTTCAAGCCGGCCCATTTCCTCGGCAATTCGGTTTTGCTCGACCCGCAGGCTGCGCATTTCCGCCATAAGGGAATTTACATCCCCTGTCAGCGGCGCGGTCTCGACAGGCGCGTCGATCCCGTCGCCCTTGCCGTTCAAGAGCCACATGATGGAGACGCCCAAAACACCTGCCATCATTTGCAATTTATTGGCGCGCGGCTCGCTCATGTCGTTTTCCCATGCGCGGACGGTGGTGGTTTTCACCCCCAAACGACGGGCCAGTCCCGCTTGTGTCAGCGAAGCCGCCTCGCGTGCGCCTGCCAAACGATCCCCGAAGGTCGCGGTATCCTCGTCATACCAACCGTCCTGAATATCGGAGCCTGTAATGATGTCATCCGTCATGGTGTAACCTTTCCGGCGCGAAACAGCGCTTTTCGTCATATTTCCTACACGAGAGAGTGGATTCGTCGCTTGATCGTCTGCCTCGCGGACCCTAAGCATGGGCCCGAACGATGTAAACCGGACCGCCCGCCCATTTGGGCCCTTCCATCAGGTCCGGCCACCAACCCCGGAGAGACCCGATGCCCTTCCTGTCTGAAACCCTCGCACGTGTTAAACCTTCCCCCACCATTGCTGTCACCAATCTTGCAAACGAGCTGAAGGCGCAGGGTAAGGATGTGATTGGCCTTGGGGCCGGTGAGCCTGATTTTGACACGCCCGAGAACATCAAAGCAGCCGCAAAAGCGGCGATTGATGCAGGCAAAACGAAATATACGGCAGTCGATGGCATTCCCGAGCTGAAGCAGGCGATCTGCGCCAAGCTCAAGCGCGATAACGGGCTGGATTACATCCCTGCACAAGTCACCGTGGGCACGGGTGGCAAGCAGATCCTTTACAATGCGTTGATGGCCACGATGAACCCCGGCGATGAGGTGATCATCCCCGCGCCTTATTGGGTGAGCTACCCCGATATGGTGTTGCTGGCCGGCGGTGAGCCTGTGGCCGTCGAGGCGGGCATCGAGACGAATTTCAAGCTCTCGCCCGAAGCGCTTGAAGCCGCCATCACGCCAAAAACCAAATGGTTCATCTTCAACTCGCCCTCCAACCCGACAGGGGCGGCCTATTCGGCGGCGGAGCTGAAAGCACTGACAGATGTCTTGATGCGCCACCCCCATGTCTGGGTGATGACCGATGATATGTATGAGCATCTGGTTTATGACGGGTTCGAGTTTGCCACCCCCGCTCAGATCGAGCCCGGCCTTTATGACCGCACCCTGACCTGCAATGGCGTCTCCAAAGCCTATGCGATGACGGGCTGGCGCATCGGCTATGCCGCGGGCCCCGAGGAGTTGATCAAGGCGATGCGCAAAATCCAGTCGCAAAGCACCTCGAACCCTTGCTCGGTCAGCCAATGGGCCGCCGTAGAGGCGCTAAATGGCACGCAGGAGTTTCTTGAGCCAAACAACGCCATGTTCAAACGCCGCCGCGATCTGGTGGTGGATATGCTCAATGAGGCCGAAGGCATCACCTGCCCCAAGCCCGAAGGCGCGTTTTATGTCTATCCTTCGGTTGCGGGCTGCATCGGAAAAACCAGCGCAGAAGGCACGAAAATCGCAACGGATGAGGATTTCGCCCGCGCCCTTCTGGAAGAAAAAGGCGTGGCAGTGGTCTTTGGTGGGGCTTTTGGCCTAAGCCCGAATTTCCGTGTCAGCTACGCAACTTCTGATGAGAACCTCAAGAAAGCCTGCGAGCGTATTCAGGCATTTTGCGCTGAATTGAGCTAAGAAAAAAGGCGGGCGCCTCTGCGGCGCCCGCCCTTTCATGTCAGCTTTGGAAATAGATCAGCTAGCGGCGGTTGATTTGCCCAAAAGCGCCAAAGCCTGATCGCGGTAGATATACAGAACCGCAGCACAGATCAGACCCAGAACCATCGCTGGAACCGCCGATGGCCCCAAAATCAGCAGATGGGCCAGAACCGCGCCAACCATGGTGCCGCCCAGAACAGCCGCACCAATCGCCTGCATTCCCGGAACCCAGAGAAGCACAGCGGCCCCCACTTCGATCAGACCCGTCACATAGCGGAACCATTGACCAGCCCCGATCGCGTCAAAGGTCTGAACCATCATGTCCACGCCCGCGAGCTTTGCACCACCCGCCCCGACAAATGCGAGGGTCAGCAGCGCGCGAAGACCAAGAGAAACATATTTCATTTTAATACTCATCTTTGCTTTTTGATTTGTGCCAATCTCTCATGCGCGCGAAGTTACCTCAATGCGCAGTTTCCAGCATTTGATGCGCATTTTTGCAGCACACCTGCGCAATGCCAAGCAAAGCCCCAAGGAATGCGCGCCGCAAGCAGGCCAAACAGATGGATTTATGAGGAAGGTTTATTGCGACCAGGCTGAAAGGTCTTATAGCAACGCCAATCGACGCAATTCCTATCTAAAGGATCAAAATGTCCCTCTTCGGCCTCGCTCTTATTGCTCTGACAACGCTTTTTCCGATCCTCCAACTCGCGGCCTTGCCGAATGTGACAGATAAGATCGCGCTTTTTAGCCAGTATTTGGGCATGGCGGCCCTGATCTTGATGGCTTGGGGGCAGATCATGGCCACCCGCCTGCGCGGGATCGAGACGATCTTTGGCGGCTTGGACCGCGTGTACGTTTTGCATAAATGGGCGGGCATCATCGCGATGTTGGCCATTCTGGTCCATGATACGATTGATGCAGATATGGACGGGCTGGGGGCGGAATCCGCTCTAAACGATCTTGCCGAAACCTTGGGAGAGATCAGCCTGTACGGTCTGCTGATCCTCGTCGTGATCTCGGTGGCGACTTTCATCCCCTATCATCTGTGGAAATGGACCCATAAGGCGATGGGGGCGTTGTTTGCAGCAGGCACATTCCATTTCTTTTTTATCCTGAAACCTTTTGCGATGACCGATCCCGCAGGCTTTTATACAGGTGCATTTTGTATCGCAGGCCTGATTGCCTATGCTTGGACAGTGCTGCCCGAAACGATGCGCCCCTCCCATGGCTACCGCATCACCGCGCTTGATCAGACGGGCGATGCCACCGCGATTACGCTGGCCCCGTTGGGGCGCGGTCTGCGCCATAAGGCGGGGCAATTCGGTGTCTTCCGCTTTACAGGCGCCAATATGGGCGAGGCGCATCCTTTCAGCTTCTCGGATGCCCCGCGCGCCGATCACGGCTTGCGGGTGACCATCAAGCCAATGGGCGATTTCACCACCAAGCTTCTTCCCGCTTTGCAAATCGGCCAAGAGCTGCGCCTGCAAGGCCCATACGGGCGGTTCGAGCGCAAGGGCAATAAGCCCGAAATCTGGATTGCCGCGGGTATCGGGATCACCCCGATTTTAGCTTGGGCAGAAACACTTGAGGCCGACAGCGCCCCCGTTGATCTGTTCTATTGCATCCGCTCGCGCGCGCTGGCACCGCATCTGGACCGGATCGAGGAATTGGCCGCATCAAAGCCAAATCTAACCTTGCATCTTATTGTCTCTTCTGAGGGCAAAAGACTGACGCCTGAGGTGATCTTCCAGACCATCGGCGCGCGTCTTTCCGAGGCCAAACTGGGTTTTTGCGGGCCTGCCAGCTTGCGTGAGGCCCTGAAAACAGGGCTGCGGCGATACGGCGTGACCGCGCGCAACTTCCATTATGAGGAATTCGAGTTCCGCACAGGGATAGGCCTTGAACAGCTCGCACGGTGGGTTCTGGCGCGCGCGGCTGCAAAGGCGCGCAATTTAGGCCAGCGCCAAAGCAGCTGACCCCTGAGATAAAAAGGCTATACGGTTTTGCCCTTGTGGAAACCATATTCCTTCTTTATTTCACTATTTCACGAAATACGGGATATACCTCATGAGCCTGCCAAATATCGACGCGCCATCGCTGCTTCCAATCGAGCCTGCCGAGTATATCGGCCAAGGCGATGATGGCCATGCGCCGCGGATATTGATGCTCTATGGCTCGCTGCGCGAACGGTCTTTCTCACGGCTCTGCGCCGAAGAAGCCACGCGCATTCTGGAAGCTTTTGGCTGTGAGGTGCGCTTCTTCAACCCCGAAGGCCTGCCCTTGCCCGATGCTGCCCCCGCAGACCATCCCAAAGTGGCCGAGCTGCGCGATTTGGCGATGTGGTCCGAAGGAATGGTCTGGTCCAGCCCCGAACGCCATGGCGCGATGACAGGCATCCTGAAGGCGCAGATTGACTGGCTTCCCCTGTCGCTTGGCGGCATGCGGCCCACGCAAGGAAAGACACTGGCTTTGATGCAGGTCTGTGGCGGCTCGCAGAGCTTCAATGCCGTTAACCAGATGCGCATTCTGGGCCGCTGGATGCGGATGGTGACAATCCCCAATCAATCCTCGGTCGCCAAGGCTTTCCTCGAATTCGACGACGAGGGGCGCATGAACGCATCGCCCTATTACAACCGGATCGTCGATGTGATGGAGGAATTGGTGAAATTCACCTATATGACGCGCGGGCGCGCAGCCCTGACTGATCGCTATTCTGAACGGGTCGAGACAGCGCAGGCGCTCTCCAACCGCGTCAATCAGAAGTCAATCTGAGGTGGCGCCAAGCGTGGTAGAAACCTCAGCTGCGCCCAAGCACTTCCGCCCCGAGCAGGAAAACAGTGGACGCCTGCCACGGCTTTCAATACACCGCGCACTGTTATGACAGATTTACCCGAGTTTTATTTCCGTATTCGTGAAAACGGCGCCGTTATGTTCCGCGTCGATACAGAGAACCGCCAGCGACGGATCGAAATGTCCGAGATCGCTGTTATCAATGTGCGCAACGGAAATATTCGCCCTCACGGGGATCATGTCCTGACCGAGGACGAGCGCGAGGTCATCGCCGAATGGATGGAGGAACGTCGCGCCATTCTGGCCGAGCGCGATCTTGATGATATCCACCGCGCCATTGACCACCTCAATCTGACCACGCAATGGGTCCAAAGCCGCGCCTCCGAGGACGAGCTCGACTCGATCACCGACCGTCTTCTTCTCGCGATGCATGACCTGCGCAGCGTCTTGGTCCGCAAAAAAGCAGATCGCTTGATCAAAGCCCAAAAGGCAGAAAATTCCGACTGATCGCCCTACGCCGCGCCCCTGTTTTAACGTGTAAACCGGCTGGTGATCAGCGCGTCTTTGCGCGGCCCCGTGACCTTCCAAACGCTTTGCCATTCGGGCCATTGGCTAAAATCATAGCTCACATGATACATATCGGGGTCACACCAATGCGCGTCGCGGGTCTGATCGGTGGATAGGGTATGAAACGGGCGGCCATCCTCGAAAAACACGGCCAAAGCTGCGCCCTGCTGCTGCCAAAGATAGCGCCGTGTGGCGCGCATCGGCGGGGCAGTGCCGTAATGCAGCAAACCGTTTTCCTCCTGCCAGATGTGTGACCCCTCCTCACGCCAGTGACACTCCCCCTCAAAGCGCCCCGTGATACCCGCACGCTGATCCTCGATCACACGGCTCAACCGCCAAGCCCCGATCAGATCGGCCAAGCTGATCGCCAAATTCGGGGCAGATTGGCCCATAATTCCCTGTCTCCCTTGTTCCTTGGCCTCGCGCCCCTTATGAGAACCCGCAACGTCCCAAAGAACAAGGTCCGACCTCCCATGATCCCCCGTTATTCTCGCCCCGAAATGGTCGCCATCTGGTCGCCCGAGACCAAATTCCGCATCTGGTACGAAATCGAAGCCCATGCTTGCGACGCACAGGCTGATCTGGGTGTGATCCCCAAGGAAAATGCCGAAGCCGTCTGGAAAGCCAAAGATGTCGAGTTTGACGTGGCCCGCATCGACGAGATCGAAGCCGTCACCAAGCATGACGTCATCGCCTTCCTCACCCATCTGGCCGAGCATATCGGCTCGGAGGATGCGCGTTTCGTGCATCAGGGCATGACCTCCTCGGATGTTCTGGACACCACACTGAATGTGCAATTGGTGCGCGCCGCCGATATTCTGCTGGCCGATATGGACCGCCTTCTGGCCGCGCTGAAAACCCGCGCCTTGGAGCATAAAGACACCGTTCGCATCGGCCGCTCGCATGGTATCCATGCCGAGCCCACCACCATGGGCCTGACCTTCGCGCGTTTCTATGCCGAGATGGATCGCGGGCGCGCACGCCTTGTGAATGCACGTGACGAAATCGCCACGGGTGCGATCTCGGGGGCTGTCGGCACCTTCGCAAATATCGACCCCGCCGTGGAAGAGCATGTCTGCGAGAAACTGGGCCTCAAGCCCGAGCCGATCTCGACCCAGGTGATCCCGCGTGACCGACACGCAATGTTCTTTGCCACGCTCGGTGTGATCGCCAGCAGCATCGAGAATATCGCTACTGAAATCCGCCATATGCAGCGCACCGAGGTTCTGGAGGCCGAGGAGTTCTTCTCGGCAGGTCAGAAAGGCTCATCGGCGATGCCGCATAAACGCAACCCCGTGCTGACCGAAAACCTGACAGGTCTGGCCCGTCTGGTGCGCATGTCGGTCATCCCTGCGATGGAAAATGTCGCTCTCTGGCATGAGCGCGATATCTCGCATTCCTCGGTCGAGCGCAGCATCGCACCTGACGCGACCGTGACGCTTGATTTCGCCCTGAACCGCCTTGCAGGCGTTGTTGAAAAGCTGGTGATCTATCCCGAAAACATGCTGCGCAATATGAATCAGTTCAAAGGTCTGGTCATGTCGCAGCGCGTTCTTCTGGCACTGACCCAAGCGGGCACCTCGCGTGAGGATGCCTATCGCCTCGTGCAGCGCAATGCGATGAAGGTCTGGGAGCAAGGTGCTGATTTCAAAGAAGAACTCCTTAAAGACGACGAGGTGACAGCCGCGCTTAGCCCTGCCGAGATCGAGGAGAAATTCGACCTTGGCTACCACACCAAACATGTGGACACGATCTTCAAGCGGGTCTTTGGCGCGTAAGATAAACCGCAAAAACTGACAACGAAGGGCGACCATCACCTAGCGATGTGTCGCCCTTTTTCATTTGGACTATGGCAGCCGCGTGTCCTGCCGCTAAAATCGTCTGTATTGGCCGTGGCCGCGGAAACCTCTGATTAACACTTGCCCATCATTTTGAGGCGGAGTGAAACAATCGCGTCAGGAGTGGCACGGTGAGTAATCTAGAAACAACCACGGCCGCCGTGCTTGACGCGGCGCCGCAACCGAATGTGCAAAAGCTGCAGCCCTCGCAAAAGGCCGCCGTGATCGTGCGGCTTTTGCTGACACAGGGCCTCTCGCCCGCGATTGACAGGTTGAGCCCTGCACAACAAGAGCGGCTGACCCAAAGCATGGCCAATCTGGGCCATATCAACCGCGACACGCTTGGTGCGGTGGTGCGTGAATTTGCCGAAGCGCTCGACAATATGGCCCTGACCTTTCCAAGCGCCCTGTCCGATGCCGTGGCCCTGCTGGAGCCGCATCTCTCAGCCAAAGCCCAAGAAGCGCTGAGCGAGAAGGCCGCGCTGCATGACGGCACCGATCCATGGACGCAACTGGCCGCCATGGAGGCCGAGACCCTGCGCCCGATCCTAAGCCGCGAAAGCGCCGAGATTTGCGCCATTCTGCTTTCCAAGATCGGGGTGGCAAAGGCCGCGCAACTGCTTGCGGCCTTGCCCGAGGACCGCGCGCCTGCCGTGGCCCATGCCGTCTCGCTCACCGCGACGATCTCGCCGCAAACCATTGAAACCATTGGCGAGACCCTGCTCAACCAAATCCGCTCAACCCCTCGCTCGGCCTTCAAGGCCAGCGATGTGGACCGCGTCGGCGCGATCCTCAACTCGGCCACAGGCGTTACGCGCGACGCCGTGCTGGAAGGGATCATCGCCCGCGATGCGCTCTTTGGCGAAGAAGTGCGCCGCGCGATCTTCACCTTCGATCATATTCCGCGCCGCATTGATCCCAAGGATGTGCCCAAAATCATCCGTGAGGTCGAGAGCGACAGCTTGGTCACCGCCTTGGCCACAGGTCTGGAAACCGCGCCGCTTTCGGTCGAATTCCTGCTCGAGAACATGTCAAAACGCATGGCCGAGCAATTGCGCGAGGAGGCCGAGGGGCGCGGCACACCGCGCGTGGAAGAAGGCGAAGCCGCGCAGGCCCGCATTGTCACAGCGATCCGCGATCTTGAAAGCGCGGGCGAGCTGCTTTTGGTCCCCGCTGAGGAATGAGGGGGAACCACCCCTAGTCCTGCCCCTCTCCTCGCCCTAGGTTTGGGCGATGGAGGGCTGAATGGTTTTGCAATTCACAAAGCGTGGCATCTATTGCCCTGCGGGCGATTTCTATATCGATCCGTGGCGTCCCGTGGAGCGCGCGCTGATCACCCATGGCCATGCCGATCACGCCCGCTCAGGCCATGGTGCCTATCTGGCAACCCAATCCGCCGCCCCTGTCATGCGCCACCGCTTGGGCGATATCGCGCTTGAGACCATCGCCTATGGCGAGACCCGCCAGATCGGGGATGCCCGCGTAAGCTATCACCCTGCAGGCCATGTTCCTGGATCAGCCCAAATCAGGGTGGAGGTGGCGGGTGAAGTCTGGGTGGCCTCAGGCGATTACAAAACCATCGACGACGGATTGTCTGAACCCTTCGAGCCCGTGCCCTGCCACGCCTTCATCACCGAAAGCACCTTTGGCCTACCGATTTACAACTGGCCCGATCAGGACAGGCTCGCGCGCGATATCAATGCGTGGTGGGCCGCAAATGCTGCGGCGGGGCGGTTTTCGGTCTTGGGGTGCTACGCGCTCGGCAAGGCGCAGCGCGTGCTGCGCCTGCTCGACCCTGCGATTGGCCCGATCCTGACCCATGGCGCGATCGAGGCCACCAACCAAGTGATCCGCGCCCAAGGGCTGGCTTTGCCCGACACGCTGCAAGTGACCCCTGATCTGGACGTCAAAGCCCATGCAGGTGCTTTGGTCATGGCCCCGCCTTCGGCGCTTGGGTCTTCATGGATGCGGCGCTTTGGGCAGGCCTCGACGGCCTTCGCCTCGGGCTGGATGCAATTGCGCGGCGTGCGCCGCAGGCGGGCGGCAGATCGGGGCTTTATCATCTCGGATCATGCAGATTGGGCGGGCTTGAACTCTGCTATCCAAGCCACTGGTGCAGAACGCATTTTTGTGACCCATGGCTATGTGAACCAATTCTCGGCCTATCTGCGCGAACAAGGGTATGATGCAGGCATCGTTGAGACAGAATTCAGCGGCGAAAGCCTCGATATCGCTGAGCCTGAGGCGGATACCAGCGCCCAGACAGGGGGCGCAGAATGAAACGCTTTGCAGCCCTTTTCACAGCCCTTGATCAAAGCACCAAGACCCGCGTGAAAACCGATGCGCTGGCCAGCTATTTCCGCGAGGCACCCGATCCTGACAAGCTTTGGACCATCGCGCTTTTGTCGGGCCGCCGCCCCCGCCGCGCCATCACCAGCACGAAACTGCGCGAATGGGCAGCCCAGCGCGCGGGCATCCCTCTATGGCTGTTCGAGGAAAGCTACCGCGTGGTGGGCGATCTGTCCGAGACCATCGCGCTGGTCCTGCCCCCCAATACGAAAGACAGCGATGAAAGCCTCAGCGCTTGGATCGCCCGTCTGCGCGGCTTGGACAAGGTCGAGGAGGAGGAACGCAAGGCCACGATTTTTGAAGCTTGGGATCGGCTTGGCCAGACCGAGAGGTTTGTCTTTAACAAGCTGATCACGGGTGGCTGGCGTATGGGGGTCAGCCAGAAATTGATGACCCGCGCTTTGGCGCAGGCCACCGATATCGACGAGGCCGAATTGACCCACCGCCTGATGGGCGATTGGCACCCCGATAGCATCAGCTTTCACGCTTTGGTCGAAGCGCCTGACCCAAGCGCTGGCCTGTCGCGGCCCTACCCCTTCTATCTCGCCTATCAATTGGAAAACCCGCCCGAGGCGCTTGGCCCCGCCAGTGATTGGCTGGCCGAGCGGAAATGGGATGGCATACGCGGGCAATTCATTCATCGAGAGGGCGCGCATTTTCTGTGGTCGCGCGGCGAAGACCTGATGACCGAGCGGTTTCCTGAATTGGCCCGCCTCAAGGATCATCTGCCAAGTGGCACCGTGATTGATGGCGAGGTTCTGGCCTTTGCCGAGGAGCGCCCCTTGCCCTTTTCCCGCCTGCAACCGCGCATCGGGCGCAAGACGGTGTCCATGAAACTGCTCAGCGAGGCCCCCGTTATCCTGATGGCTTATGACCTTCTGGAATGGCAGGGCCAAGATATCCGCCAAAGCCCGCTGCGCGACCGCCGCGCCCTGCTGCGCCAAGCCTTGGACTATGTGCCGCCCGACATGCCCCTGCGCCTCTCAGCCGATCTGGCCGCCCCCGATTGGCAGAGCCTGACGGTCGAGCGCGCCCGCTCACGCGAGATCGGAGCGGAGGGGTTGATGCTCAAACGGCTTGATGCGCCCTATCTGGCGGGGCGCAAAAAGGGGGATTGGTGGAAATGGAAGATCGACCCGCTCACCATTGATGCGGTGATGATCTATGCGCAGGCAGGCTCAGGCCGTCGCGCCACGCTTTATACCGATTTCACCTTTGCCGTGTGGAAAGGCAATGAGCTGGTCCCCTTTGCAAAAGCATATTCGGGCCTGACCGATACCGAGTTCCGCGAGATCACGGCTTGGGTGCGCAAAAACACCACCGACCGCTTTGGCCCCGTGCGCGCCGTGCGCCCCCATCATGTCTTCGAGATTGCCTTTGAGGGCATCCAATCCAGCCCCCGCCATAAATCTGGCGTCGCCCTGCGCTTTCCGCGCATGTTGCGCTGGCGCAAGGATAAACCCGCAGACCAAGCCAATACATTCGAAGAGCTTCAGGCCATGCTCCGCCTATATGGCTAGAAAACCCTGAAAATTGTGGCGATCCGTGCTATGCTGGCCTTCCCAAGTCACCAACCAAGGGAGGCGATCATGGGACCATCTTCCATCATGACATATGCAAGTGCACTCTATAGCGCCCATGGTGATCAGGCCGAATTCGAGGCGGCGCAAAAAGCCCGTGTCGCACGCGAAAAGGGCGATCTTAGGCGGGCAGCCACATGGGATAAGGTGCGCATTCACATCCGCCAAATGCGCGGCCCGCTCGCGACCTAAGCGGCGCAAGCCTGATCACAGGTTCAAGCGACCTCGGCCACGGGGACGGGGCGGCGGCCTGCGGCCCATGCTTTGGCCGCCAGCCCGAAAGCCGCAAAGAGGGGGCGCGAGACGGGATCTTCGGCAGCGCGATATTCAGGGTGCCATTGCACCGAAAGCGTAAAGCCGGGCGCATCCTTGATAAAGATCGCCTCGGGCGTGCCATCAGGGGCCTGCCCGTCGATCACCACCCGCGCGCCCGCGCGGTTGATGCCTTGGCCATGCAGCGTATTGGTCATCACTTGCGATGCGCCAAACAGGCGGTGGAACGGGCCGCCTTCGGTGAAGCTGACCGTATGGCGCAGCGCGAATTTCTCCTCAAGCGTGCCATCTGGTGGCATGCGGTGGTTCATCCGCCCCGGCAAATCGCGGATTTCAGGGTAGAGGCTGCCGCCCATGGCGACATTGACCTCTTGGAAACCGCGGCACACGCCAAAGATGGGTTGGCCCCGCTCGACACAGGCGCGGATCAGCGGCAAAGCCACCGCATCGCGGGCGCGGTCAAAGGCACCATGCGCTTCGGTTTCTTCCTCGCCATATTCCTCGGGATGCACATTGGGCCGCCCGCCCGTGAACAAAAACCCGTCACAAGACTCAAGCAAATCTTCGATTTTGACAAAGCGCGGATCGGCGGGAATGAGCAGCGGCAGCGCCTCCGAGACACTGGCGATGGCCTCCGAATTCATCGATGCACCGCCATGCACCTCATATTGATCATTGATCAAATGGTGATTTCCGATGATGCCGATAATGGGGCGTGCCATGTCTTTTCCCGAGATGTGATGGGCAAGATATAGCGCGCGCTGCACATAAGGGGAAGAGACCCCACCGCTGCGCACGTCCCGCTTTATGTGGATGCGCCGCAAATGGGGCGGGGTTGCCGATAAAATAGGCAAGCTTTGCCCCGCGCCCTACCCCGCCTGTTTCAGCGCGGTCACCTCGATCTCGATTTTCATGCGCGGGTCTTGCAGGGCCGCGACAAACATCGTGGCGGCGGGGCGCACCTGCCCCAACCACTTGCTGGTCACAGGCCAGCAGGCCTCCCACAGAGCAGCATCTGGCAGGATGTAATGCACCCGCACCACATCCGCCATGCTGGAGCCCGCCTTTAGAAGCGCTTTTTCGATATTGGCGAAGCATTGCTCGGCCTGCGCCGCGACATCCTCCGAGATCTCCATCGTGGCATAGTCAAAGCCCGTGGTGCCCGAGACGAAGACCCAATCCCCCTGCACAACCGCGCGGGAATATCCGATCTGCGCCTCGAAGGGCGAGCCCGAGGAAATCAGCTCACGGCTCATGACAGTGCTTCAAACCCTGCCGCTTCAACTCCTGCAACAGCGGCCAGTGCGTCATTGTCAGACGTGTCGCCTGTCACACCGATCGCGCCGATCACGGCACCATCCTGTTTGATGAGAACCCCACCTGGAACAGGGACAACACGGCCTTCAAATGCGCCGTTTACGGCTGCCATGAAATAGGCCTGCTGTTCGGCTCGCGCCATCTGCGCCGAGCCGGGCATGCCAAGCATAACCGCGCCATAGGCCTTGCCGCGCGCGATCTCGAAACGACCGGGGCTGGAGCCATCTTCACGCTCAAATGCCAGCAAGTGACCCCCTGCATCCAGCACAGCCACAGAGAGGGGTTTCAGCCCCAATTCACGACCTTTTTCGCGGGCCTTTGCGATCATCTCGCGTGCGGCATCCAATGAAATCATATTCCCTGCTCCCAATGCATTTACGTTGGCCGAAGAGATAGCAGCCAACGCGCGCAACAGGAAGGTTTTATTGGCCTATTTGCCTTCAAACGAAGGCAAAATCACCCTCATCCATCTGATCAAGCTCGGTGTTATGCAGATAGATCGAGCCTGCCCCGTATTTGATGATCACGGCACTGTCTTCGGCACTCAGGAAGAGGTCCTCGAAACCCTCGACCCCGCTGAAGCCAAGCTGGATTTTATCTTCGCCTTGGGTGAAGTCGAAGACCTGCTCGCGCCATGCTTGATCGCCCTGCTGGAAGGCAAAGATATCCGCGCCCTGACCACCGGTGAATTTGTCATAGAGCCCGCCGCCGCGCAGGAAATCATCGCCTGCACCGCCATCAAGGATGTCATAGCCCCCATCGCCATTCAGAACATCCGCGCCTTCTCCACCAAAGAGCTGGTCGTTCTGGAACCCGCCATCAAGCGTATCAACGCCAAGCTCTCCGAACAGGATATCGGCCCCGTAGCCGCCACTCAGACTATCGCCTCCGTCACCCCCAAAGAGGAAATCACCACCCGCATCGCCAAACAGGCGGTCATTGCCCAGACCACCCTCAAGCGTGTCACGGCCCCAGCCGCCACGGCCTGTGTCATCGCCCGCGCCCAGAATGATCTCATCCGCGGCGCCTTTGCCATTGGCGAAATCATTGCCAAGGCCCAATTCGATCCGCTCGGCGATTTCAGCGCCAATCACCCAATCATCGCCCTCACTGCCGAACAATGTGTTGCTTTCGATGGCAAGCGGCGCGACCTCTGGCTGGGTGCCGATGGACAACAGAACGATCTCATGGGGGTTCAACTCAAGCGAGAGCTGCCCGTCATTGAGAACCGATTGCGCATCAACATCGCGGATAACGGTGACGGCATCAGGATCGCGCGGGTCTTCGCCTTCGGCCACACCCATGATCTGAACCTGCGCGCCAGTGCTATCGCCGATCAAAGCATCCAGATCGAGATCAAGCGCCATATCCTCGTTCACGCGAGAATTGATCACGATATATGTGCTGTCTTCGTCGCCAAAGCCATGCATATCCAGCCGTGAATCGGGGCGAGGCAACAAGATGGGCGTCATGCCGATGGTGTTTTCCGCCAGAAGCGCCATCATCTCGCCACCCGCTTTCAGGCCCGTCTCCGTGCCCTCGCGGCCCGCGAAGGAGGTTTTCACCTGCTGCTGCAAAGCCCAAGAGGTGGCGATATCGACACCATTGGCTGTCATCTCGTGGAAATAGGCGGCCAAGGCACCAGCTTGCTTGAGGCCCGTATCAATCGCATCGCGTTCGCTCTCGCTGGCCGTGTCCCAATTCGAAACACCGCCCTGACGCGCGCTGATATTCCATTCCGACAGGATGATATCGAGATCCTTGCCCATCAGGTCGGAATAGCTGTTCCAATGGTCCCAAGGGGCATCGAAACGGTCAATCGTCTCTTAGCTGCTGCTGATATAGCGATGGCCCGTGATCGCATCGATCGCATCAATCGCATCAGATGGCAGGTTCGAGATCAGGATTTGCGACAATTCCTGCGCCGATGAAATTCCATCCCCGTTGAAATCGCCATTATCGCCAAAATGGCTGGCTTGCAGGGAAATTGCGGGGCGCTCATAGCCCAAGGGCAGATTGCCTGCCGCCTCGAATGCGTCGATCTCTTCGCGCGCGATAACCGCCAGTTCCGAGGCCACACGGCCATATTCCTCGGCGCTCATATCGGGATAAATCCAGAATTCATTGCCAAGCTCGAACCCAGTGACATCAACGCCGCTTTCCAGAACCTGACGCAGATAGCCCCGAATACCTTCGGCATCTGCCGCGCTCAGGATCGAGCTGCCCATGGGGGGGGCAAGCTGCCATCTTCGGGCAAATAGCGCAGGGTCGGCAGCACAAAGAGGCCCGAGATATCATTTTCCGACAGATAGGTCAGGAACTCATCCAGCGGCTCGACCGTTTTGGCGACAACCGTTCCATCCGCATCGGTGCGATACCCGATAGAGGCGTTTGGATTGGCAGGATCAAAATATTGCTCGGTGACGGTGCCACCGGGATATCTGATCAAGCTTGTGCCAAGATCTTCGGCCCGATCATCGAAGGTCCCGTCGACGCGGTCCCATGCATAAACAAAATTAGTGCCAAAATGATCTGCTGAAATTGTTTCCCCCGAAAACACGCCAGCAGATACCGAAACCGATACATTCTGCATCTTACCAATCCCAAAAATTACTCATTTTCCAAGATTGATTTCAGCAAGAATTGTGCAGGGACTGGTGATGCCTAGGAGTGAAACGCGCAGTCTGTAGTGGGGAAGACTCTCGTGGGATAGAATTTGAAATTCTGGAAGATGTCAGATGCACGATGGGTAAACATCAATAAACAAAAGAGCGCCAAATTGGCGCTCTTTATGAGAGTTTTGTATCTTTTGATCGCAACGTATCGAAATCATCAAAATGGCGTAGAAATCACAAGAATTTCGATTAAAACAGGGCGCTCAGCATCCGTTGCTTTTCCATCTTGATGAAAAGGTTACGCAGCCTTCCATTCCAAACGCCGCGCGTGGAGGACTGGCTCGGTATAGCCTGAGGGCTGTTCACGTCCCTTCAGGACAAGGTCACAGGCCGCTGCAAAAGCTATGCCATTAAAGCCCGGTGCCATATTGGTATAGGCCGCATCGCCTGCATTCTGGCCATCAACCACTTCCGCCATGCGGCGCATTGCGGCGATCACCTGCTCTTCCGAGACCACATCGTGATGCAACCAATTCGCGATATGCTGCGCCGAGATACGGCAGGTCGCGCGGTCCTCCATCAGGCCCACATGGTTCAGATCAGGCACTTTGGAACAGCCAACGCCCTGATCGATCCAGCGCACGACATAGCCAAGGATGCCTTGGGCATTGTTCTCAAGCTCACGTGTGATCTGCTCGGGCTCCCAACGTCGATAGCTGGCCAGCGGGATATCGAGAATGGCGCTCACATCACCACGACGCCCGCCCTTGGCAAGCTTCTCCTGAACCGCGGCCACATTGACCTTGTGGTAATGCAGCGCATGCAGGGTCGCCGCTGTCGGGCTGGGGACCCAAGCGCAATTGGCGCCAGCGCGGGGGTGTTCGATCTTGGCCTCCAGCATGGATGCCATCGCATCAGGCATGGCCCACATGCCCTTGCCGATCTGCGCCCGACCGCGAAGCCCGCATTCCAGACCGATATCGACATTCTGGTTTTCATAGGCCGTGATCCAGCCCTTGCGCTTGATGAAGTCCTTACGGCTGAAAGGCCCTGCCTCCATCGAGGTGTGGATTTCATCACCCGTGCGATCCAGAAAGCCCGTATTGATAAAGCACAAACGCTTTTTCGCCGCGCGGATACATTCCTTGAGATTGACCGTCGTGCGGCGCTCTTCATCCATAACTCCCAGTTTGACGGTATTGGCTTCAAGGCCCAACACGCC
Source organism: Rhodophyticola sp. SM2404 (assembly GCF_053570515.1). Classification (NCBI taxonomy): domain Bacteria; kingdom Pseudomonadati; phylum Pseudomonadota; class Alphaproteobacteria; order Rhodobacterales; family Roseobacteraceae; genus Rhodophyticola; species Rhodophyticola sp. SM2404. Next base: position 144,460 of record NZ_JBSEDL010000005.1, read on the forward strand.
TTCAACATGGGTGAAAATCTCATCCGCAAAGGCCACTTCTTCGGGGCCATGCATTTTGGGCTTCACCACATAGACGGACCCCGCAACCGAATTGCGCGCGCCCTCGGATTTGTTCAGATCATGTTTGGCGATCGAAGCGGTGATCATCGCATCCATCATGCCTTCAAAGGCTTCTGATCCATCGCGCAGCAGAATGGCTGGGTTGGTCATCAGATGGCCCACATTGCGCACCAGCATCAAGGCGCGGCCTTTAACGCTGATCTCGCTGCCATCAGGACCCGTATAGGTTTTATCGCCCGCAAGGCGGCGGGTCATCATCTGGCCGGATTTCTCGAAGCTCTCCTCCAGATCGCCCCGCATCAGCCCCAGCCAATTGCCATAGGCCAGCACTTTATCCTCGGCATCGACACAAGCGACCGAGTCTTCGCAATCCATGATCGCGGAGACAGCGCTTTCCATACGGATATCGGCCAGCAAGGCCTGATCGCGGCTGCCAATCGGATGGGCGCGATCAAAGACCAGTTCCACATGCATGCCGTTATTGCGCAGCAATACCGTGTCAGGCGCTTTGGGATTGCCCGTAAAGCCGATGAATTTCGACGGATCAACCAGCGCCTTGTCGTCAATCAGCAATTGGCCCTTTTCGACATAGTAGCGTCGCATATCGGCATGGCTGCCCCCCTCAATCGGGAAGGCATCATCCAGAAAGACCCGTGCGCGCGCCACAACCCGCGCCCCGCGCCCGCGATCATAGCCCCCCGGTGTCGGCAGGCTGCCCATGGCATCGGTACCGTAATAGGCATCATAAAGGCTGCCCCACCGTGCATTGGCCGCATTCAGGGCAAAACGCGCATTGGTAATTGGAACGACAAGCTGCGGGCCTGCCACTGTGGCTATCTCGGGGTCCACCTTGCTGGTTTCGATCTCGAAGGCCTCGCCCTCGGACAAAAGGTAGCCGATTTCGCGCAGGAAATCCTGATAGGCGTCACGGTCATGCGGCTTGCCGCGATGCGCGATATGCCAGTCATCAATCTGCTTTTGCAGGCTCTCGCGCTTCTCGAGCAAGGCGCGGTTCTTGCCCGCCTTGTCATGCAAAAGCGCCGAGAACCCTGCCCAAAACGCACCCGCCTCAATACCAGTGCCTGGCAGAGCTTGCGTTTCGATGAAATCAGCCAATTCGGTTGCAACCTGCAACCCGTCGCGATCAACCCTTGCAGTCATGTCCGTCCCTCTCGAATGCATGGCCAAGCGGCCCTTGTTCGCATCGTGATTAGACAAAAAGTTTCCGATAGGCAACAGCGTGGTAAGAAAAACTAACCAATTCAGGGCTTAGATTTTGCATCTGGCCGTTTGCCCCGCGCATTTCGGCAGCGATCCGAGCAATAGCGGACCTCATCCCAGACCTTTTCCCATTTCTTACGCCATGTGAATGGCAAGCCGCAGGATGCGCATGTTTTGGTGGGCAGGTCGGATTTTCGGATCATTTTGGCCATGCCCCTGACCTAGCCCGCCTGCGCACCCCGTCCAAAGGATTTTGCGCGCGCCGCCAATCCCATCCCAAGGCCCCAATAAACATTCCCGAACGGGCCAGTTAACGTGTTGCACTTTGCCCGCGCGTGCCTAAGCTGCGCCCCTTATTTACGACTGCATTTTGGAGAGACATTCGTGAAGGATTCAGCGCCGCTTTCGATTGAACTTGCTGATTACAGGGCGCCGAGCCACCTGATTGATGAGGTGCATCTGACCTTCAAGCTGTCCCCCAAGGGCACACGTGTCTTCTCGAAAATCACATTTCGCGAAAACCCTGACGGGCTGGACGATGGCAACCTGTATCTCGATGGCGAACAGCTGAACCTGATCTCAGCCAGCATCGACGGCACGCCGCTGCGCGAAGACGAATATCATCTGACGCCCCGTGGCCTGACCGTATCCAACACACGCCTGCCCCACCCCACCTTCACATGGGAGGCCGAGGTCGAGATCAACCCAGAAGACAACACCGCCCTTGAAGGGCTTTATATGTCAAACGGCATGTTCTGCACCCAATGCGAGGCGGAAGGCTTTCGCAAGATCACCTATTACCCAGACCGCCCCGACGTGATGGCCCCTTTCACCGTGCGGATCGAAAGCGATCTGCCTGTGCTGCTGTCCAATGGCAATCCGACCAGCCAAGGCGACGGGTTTTCAGAATGGCATGATCCATGGCCCAAACCCGCCTATCTGTTCGCGCTGGTCGCAGGCGATCTGCGCGCCCATTCTGACAGCTACACCACCACCTCGGGCCGCAAGGTCGATCTCAATATCTGGGTCCGCCCCGGAGATGAGGAGAACTGCGATTACGCCATGGATGCGCTCAAACGCTCCATGACTTGGGATGAGGATGTTTATGGCCGCGAATACGATCTTGATGTGTTCAACATCGTTGCGGTTGATGATTTCAATATGGGCGCGATGGAGAATAAGGGGCTGAATATCTTCAACTCCAAATTTGTCCTCGCCTCACCCCAAACCGCGACAGATACCGATTATGACTTCATTGAAGGCATCATCGCACATGAATATTTCCACAATTGGACGGGCAACCGCATCACCTGTCGTGATTGGTTCCAGCTTTGCCTCAAGGAAGGCCTGACCGTCTTCCGCGACCAGCAGTTCAGCGCCGATATGCGCAGCGCGCCTGTCAAACGCATTGAAGACGTATTGCAATTGCGCGCCCGCCAGTTCCGCGAAGATGCAGGCCCGCTGGCCCATCCCGTGCGGCCTGAATCCTATGTCGAGATCAATAATTTCTACACGGCCACTGTCTATGAAAAAGGGGCCGAAGTGATCCGCATGCTGCGCCTTCTGGTTGGCAGCGAAGCTTATGACGCGGCGCTGCAACTCTATTTCGATCGCCATGACGGGCAGGCCTGCACCATCGAGGATTGGCTGCAAGTCTTCCAAGATGTGACCGAGCGCGACCTGTCGCAATTCAAACGCTGGTATACCCAAGCAGGCACCCCGCGCCTGAGTGTCGAGGAACGTTTCGAAGGGGGGATCTACACCCTTAAACTACACCAAAGCAGCGCCCCGACCCCGGGCCAGCCGCTCAAAGAGCCTCTGGTCATCCCCGTCTCCTTCGGCTTGCTGGATAGTGAGGGCCGCGAAACGCACCCCTCGCGTCTTGCCGAGCTGACCGACCCCGAGACCACACTTATTATGGGCGGGCTGAGCGAAAAGCCCGTTCTGTCGATCCTGCGGGGCTTTTCCGCCCCCGTGATCCTTGATCATAGCCCCAGCTTTGAAGATCGCGCCTTGCTGCTGGCCCATGACACGGACCCGTTCAACCGTTGGGAGGCGGGGCGATCCCTCTCGCGGGAGGTTCTGGTTGATATGCTCACCCAAACCCGCGCGCCTGCCCCTGCCTTTCTTGACGGGCTTGAGTGCTTGACCAGCGATGCAAGCCTTGACCCTGATTTCCGCGCGCTTGCCTTGGCGCTGCCATCTGAGGACAGCCTTGCCCAAAGCCTGCATGACAATGGCATCACCCCCGATCCTGTGGCGATCCATGCGGCTGTGTTGAAGCTTGAGCACGCGATCGGCACCCATATGCGCGCCACATTCGAGGCGCTTTATGCCGAGATGGATACAGGCCGCCGCTATAGCCCTGACGCGGCCTCGGCAGGCAAACGCGCGTTGCGCAACAAGGCCCTGCGCTATTTGACAGCGGCGTTGGGGCCTGATCTGGCGCAGGCGCAATATCAGGCGGCCAGCAATATGACAGACCAGCTTGCCGCCCTCTCCTGCTTGATCGGCGCAGGCCAAACCGAGCCTGTGCGGGCCTTCTATGATCAATGGCACAAGAACCGATTGGTCATGGATAAGTGGTTCATGCTGCAAGTGGCCCATGCCGCCCCCGAGCAGGCCGTGGCCACCGCAAACACCCTGAGCGCGCATCCTGATTTCGACTGGCAAAACCCCAACCGCTTCAGGTCGCTGGTGGCGGGGCTGACCTCGGGCAATGCCGCGGGCTTCCATGACCCGTCTGGCGCAGGCTACCGTTTTCTGGCCGATTGGCTGATCAAGATGGATGGCAAGAACCCGCAGACAGCCGCGCGCATGTCCACCGCCTTCGAGACATGGCGGCGCTATGATGCGGACCGCCAAGGGATGATACAGGATGAACTGGCCCGCATTGCCGCCACCCCCGATCTCAGCCGCGATATGGGCGAGATGGTGGCCCGTATCAGTGCGGCCTAAAGCCAGCCCCTAGCGCAGCACATTCGCCGCAAGCCAGACCAGCCCGAGCAGAACGGGCTGGTGGATCATATAAACAGCCAAGGAATGCCGCCCAGGCCAGGCCAGCAGTTGGCTCAAGCGGCCTTGCCCGAGCCTGCCCAAACGCTCCAACAGCCCCGAGGCGCGGGCCAGTTTGGCCGCCGCCATCCCGATCAAAAAGGGTGCGAACCAAGGAAAGAGCGGCACGAAATCATTGGAGACGGGATTGCGCGTGTGCAACCCGACCCAAAGCAGCGCAGGCTGATCAAATAGCGGCGCACGAAAGACCATCGGCAGCACCAGCACAAAACCGCCAAGCGCCCCCAAAACCCATGCAGGCCAGCGGCGGATCACAAGCCCGATCACGCTGGCCAAGGCGATGGAATGCAAAATACCGAAAAAGATGAAGGCATTGGGAAAGACAACCCATGTCACCGCCGTGATCGCCAAGGCGCAGGCCACAATCATCGCCAGACGCCGCCAAAAACCGCGCATCCGCGCCACGGGATCATGCGCCAAAATCAGGCTGCCCCCCGCAAGAAACAGAAACGAGGCCGCAATCGCCATCGCAAAACCGCGCCATAGCGGGGAAAAAACCGTGCCTGCTGCAACAAAACCGAACAGTTCGAGATCAAAGGTGAAATGATAAATTGCCATAGAAAACAAGGCGATACTGCGCGCAATATCCAAGGCCGCAATCCGCCCCGCCTCAGGGGATGAAACAGCGCTGTGCGCGACCCCTCGCGTCACGGTCGTTTTGCCTTTGTGGGTCTGCCTCTCATGCGCGCTTGTCCCAAAATCATCTAAACCACGCCTTTTTTGTGCCGTAATTCAAATACAATAGAAACTTATAACGGTTGTAATGGTTTATTATGTTTACTGAAAGCAACAGCATGTCTTATTCGCGCCGCTCTGCAAACCGAGTCGTGATCGTTCTTGCGCTCAGCGCTTTGATCGTTCCCCTTCTATGGGTTTGGAGCGTTGCACCCGCGCTTGCGCTGGCCATTGCGATACCTGTTGCGTCTTTTGCTCTTTGGAAATTGGTCTTTGCCCCCAGCTATGGCGTGAGCTTCGGGAAAGAGCTTATCAAAGTGACCTCAAAGAAGGGTGCGGCCTGCGTTCCCGTGGATAAGGTTGCCTATTTGCGCCTTGTGAGCCCTGTTCAGCACAGGCCCGCCGCTTTCGTAATGCGCGATGGCAAGGAAATCGAATTGCCTGATCTGGTTCTGCCCACTGACATGGATCACTTGCGCAACATGGCGTCCCAAAGCGGCGTCATTGTTCGGGCCGCCTGATCTGATCAGCTCTCTTGCGCGGGCTCTGACGGGCTTGTCAGCATTGCGCGGGTCGCCAAATCTGCCGGACGCAGAACAGGCCGCGTCGCCCCCCTGCAATAGTCCTGACGGCTGACCCATTGGCGCATATCTTCGCGTTTGCGGCTGGAATGGAACGGCCCCCAATCCGCCGCCACACCGCGCATCCCTGCCGAGACGACCCCGTCACGTGGCACCGTGATCGCCATAATGCGGATCGCACAGCGCAGATTGGCAGGCCCATCCAGCAAGCCCTCACCAGTTGTTACTTCGCAATTTCGCCAATCCGCCGTTGGCGGCGCGATCTGGGTCAAGCCGAACCACAGCCCGCCCCCGCCCACAACTGTCGGGCGATGCGTGCTTTCATGCCATGCCAGTGCCGAGACCAACCCCGCCCAAAAAGCAGCGCGTTGATCAGCATCAGCGCTCTCATAGGCAGGGCACCATGCCTCGATATCGGCGGGCACCACATCAACCAAACCCCGTCCATGCGTGCGGAGTGCGTTCATAATGGCAATCGACCACCGTGTGCCGCGCGGGTGATTGTCCCAGCGCAACTCAGGCACGGTGAATTGGGTGCGCATCACAGGGCGGAAGCTTGCTTGCGGGGCAATGGCGGAGGGCTGGCTTGGCAATGCCGCGACAGGGGCAAGCTGCATCTGGGCCTGCGTGACCTGCGGCGCGGTGAATTCAGGCCGCGGCAAAGGCCGCAAACCCACATCCGCCAAAGCGGCACTGGCGCCCGACAGCATGGCGACAGCAGCAACAAATCCAACAAACTTCAAACGCATCCAGAAAGCCCCCCAGCCTCCAACCGCGCCAATTTGCCAGAAGGCAAAGGGGGTGACAACCGCACAATCATGCCGCAAGGCAGCATCGGCGGTCAGCAAAGCGGTCAAATCAGCCCGCGCAATACTCCTGCTGGCTGACCCATTGGCGCATATCTTCGCGCTTGCGAGAGGAATGGAACGGCCCCCAATCAGCCGCGATCCCGCGCATCCCTTCCGAGATCACGCCATCACGCGGCACGGTTGTGGCCCAGATACGCAGCGCGCATTGCAGATTGGCCTCACCATCCAGCAACGCATCCGCCGAGCCCGCCTCGCAGCCGTAGCCGCGCGCGGTAGCAGGCACGATCTGGGTCAAACCGAACCAGCGCCCGTTCCCGCCAATCGCATCGGGGCGATGGGTGCTTTCGTGAAAGGCCAGCGCCGAAAGAATGCCGTTCCAGAAGGCCGCGCGCTGCTCGGCATCGCCCTCAAGATAGGCGGGGCACCATTGATCGATATCGGCGGGTTCCAACTCGGTCAGGATCGCAGCATCGGATTGCAGCATTTGCAGGCTCGCATCGGTCCATCCCGTGGCTTCTGGGTGGTAATCCCAACGCGCAGTGGGGGTGAACCCCTCCTGCTCGGTGGTCGACGCCCCCGACAAGCTGCATCCCGTCACCCCGATAACCAACGCCAAAGCACCTGCAAATTTGCGTAAATCAAACATACCTAAACTATCCTGTACCGTTTCAATCGGCGGCATGTGCAATGAATAGAGGATGCGCGCAAGTCACGAGGACGTGTATATCGGCTGAAATCTGCCACTTCTCCCCCTTGCCGTGCCCGCGCGGCTCGCCTAAACCGCTGGGGAATTCTAGTCCGGAGGCCACAGGCTAATGCTCGACCTGACCTATGAAACCCCCAAACCCAAAGTGATCGCTGGCGCAAAGTCCGATTGGGAACTCGTCATCGGGATGGAGGTGCATGCGCAGGTCTCGACGCAGGCCAAGCTGTTCTCGGGCGCCTCGACGCAATTCGGGGCCGAGCCGAACTCCAATGTGGCATTCGTGGATGCAGGTATGCCCGGCATGTTGCCCGTGATCAACGAGGCCTGCGTGGCACAAGCGGTGCGCACGGGGCTTGGCCTGAAAGCACAGATCAATCTGCGCTCGGCCTTTGACCGCAAGAACTATTTCTACCCCGATCTGCCACAGGGCTATCAGATCAGCCAGCTCTACCACCCGATTGTGGGCGAGGGTGAGGTTCTGGTCGAATTGGGCGATGGCACGGCGCGTATGGTCCGTGTTGAGCGTATCCACCTTGAACAGGATGCGGGCAAATCGATCCATGATATGGACCCCGCGCTGTCCTTCGTCGATCTCAACCGCACGGGCGTGGCCTTGATGGAGATCGTCAGCCGCCCCGATATCCGCAGCCCCGAAGAGGCGGCCGCCTATGTCGTGAAACTGCGCCAGATCATGCTTTATCTGGGCACTTGCGATGGCAATATGCAAAACGGCAATCTGCGCGCTGACGTCAATGTCTCGATCTGCCAGCCTGGCGCTTATGAGAAATTCCGCGAAACGGGCGATTTCTCGCATCTGGGCACACGCTGCGAAATCAAGAACATGAACTCGATGCGCTTTATCCAAGCCGCCATCGAATATGAGGCGCGCCGCCAGATCGCTATCGTCGAAGCAGGCGGCACGGTGGATCAGGAAACCCGCCTTTATGATGCCGACAAGAACGAGACGCGGTCGATGCGCTCAAAGGAAGAGGCGCATGATTACCGCTACTTCCCCGACCCCGATCTTCTGCCGCTTGAGCTGGAGCAATCCTATGTAGATGCCATCGCGGCTGATCTGCCCGAATTGCCCGATGCCAAGAAAACCCGCTTCATGTCCGAATTCGGCATTGCCGATTATGATGCCAGCGTTTTGACGGCGGAACTGTCGGCGGCAGGCTTTTTCGAGAAGGTCGCAGCCGAGGCAGGGGATGGCAAACTTGCCGCCAATTGGGTGATCAACGAATTATTCGGCCGCCTCAAGAAGGACGAGCGCGGCATCAGCGATAGCCCCGTTTCGCCCGCGCAGCTTGCGGGCATCATCACCTTGATCAAATCGGGTGATATCTCGGGCAAGATCGCCAAGGACCTCTTCGAGATCGTCTATTCCGAGGGCGGTGATCCTGCCAAAATCGTAGAAGAACGCGGCATGAAGCAGGTGACCGATACCGGCGCCATCGAAAAAGCAGTGGACGAGATCATCGCCGCCAATCCCGCTCAGGTCGAAAAGGCCAAGCAGAACCCCAAACTTGCAGGCTGGTTCGTGGGTCAGGTGATGAAAGCCACAGGTGGCAAGGCCAACCCTGCCGCCGTTAACCAGATCGTAAGTGCAAAACTAGGGCTGTGACGGCATAGAGATCCGCTGAGATCATCCAAATGACAGGCCGTCAGCCTTGTGGGGGATCTCGCGTTTGTTAACCTTGTTAAATCAAGATTGGGGTGGGGTATGAGTGAGTTTGAATACAAGGTGATTGCGGCGCCAGAAAAAGGGCTGAAGGTCAAAGGGGTCAAATCCCCCGCTGACCGCTTCGCCTTGGCGCTGACCGAACAGATGAACGCGATGGCCGCTGAGGGCTGGGAGTATATCCGCACCGATACCCTGCCCTCGATTGAGCGTTCGGGCCTGACCTCGACCCAAACCGTCTATCGCAATGTGATGGTGTTTCGCCGCTCTGTGACGGGCGAAAGCCACGAGATCACCCTTGAGGAAGATGACGCGCCCGAGACCGCCATTTTAGAGGAATGGTCTGAGCCTTCCGAGGCCGAGCCTGACCTGCAAACCGCGCAGATCGACGAGAGTCTGGATACGGCCGCCCCTGAGGGTGAGCCAAAGGCCTAATCGGTTATGGTCAGCGCCAGCGCGTGGATCTCGGTGACCAAATCCTTTCCCAAAGCCGCATGGACGGCGCGGTGGCGCGCGATCCGCGACATGCCTGCAAAGGCATCCGAGGCGATACTGACCTGAAAATGGCTCTCGCCGCCGTCCTGAAATCCCGAATGGCCGCGATGGCTTTCACTGTCATCAACCACCTCTAGCATGCGCGGGGCGAAGGCCTCACTCAGACGTGTCTGGATTTTCTCTGCTCTGGTCACGTTTTTCGCACCTTTCCTCTTCACCTCGCCCGCCAAAACATTAGAGTGCTTGTTCCGAGTCGAGAAGGACCCCTGCTCAATGACTGACAAAGACCCTTTCAATTTCGACCTACGTGTGTCGACCGACAAGAAGAAACGCAAGACAGGCCGTCGCGGCATGTCGGGCGCGTTCGAGACGTCGAAGCGGGTTTGCGAGCATCCGGGCTGTGAGGAAACGGGCCAATATCGCGCGCCGAAATCGCCCGATAACCTTGAGGAGTTTTTGTGGTTCTGCCGCGAGCATGTGCGCGAATACAATCTCAAATGGAACTTCTTCGACGGCACCACCGAGGCCGAGATGGAGGCCCAACTGGACCGTGACCGCGTTTGGGACCGCCCGACAAAACCCTTCAAGAAAAGTGTTGAGGAGAAGGCTTGGGCGCGTCTGGGTGTGGATGATGCCCATCAGGTTCTGGGCGAAAACGCCACCAGAAACCCCGGCAAAAGCACCACGGGCGGCACGCGCAAACTGCCCCCCACCGAACGCCGCGCGATCCAGATCCTCGAGGCAAAGGATCACTGGACCAAGCCTGAAATCCGCAAATCTTACAAAGCTTTGATCAAGATTCTTCACCCCGACATGAATGGTGGCGACCGCTCGGATGAGGAGCGCCTGCAAGAGGTTGTCTGGGCATGGGACCAGATCAAGGCCAGCCGCAACTTCAAGGAATGAGCGCAATAGCGCGGGGCCGATCATGAGCCGCCATCATGTGCGCACCCTGATCCTTGGCGCAGGCGCGGCAGGCCTGATGTGCGCGGCCTATGCGGGCCCCGATGTCCTCGTCGTGGATCATGCCAAAGCAGCAGGCGAGAAAATCCGCATCTCGGGCGGGGGGCGGTGCAACTTCACCAATCTGCATGCCGCAGCCGAGAACTTTCTGTCGGAGAACCCCCATTTCGCGAAATCTGCGCTCAGCCGCTATACGCAATGGGATTTCATCGATTTGGTGGATCGCCACGGTATCGCATGGCACGAGAAAACCCTCGGGCAATTATTCTGTGATGGCTCCGCCAAGGAAATCATCGCCATGCTGCGCGCCGAGATGGGGGAGGCAGCACTTTGGCTGCAAACCGAGATTGGCGAGATCACCCATCGCGACGGTCTCTACCATGTCGCGCTGAGCCGTGAGGGCCGCGCCCATATGATCACGGCCGAGCATCTGGTTGTGGCCACGGGCGGTAAATCCATTCCCAAAATGGGGGCTACGGGCCTTGCCTATCGCATCGCGGAGCAATTCGGCCATGCCCTGACCGAGACGCGCCCTGCCCTTGTGCCTTTGACCTTTGATGAGAAGCTAAAAGCGGAATTCGCAGCCCTTCCCGGCGTGGCGCTGGACACGCAGATCAGTTGCAATGGAACCGCCTTTGAGGAAGCGATGCTCTTTACCCATCGTGGCATCTCGGGGCCCGCAATCCTGCAGATTTCATCCTATTGGCGCGAGGGTGACAAGCTCAGCATCAACCTCCATCCGCAAGGCGATATGTTCGAGCATCTCAAACAGCGCCGCGCAGAGGCAGGGGCCAAAGCCGTCAGCACCGTTTTGGGGGAGCTTCTGCCCAAGAAGCTGGCCGCCCATCTGACGGCTGAATTGCAGCTCTCGGGCAATCTGGGTGATCAATCTGATGCAAGCCTGCGGGCCTTGGCCGATCAATTGACCCGTTGGGAAATCACCCCCACCTCATCCGAGGGCTACCGCACCGCAGAGGTCACGCTCGGCGGCGTCTCGACCGATAAGATCAGCTCAAAATCCATGCAATCGCAATTGGTCCCGCATCTCTATTTCATTGGTGAGGCCGTCGATGTCACGGGGTGGCTTGGCGGGTATAATTTCCAATGGGCGTGGTCCTCGGCTGTGGCCGCAGGCCGTGCCATAGCGAGCGCCTAAAGCGGTTCGCGTTACGCACGCCAGAAGGTGACCGTGAACAGCACGAAAACGGCCATCAATTCCAAACGCCCGATCAACATGGCAAAAGACAAAATCCATTTCGCCGTATCATTGAGCGAGGCGTAATTCCCCGCAGGCCCGATGATCTCGCCCAAGCCCGGCCCGATATTGGCCAAGGCCGAGGCCGCGCCCGAAACAGAGGTGATGAAATCCAGCCCTGTCAGCCCCAGCAATACCGCCGTGACCCCAAGCGTCACGAAAAACAGCACAAAAAACGCCATCACCGAAGACAGAATATCTTCGGCAACAGGCCGCCCGTCATAGCGGGGCTCGAATATGCCATGGGGGGCGTAAAGGCGGCGCACCTGCGTGGCGATTGAGGCGATCAGGAGCTGGTAGCGAAACACCTTGATCGAGCAGGAGGTCGAGCCCGCGCAGCCGCCGATCAGGCCGATGAAAAAGAACAAAACAACGGGCAGCGGCCCCCAAAGTTGATAATCAACCGAAGCATAGCCTGTGCCCGAAATAATCGATGTGACATTGAAAATACCTTCGCGAAACCCGTGCTCAAGCTGGTCTCCATTGGCAAACAATCGATACAGCGTGAACAGCACAGTCAGCGCCAGAATAATTGCCAGATAGGCCTGTATCTGGGTGTCGCGAAACAAGGGTTTGGCGGTGCCCGCAACCAGCTGGATGTAGCGCACGAAAGGCAGGCTGGCCAAAATCATAAAGACGGCAGCCGCATATTCCAAAGGCCCCTGATAGGCCCCGAAGGACGCATCACTGGTCGAAAACCCGCCCGTGGACAGCGTGGTCAGCGCATGCATCACCGCATCGAAAAACGGCATGCCAAGCAGCAAATAGACCAAGGCGCATAGCCCCGTCAGCCCAAGATAGATCACCCAAATCCGGCTGGCGATCTCGGTCGCGCGGGGCAGGATTTTACCCATTGTATCAAAGGCTTCCGAGCGGAAAATCTGCATCCCGCCGACCCTGAGTTCAGGCAGAAACACCATGGCCACAACGATGATACCGATCCCACCAAACCACTGGATCATCCCGCGCCACAGGTTCAATCCGTCAGGCAGGCTCTCCAAACCCGAAAACACGGTCGCCCCTGTGGTGGTCAGGCCCGACATGGCTTCAAAAAACGCATCCACAAACCGCGCCTCGGTCGCGCCCAATATGAAAGGAAGCGCCGCAAAAACTGGCAGCACTAGCCAAACGCCAGTTGTGAGCAAAAAGGTTTGCTGGATCGAGAGGCCTTCGCGCACCGCATTGGCGCAGGCCAAGGTCAAGGCCCCACCAATAAAGATGGTCAGGCTTGCCGCTTCCGCGAAAGCGGCCCAATGCCCGTTGCCTTGCGAGAGATCGACAAAGAGCGGGATCACCATGGTGACACCGATTGACGCGACCAAAAGGCCCAAGACATATCCAACAGGACGTAGATCAAACATGCGCGGAGCGTTGGCGCGAGCGACGCGCCATGTCAAGCAAGCTGCGGTATCGGCCACCCTGCTTTCCATGCACAAAGCGCGAATTTCATTGCCAAATGCGTTTCCGTACGCCTAGGGTAGGGGCATTATATACGTTAAGCACCCATTGGTATCTCGTGTTTGTTGTGAATTCCGGCGTGCTTGAAAAGCAGCATGAGGGTAAAGCGCCCTCAAGAGGGAATAACTAAATGTCTGACAAACCAACGAAAAACAGTGGCGCTGCAACCTTGAGCCTGACAGATTCCGATATCAAAACCAGCCGCCGCGGCATGATGCGCGGCGCGGGTGCGATGGGTGTCAGCGCCTTGGCCCTGGGGGCCACCGCGCGCTCAGCGGCTGCTGCAACCGATAGCGATGGCGGTGCAATCACCGATCCGGGCGGCGCAGGACGCGGGTATTGCCGTGGCTATAACTCGGGCGTGACGGATCAGGATAACGGCGCTTGGACCGATCCAGGCGGAAATGGCCGTGGCGGGAGCGAGTCTGCGCGTGCGGGCGTGACCGATAGCGACAATGGCACATGGACGGATACGGGTGGCCAAGGCCGCGGCGCACCACGCAATTTCGCCACAGGCTATACAGATGCCGACCAAGGTGGTTGCACCGATCCAGGCGGCAATGGCCGCGGGTGAGGCAAAACAAGACAGCCCGCTTCCTCAGGAGGCGGGCTTTTTTGATGAGACTGGGCAAACTCGGGGGAGAAACCAGATGTCTGATAAGAAAGATCACGACGAAAAAGCCAAGAAAACCAGCCTTTCGGAAAGCGATGTTGAAACCAAGCGCGGACCAAGCCGCCGCAGCCTGTTGCGCGGCTTTGGCGCGGGCACGCTCGGCCTCTCGGCGGTTGGGTTGTCAGGCTGCGTCACCACGGGTGTGACAGATGCAGATGCCGGCGCCTATGCCGATCCCGCTGGCATGGGGCGCGGCACTGTCAGGCGTACAACATCAGGCATTACCGATAGCGATGGCGGGGCCTATGCCGACCCAGTTGGCAATGGCCGCGGCGTCACCCGCCGCGTCAGTGCAGGCATCACCGATAGCGACGGCGGCACCTATGCTGACCCCGTGGGCCGTGGACGCGGCAATTCGGGGCTGACTGATAGTGATAGCGGTTTCAGCGCCGACCCCGTTGGTCGCGGACGCCGCGGCTGGTAAGCACGCCACAGCTTCAAACGAAAACGCCCCGACCAAGCCAATGGTCGGGGCGTTTTTTTGTGATCAGCCGTGACGCAGGCTAGCCCACGTGAAACAGCGTTGAGAAAAGTTTCGGGTCCAGACTATCAGCATCAAAGGTCTCGCCCTCGGTCAACACGCTGACCGCATCATGGCTGTGCAGGCTTTCCTGATGGCTTGCCACCACGCGGAAATCACCGATACGCGCATCCGCGCTAAGCTGCTCGGCGAAAAGACGGGCGGCATCTTCCACAAAGATCGGGTTGGCTGCGTTCAATTCCGCGAATGCCTGTTCATCTTCGCGCTTGACCATCACTTGCGTCTCGGTCGGCACGGCATTGCGGGCCATATCGATCAGGTCTTCGAACCACAGACATTCCGCACCTTCCAGAACCTCAACCGACAAACGCCCGACCGAGCGCTGCGAATGCGGCGTGGCAAGCTGGTTGCGGGTCGCGCGTGCGTGTTCGGACAATTCCAGCGAACAAGGGCAGGTCGAGGAATAGACGTAATCAAGATGCACAATCTTGCGGCGCACCCCGTCCTTTTCCACCAGCTCCAGCGCGATATCGTAATACTGATAGCCCGACAGACCCGAGCGCAGGCTCTCGACCTTCATGGGGAAGGAGAACCGCATCTGGATACGGGCATCAAAGCTCTCGAGGTCTGATTTATAGTCATCAAGTGCCGCCTCGATCACCTCGAAGCTGAAGGTCTTTTCGGCATGCGCGTAAAAGGAGCGCATGATGCGGCTCATATTGATGCCCTTCTTATCCGCCTCAAGGCTGACCGTGCCTGTGACACTGGTCTCGAGGTTCAGATCACCGTTGTCGCGGGTGTGATAGCGGATCGGCAGGCGGAAATTCGAAATCCCAACATGCTGGATTTGCCGCTTGGCTCCCTTGATCAGGGAAGACGGGCCATTCTGCAGATCAGGCAGGCTGTCCTTATAGGCCGCATCGACATTGAACTCAGTGGGATAGTCGCGCGAGAACACAGGATAGGTCTCGCTCAGCAATTTCGTCGCTGAAGGATCGAGCGCTTCGATCTGGTCGCGCGGCGCAGTTTCAGCCCAAGCTTTGAGAAGCTCCAAAGCCTGTTCGGCCTCGTCGCGCGTGGGTTCGGTGGTAACATTTGGCACGTGTACATTCATGTGAAAGCCCCTTCCCTGCTCGGCTTCGTCCATCAATATGGGGGCAAGGCCGAGGTCTTCCAAATTGTTTTATCAATTACATTACGGCCCAAGGACGGGTTTGGATCACAAATAAACGGTGCTCTATCCAGACAAACAATCGCAGCTTCGCGCCTAAAAGCTTGAATTCAGACGCGAAACTTGAAGGAAAGCTTTTTAAAGATGCGAGAGCGCCTGTTTGAAATCCGCCAAAAGATCATCGGCATCTTCCAGCCCAACCGAGAAGCGCACCAGCCCCTCTGAGATCCCAAGCGAAGCACGTTGCTCATCGCTGAGACGTTGATGGGTGGTTGTGGCGGGATGGGTGATGATCGATTTCGCATCGCCCAGATTGTTGGAGATCACCACAATCTCGAGCGCATTAAGGAATTTGAACGCCGCCTCGCGCCCGCCTTCAAGTTCCAGCGCGATCACAGTGCCACCCTGCTCCATCTGGAGCGTCGCAAGATCGAATTGCGGATGTGAAGCAAGGCCGGGGTAGATCACCCGTTTCATGCCCGCCTGCCCTTCCAGACCTTGTGCAATATGCAAAGCCGCATCCGCTTGTGCGCGCACCCGAAGCTCCAAGGTTTCCAGCCCCTTCAGCATCACCCAAGCATTGAAGGGCGACATGGCCGCGCCTGTATGTTTGAGATAGGGCTCCACCGTTTTGCGGATGAAGTCGGTCGTGCCGCAGATCACGCCACCCAAACAGCGCCCCTGCCCGTCGATATGCTTGGTCGTGGAATAGACGATCACATCAGCGCCCAAGGTTTGGTTGTCTTGGAAGATCGGGGTGGAGAAAACGTTATCCACCACCACCAACGCGCCTGCCTGATGGGCAATCTCGGCCACGGCTGGCAGGTCAATCACCTCCAATGTCGGGTTGGACACGGTCTCGAAAAACGCAGCCTTGGTCTGGCCGGGGCGCATTGCTGCGCGCCATTGATCCAGATCGGTGCCATCGACAAAAGTAACCTCGACGCCAAAGCGGGTCAGAACCTCTTCGAGGATATAGAGGCAGGAGCCGAATAGCGCCTTGGCCGAAACCACATGATCGCCCGCGCGCAGCATCGAGGTCAGCGCGGCATTCACCGCTGCCATCCCTGAGGCCGTTGCAAAAGCATCCTCGGTCCCCTCGATCGAGGCGATACGATCCTCGAACATGGCGACGGTGGGGTTGCCATAACGGCCATAGATGAACTCATCCTCACCAATGCTCAGAAAACGGGCCTCGGCAGCTTCGGCGCTGTCATAGACAAAGCCCTGCGTGAGATAGAGCGCCTCGCTCACCTCGCCATATTGGCTGCGGCGGGTGCCTGCATGCACGGCACGGGTGCGGCGGGACCAGTTTTTTGTCGATCGGGCGTCGGTCATTCTTTCATATCCTCATCTGGTCCGGCGGATCGGCAAAACAAAACCCCCGAACCGGTTTTGGTCGGGGGTATTCGCGCCATCGCGACCCTGACCTCTTTAGCGGTTTTTTTAACGTGGCCCGCAATCCGGTAACAAATCGCCACTGGGGCGGAATTACGCCTGCTGCGCTGCAAGGTCAAGTCGGGATGACCCGCATTTATATTGCGACTGCCCTGCTTCCGCGCCATGCTTGCCACTAAGTTGCGGGAGCGAAAAATGTCCAAACCCATTGATCTGTATTACTGGCCCACCCCCAATGGCTGGAAGGTCGCCATCGCGCTTGAGGAGATGGGCCTGCCCTACAACCTGCATCTGGTTGATATCGGCGCGGGCGATCAGTTCAAGCCCGATTTCCTTGCGATTTCTCCCAATAACCGTATGCCCGCGATGATCGATTCCGACGGGCCTGATGGCGCGCCGGTCTCGATCTTTGAATCGGGGGCAATCCTGCAATATCTGGCGCGCAAGACAGGGCTGTTCTATGGCCAGTCCGAGCGGGACAGGATTGCGGTAGATCAATGGCTGATGTGGCAAATGGGCGGTTTGGGGCCGATGGCAGGCCAAGCCCATCACTTCCTGAAATATGCGCCTTTGATGGACCCACCCCAAGACCTGCCCTATGCCAAGGACCGCTACCGCAACGAGGTGGCGCGGCTCTACCGTGTGCTCAACACCCGATTGGAGCAAAGTGAATTCATCGCGGGCGATTTTGTATCGATTGCCGATTTCGCGGCCTTTCCATGGGCGCGGCTTTGGGAAGGACAGCAGCAAAGCCTTGAGGATAAACCCCATATGGCCCGCTGGCTGGACGCCCTCGCTGCCCGCCCCGCCACAGCAAAAGCCGTCACAATCGCCTTGGAAAAGCGCGAGGTCACCCGCGACCGCAAGAAGCAAGATACTCTATTCAAACAAAAATAACCCGCAGCGCGGTTCAAGACCCCGTTTTTTTCCGCCACAAAGGCATTATTCCGCCCCGCCCAAGCACAATGTCTGGTTTTTGTAACAAAACATACCTATCTTGGGGTCAAACAGGGGGCAAATACGTGACGTCTAATACACTTAAGGGTGTTTCCTTTGGCGCGTTGCTGGTCATCATTTTGATGGCGGGCTTTGGCGGTTTCGGAGCACTTTGATATGGCAAAACGCTTTGGTGGAGAATTCAGCCCGAACGGGCAAATTCCCGATCCTGATACTCGGCCATCGGTCACTGCCCCCATCCGACCTGAGCCCGCAAGCTTTAAGGGCCGCAGCCCGCAGCGCCATGGGGCCAAGATCAATCTGTTATTTCTGGCAGCCGCGCTAACGCTGGTCACGGTGTTTTTCCAAGGCTCTACCTTGGCGCTGGCCAGCGATCTGGCAGGGGCTGCAATGCTGCTTCTGGCCGCTTGGCTGACGCGCGACGGTATCCGCGCAGAAGATGCCTATATGGAACGCAAGGTCGCGCGCCGCCCCGCCATTCCGCGCAAGCTTTTCGCTTCGGTCGGTGTGGGTATTGGCGTGGGCTTGCTGATTTTTGGCGGCCAATGGCAATTGGTCCCCGCGATCTTGATGGGCGCAATTGCGGCGGGTCTGCATCTGTTTACCTTCGGGCTTGATCCAATGTCGGATAAGGGCCTTGAAGGGGTGGACAGCTTCCAGACCGACCGTGTGGCGCGCAAGATCGAAGAGGCCGAGGCCGTTCTGGCCCAGATGAAAGACGCCATTTTGCGCGCGCGCGACCGTGAATTGGAGGCCCGTGTAGACGGGTTCCAGCATGCTGTGCGCCAGATGTTCCGACAGGTTGAAAGCGATCCGCGCGATCTGAGCGGGGCGCGCAAATATCTGGGCGTCTATCTACAGGGCGCGCGCGATGCGACTGTCAAATTCGCCGATCTCTATTCCAATAATCGCGATGCTTCGGTGCGATCCGATTATGTGGGGCTGCTCGATGATCTCGAGGGGAATTTTACCAAACGCACCAAAACGATGCTGACCGATAACCGCAGTGATCTGGATGTCGAAATCAGTGTCCTGCGGGACCGTTTGAACCGCGATAATATTCATATTTCTGATTAGGGACGACACCATCATGAGCACTGAAATCAAAGAAAAAGCCGAAGCGGCCGCGAAGATGATTGAAGAAGTGACATCCGTCACGCTGGCGGAACCTTCGACCGCGCTGGTGCCCTTGGCCGATGCCAATAAGAAAACCGCCGCAGCGATCCGCAAGCGCATCAAAGAGATCGATATGGAAGACACCAATTCCATCGTCTCCTTTGGCTCGGGCGCGCAGGCGGAATTGCAGCAGATCAGCCAAGCCATGTTGCAAGACGTCAAGAACAAGGATGTCGGCCCCGCAGGCGATAGCTTGCGCGATATCGTGGGCACGATCCGCGGGTTCTCGGTGGATGAGCTGGACCCCAACCGCAAACGCAGCTGGTGGGAGCGTCTTTTTGGCAAGGCCAAGCCGCTGCATGATTTCATGGCGCGCTATGAAGATGTACAGGGCCAGATCGACAAGATCACGGATGAGCTGTTGAGCCATGAGCATACCCTTATGAAGGATATCAAATCGCTCGATATCCTTTACGACAAGACGCTGGCCTTTTATGACGAGCTGGCGCTCTATATCGCGGCGGGCGAAGAGAAGCTGAACGAGCTGGACAGCACAACCATCCCTGCCAAAGAGGCCGAGGTGGAAGCCGCCCCATCCGAGCAGCAGGTGATGAAAGCGCAGGAATTGCGCGATCTGCGTGCCGCGCGTGATGATCTGGAACGCCGCGTCCATGACCTCAAACTGACCCGTCAGGTCACCATGCAATCGCTGCCCTCGATCCGTCTGGTGCAGGAAAACGACAAATCGCTGGTCACCAAGATCAACTCCACGCTGGTCAACACCGTGCCGCTTTGGGAAACCCAATTGGCCCAAGCCGTGACCATCCAGCGCTCGACCGAGGCCGCAGCCGCCGTGCGCGAGGCCAATGATCTGACCAATGAATTGCTGACCAAAAACGCCGAAAACCTGCGCACATCGAACCGTATGGTGCGTGAGGAAATGGAGCGCGGTGTCTTTGATATCGAAGCGGTCAAAAAGGCCAATGCCGATCTGGTCGCCACCATCGAGGAAAGCCTGCAAATCGCCGATGAGGGCAAAGCCCGCCGCGCGGCCGCCGAGGTCGAGATGCAGAAAATGGAGACCGAATTGCGCGACACGCTTTCGGCCGCCAAAGCGCGGGGCGATGGTGTGGGCTATAATGTCGGCACCTCGACAGGCGATAGCTGATCGGACGGTTGATGCGTGATTGAGGGACGGACGCGATGATCATGGGGCATCTGGGGCGTTGTATGACGCTCGGATTGGTGGCGCTTGGCCTGTCGGCCTGTGTGGCGTCACCCCCTGTGAACTCGCCCCGTCCCGAGACGCGCGGCGTCTTGGCCCTGCCTGGTGCAGGGCCGCAATCGGCGCTGAGCCGTGGCTATGCCAGCTATTACGCCTCGATCGAACAACGCCTCGTCGCCAATGGGTTGCTTCGCACCGATGGCGGCGGGGATGATACGCCTTTCTCGCAACGCATGCTGGTGGCCAATTTCGAACGCATCGCGCTGTTTGATGAATATGCCCTGACCAATGGGCGCTTTGTGGCCCGCCAGACCCCCTCACGCCTGCGCCGATGGGAGGTGCCGGTGCGCATTCAGGCCCATTTCGGCCCCTCCCTCTCCGCCGCGGCACGCTCGGATGATAGCGCGGTCATCGGCACCTATGCGCAACGCCTTGCCCGTGCCACGGGCCACCCCATCCGTAAGGTTTCCTCGGGGGGGAATTTCCATGTGCTCTTTGTCAGCCGTGACGAGCAGCAATTGACAGGCCCGCTTCTGCAACAACTGGTTCCAGGCATTGGGCCTGAAACCTTGCGCGAAATCAGCAATCTGCCCCGCCATACTTTCTGCTCGGTCTATGCCTTCTCGGAGGCGGGCGGCACGCCTGTCTATCAAACAGCGGTCGCCATCATCCGCACCGAGCATCCCGACCTTTTGCGCCGCTCCTGCATTCATGAAGAAATCGCCCAAGGCCTTGGTCTGCCCAATGACAGCCCCGCCGCGCGCCCCTCGATCTTCAATGATGACGAAGAGTTCGCTCTTCTGACCCGCCATGACGAATTGCTGCTGCGCATCCTCTATGATCCGCGCCTGAGACCAGGAATGGAGCCCGCAGCCGCAAGGCCGATTGTTGCGGAGATCGCCGCCGAATTGCTTGGCGGTTCCAGCTAATGCCATCTTGAGGGAGTTCTTGGAATTGAACCCCCCTTATGAGATAGTTTCACTATGTTCGTTACGCGTTTGTAGCAGGTTCAAATTCACTCCTTTTCAGGGTTTCAAAATGAAAAAACTCCTCCTTACGATTGGCCTGTTTCTGGCCTCCTTCCAAATCGCAAATGCCTGCCCCGTGATCTCCGAGGGCGCAGAAATCAACCGGATTTATGCAAGCGAAATGCAGGAAGATCCCTTCTATTTCCCCGTTGTCGCTGGCGGTCAGGTCAATCTGGCCAATTGCGGCTTTGCAGGGGGCTGGGTTGTGCCAAACCCCGATTTTTCTCTCTATATGTATGATTTCAACGGCCCTGTGCAGTTCTCGGTCAGCAGCCCCGGCTGTGATACGGTCTTGCTGCTCAATGCGCCTGATGGAAGCTGGTATTACGATGATGACAGCTCGGGCGATCTGATGCCTTGGATCGAAGCCTATGTCGGCGATGGCCGGATGGATGTCTGGGTTGGCACATTTGGCGGCGATTATTGCGACGCAAGCCTCGTCGTTTACTAAGATCACTGGTCGGGGCGGGGAAAATACCCCGCCTTTTCCACCCCGTTTTCATTGGCCCTATCACGCAGCAGCGTTTATAATTGGCCAAGACATATTGTGACGATTGGACCAAACCCATGTCTATTTTTGATTTTCTTTCAGGCCAGTTCATCGATGTTATCGAATGGACAGATGACACCCGCGACACGATGGTTTGGCGCTTTGAACGCCATGGCTATGAGATCAAATACGGCGCGAAGCTGACGGTGCGCGAAGGACAGGCGGCAGTCTTTATCCATGAAGGCCAATTGGCCGATGTCTTCACCCCGGGCCTCTATATGCTCGAGACCAATAACATGCCGATCATGACCAGCCTTCAGCACTGGGATCACGGCTTTAAATCGCCCTTCAAATCCGAGATTTATTTCGTCTCCACCAATCGGTTTACCAATCTCAAATGGGGCACGAAAAATCCGATTATGCTGCGCGACCCCGAATTCGGGCCGACCCGCATCCGCGCCTTCGGTACCTATTCCGTCAAGATCGACAATCCCGCCCGCTTCATGTCCGAGATCGTGGGCACGGATGGGGAATTCACCAGCGATGAGATCAGCTTCCAGATCCGCAATATCATCGTGCAGCAATTCAGCCAGACCGTTGCAGGATCAGGCGTGGCTGTGCTGGATATGGCGGCCAATACGGGCGAATTTGGCGGCATGGTCGCCAGCAAGATCTCTGAGACCATCGATAAATATGGCCTGAGCCTGCCCGAGCTTTACATCGAAAATATCAGCCTGCCGCCTGCCGTCGAAGAGGCTTTGGACAAGCGCACCTCGATGGGGGTTGTGGGGGATCTGAACAAATACAGCCAGTTCCAAGCCGCAGAAGCCATGCGCGCCGCCGCCGATAACCCCGGAAGTGGCGGGATGGGCGCAGGGCTAGGCATGGGAATGGGCATGGCGATGGCCAACCAGATGGCGGCCCAAGGCCCTTGGGGAGCTGCCCCACAGCAACAACAGCCTGCCGCAGCCGCCCCCATGGCCCCACCCCCGCCGCCTGTGGAACATGTCTGGCATATTGCTGAAAACGGTCAGACAAAGGGCCCCTATTCCAAGGCCGCGATGGGGCGTATGACCGCCGAAGGCAGCCTCTCGCGTGAGACATTGGTCTGGACGCCGGGTCAGGATGGCTGGAAGCAGGCCGAAGATGTGACCGAGTTGGCGCAACTCTTTACGGTTCTGCCCCCTCCTCCGCCGCCACCACCGCCCGCTGCTGGCTGAACGGAATTTTGCACCCATGACCAGTGATACCAGCTTCCAAGACACCGATATCGTTGAGGAACATCACTTCCCTTGCGACCAATGCGGCGCGGATATGCGCTTTGCGCCGCATCAGGGCAAGCTGATCTGCGATCATTGCGGCAATGAGGCCGAGGTCGAGATCGGCGAGGGCACGGCAGGCCCTTGGGGCGGCACTGCCATCCGCGAGCTGGATTTCGATGATGCGATCCGCAACCGCCTGCCCAAAGAAGAGATCGAGGAAACCCGCGTCACCCAATGCCCCAATTGCGGCGCGCAGGTCGAATTTTCCGCCGATACCCATGCCGATGAATGCCCGTTTTGCGCCACCCCCGTGGTCACGGATACGGGCACCCATCGCCATATCAAACCCAAAGGCCTGCTGCCCTTCTCCATCGGGGAAGAGGCCGCGCGCGATGCCATGACCAAATGGTTGGGGCGGCTGTGGTTTGCGCCCAATGGGTTGCAGGACTACGCGCGCAAGGGCCGCAAGATGGAGGGCATCTATGTTCCCTATTGGACCTTTGATGCCGATACCCGCAGCGCCTATCGCGGGCAGCGCGGCACGATCTATTATGTGACGGTGTCGGCAGGCAAAGGACGCACGCGCCAACAGCAGCGCATCCGCTGGCATCGCACTTCGGGCCGTGTTGCGCGGTTCTTTGATGATGTGCTGGTTCTGGCCTCCAAAAGCCTACCCAAACGCTTCACCGATGCACTGGCCCCTTGGGACCTGAGCGCGCTTCAGCCCTATTCACCGCAATATCTGGCAGGCTTCCGCGCCGAGGGCTACACCGTCGAGCTGGAAGAGGGCATGATCGAGGCGCGTCAGATCATGGATGCCCATATCGCCCGCGATATCCGCCGCGATATCGGGGGGGACCGACAGCGCATTGACCATGTGAATACCGAAGTCTCGGATGTGACCTTCAAACATATCCTGCTGCCCGTCTGGCTGGCGGCCTATAAATACCGCGGCAAGAGCTTCCGCTTTGTGGTCAATGCCCAAACAGGCAAGGTCGAGGGCGAGCGCCCCTATTCCGCTATCAAAATCGCCTTTGCGATCCTTGGCGCGCTGATCGTGATCAGCATCGGGGCCTATCTCTATGCGCTCTATGGCGAAGGGGGCGGTGCAGCCACGGGATTTGCGCCGTCCACGGGCGGTTTGCCGATCAATAAATAAACCTGCCTGACAAAAAGACTGGCAGCGCGATGCATTCAGCGTTACTCCCTTGGTCCGCAAGACTTCAAAGGATCAAAAGATGCTGCTCTGCTGTGGTGAAGCCCTGATTGACATGTTGCCCCGCGAAACAACGCAAGGCGAACACGCCTTTGCGCCCTATAGCGGCGGCGCGGTGTTCAACACAGCCATTGCGGCAGGCCGTTTGGGGTTGCCCACGGGCATGTTCACGGGCCTTTCAACCGATCTGTTTGGCCAAAGACTGGCGCAGGCGCTGGATGACAATGGCGTCTCCTGCGCGCTCAGCGCGCGATCGGACAGCCCTACAACATTGGCTTTCGTGACCCTGACCAATGGGCAGGCAAGCTATGCATTCTATGATGAAAACACTGCAGGTCGGATGCTGTCGGAGGATGATCTGCCAACTGAATTGACAGGGGTTGAAGCCCTGTTTTTCGGCGGCATCTCCTTGGTGGTGGAGCCCTGCGCACGCGCCTATGAGGCGCTTTGCCTGCGCGCGGCCCCTGATCATCTGGTGATGATCGACCCGAATATCCGCACAGGCTTTATCCGCGATGAAGCTGTTTATCGCGCGCGGCTTGATAAGATGCTGGCGGTCAGTGACGTGGTGAAACTCTCGGATGAGGATCTCGCTTGGCTCGAAGGGCATGACGACCTTGAAAAAGGCGCGGCTTCGGTTCTCGCCAAGGGCGCAAAGCTGGCTTTGATCACGCAAGGGGCCGATGGCGTCACCGCTTATTGGGATGGCGGCAGCTTGTTCCAATCCTCTGAGCGGGTCGAGGTGATTGATACCGTGGGGGCTGGCGATACATTCAATGCGGGCTTTCTTGCAGGGCTGTCGGACGCGGGCCTTTTGAGCAAAAGTGCTGTGGCAGCGGGCCTGCCCGAAGATGCGTTGCGCGCGGCCTTGGCGCTTGGGTCAAAGGCGGCGGCTGTGACGGTATCGCGCGCAGGTGCAAACCCGCCCCGCCGCGACGAGCTTGCATGAGAGCGCTGATCCAACGCGTCACCCGCGCCTCGGTCGAGGTGGACGGCGCGCTGATCGGGCAAACGGGCGCGGGCCTGTTGATCCTTGTTTGCGCAATGCAGGGCGACACGCAGGACAAGGCCGAGGCGCTTGCCGCCAAGATCGCCAAATTGCGTATCTTCAAGGATGAGGCGGGCAAGATGAACCGCTCGCTGCTCGATAGTGGTGGCGGCGCGCTTGTGGTCAGCCAATTCACGCTGGCCGCCGATACCCACTCGGGCAACAGACCCGGATTTTCTAGCGCAGCACCTCCTGACGAAGGCCGCCGCCTCTATGAGCATTTCGCGGCCTCACTGGCGGCCCTCGGCATCCCTGTTGAGACAGGGCAATTCGGTGCAGATATGTCGGTCAGCCTTGTGAATGACGGGCCCGTCACCATTTCGCTTGAAAATTAATCACCTCGCATAGCTACTGTGCATCGCGGTCTTGATTAATTCTTAACGCAGCGCCTCTGCTAGCAGCTTTCTTCAAATTCTGGCTCGATGATTTGCAGCAGACGCTTAAGGGCCAAATGGAAAAAGAGACCAGATTTTTCGATGAGATGTTCGGGCAAGGCGATGCCCCCCGATCCCCCTATCAATCCTATGATGCATGGTTCCATAACGAAGACATCAAAGAGCTGAAAAAGAAATCCTCCGAAGCCGAGAGTTTCTTTCGCCGCACAGGCATCACCTTCAATGTCTACGGTCAGGATCAGGCCGATGAACGTTTGATACCTTTTGACATCGTCCCGCGCATTATTTCGGGGCGGGAATGGTCACGGCTGGTGCGCGGCATCGAGCAACGCGTGCGCGCCATCAATGCCTTTCTCTATGATATCTACCACCGCCAAGAGATCATCCGCGCAGGCCGCGTGCCCGCCAATCTGATCGCGCGCAACGAGGCTTTCCTGCCCGAGATGATCGGGGTCGAGCCGCCAGGCGGTATCTATACCCATATCGTCGGCATTGATCTGGTGCGCACAGGTGAGGATGAGTTTTTCGTCCTTGAGGATAACGCCCGCACCCCCTCGGGTGTCTCCTATATGCTGGAGAACCGCGAGACGATGCTGCAGATGTTCCCCGAACTGTTCAGCCGCGTCAAAGTCCGCCCTGTCTCGGATTATCCAACGAAATTGCACCGTTCCCTCGGGGCATGCATGCCGATCAATGCCAGCGCCAACCGCTCGGTCGCCGTTCTCACCCCCGGCATCCATAACTCCGCCTATTTCGAGCATGCCTTTCTTGCCGATCATATGGGGGTTGAACTGGTCGAGGGCAGTGATCTGCGCGTGATGGATGGCAAAATCGCCATGCGTACCACCCGCGGCTACCGCCCGATCGATGTGATTTACCGCCGTGTCGATGATGATTTCTTGGACCCGCTGAATTTCAACCCCGACAGTCTTTTGGGGGTTCCGGGCATTATGGATGTCTATCGCGCAGGCGGGATCACGATTGCCAACGCCCCCGGAACAGGCATCTCGGACGACAAGGCAATCTATAGCTATATGCCTGATATCGTTGAATTCTACACGGGCGAAAAGGCCATTTTGAAGAATGTGCCGACATGGCGATGCTCTGAGCCTGACGCGCTGGCCTATGTTTTGGACAATCTCTCGGAGCTCGTGGTCAAAGAGGTGCATGGCTCGGGTGGTTACGGCATGTTGGTGGGCCCCGCAGCCTCCAAGAAGGAACTGGCCGCCTTCCGCGCCAAGCTCAGCGCGCGGCCCGCAAATTACATCGCACAGCCCACGCTGGCCCTCTCGACCGTGCCGATCCTGACAAAGGCAGGGCTTGCCCCGCGCCATGTTGATCTGCGCCCCTTCGTGTTGGTCAGCCCGCAAGGTGTTGATATCACACCAGGTGGATTGACGCGCGTTGCCCTCAAGAAAGGGTCTTTGGTTGTCAATTCCTCGCAAGGGGGCGGGACCAAGGACACTTGGGTTTTGGAGGAATAGGGGATGCTGGGAAAAACCGCAGGCGGCCTGTTCTGGATGTTCCGCCTTCTTGAGCGCTCCGAGAATACCGCGCGCCTTATCGAGGCGGGGTTTCGCATCGCACTTACGCGGCCCGATGGGGCGGATGATGAATGGGCCAGTGTTCTGCAAACAGCCGCTGCCGCCACCGCCTTTTATGAGCGTCACGAACAGCTTGAGGCAGGTAAGGTCATTGATTTTCTGCTGCGCGAGCCAAGCAACCCTTCCTCGGTGATGTCCTGCATCGCGGGCGCACGGCAAAATGCGCGGCTGGTGCGCACCGCACTGACCCGCGAGGTTTGGGAGGCCGTGAATGACAGCTATATGTCGCTGCGCGATGCCTTGGCCCGCCCTGTCGCAGATCGCAACCTGCCCGAGGTTTTGGGCCTGATCCGCCAGAACTCGGCCCTAGTGCGCGGCGCGCTGCATGGCACGATGCTGCGCAATGACGTGTTCGATTTCGCCCGTATCGGCACCTTCCTTGAGCGCGCCGATAACACCGCGCGCATTCTGGATGTGAAATATTATGTGCTGCTGCCCTCGGTAAACCAGATCGGCTCCAGCCTTGATAATGTGCAATGGGAAACGATCCTGCGTTCCGTGGCGGGGCAGCGTTCCTATGCATGGCTCAACCAAGGCAAGGCCAATCCCAAGGGGATTGCCGATTTCCTGATCCTAGATGGCCGCATGCCGCGCAGTTTGAAATTCTCGGTGGCGAAAATGGTCACCAATCTGAAATATCTCGAGATCGAATATGGCGACCGCCACCCCAGCCAAGGCATGGCCGAAGCCTTGGATCACAAATTGCAGCGGATCACGATTGATCAGGTCTTTGAGGAAGGCCTGCATGAATTCATCACCGATTTCCTGAAAGATCTGGCAGGTTTGGGCCTGCAGATCGAAACCGATTACCGCTTTTTGGGATAGGGAGGGACAAAAGATGCGCCTGAAAATCCTGCACACCACCACCTATGCTTTTGAGCGCCCCGTCAGCTATGGATTGCAGCAATTGCGCCTGATCCCCAAAAGCCGCCATGGCCAAGATGTGATCAACTGGCGCATGAGCGTTGAGGGCGGCACACCCGAGACTGAATTCACCGATCACCACAATAATACCGTGTCGCTGATTTCATTCGACCCCGAGGCAAGCGCGATTGTTGTGCAATGCGAAGGCGAGGTTGAGACCAGCGATCTGGCAGGTGTCGTGGGCAAGCATGGCGGGTTTGTCCCGCTCTGGCTGTTCCAGCGCTCCACGGATTTGACGCGGGCGGGCGCGAATGTGCGCAGTTTGGCCAAAGGCCTCAAGGATGAGTTCGACAATGAGCTGGAGCGTCTACACGCCCTGTCGGCACGAATTCTGCAAGATGTGAGATATGAGATCGGCACCACCCATGCCACCACCACCGCTGAAGAAGCGGTCGAGCAAGGCGCGGGCGTATGTCAGGATCATGCCCATATCTTTGTGGCGGCTGCCCGCGCGCTTGGCAGCCCTGCGCGCTATGTGTCGGGCTATTTGATGATGGAAGACCGCGTGCACCAAGATGCAAGCCATGCATGGGCCGAGGCCCATATCGAGGGGATTGGCTGGGTCGGATTTGATGTCTCGAACGGGATATCGCCCGATGAAAGATATGTCCGTGTTGCAACGGGGCTGGATTACACAGAGGCTGCACCCGTCTCGGGAGTGCGCTATGGATCAGGGACCGAGTCGATGAGCGTCGATATTCAGGTTCAACAACAATAAACCCTTGCCGGTGCAGGCTGCGCCGCAAAAGGCGTAAGGATAAGTGATATGACCTATTGCGTTGGTCTCAAACTGGATAGCGGCTTGGTGATGATGTCTGACACCCGCACCAATGCGGGCGTGGATAATATCAGTGTTTTTCGCAAGATGTTTCTTTGGGAAGAGGAAGGCGAGCGCTCCATCACCTTGATGACGGCTGGCAATCTGGCAACAACCCAAGCCGTTGTAAGCCTGATCAATGAGCGCAGCCGCGCGGCGGATGAACGTGGCACCTTGTCGATCATGGAAGCGCCTTCGATGTTTCAGGTGGCCAAACTGCTTGGCGAAACCCTGCGCGAGGTGATCAAGAGCCAATCCGCCCCTGATGGCCCCGAGGCAGAGGCAACCTTTTCAGCGACCATGATCCTTGGCGGGCAGATCAAAGGCGGGGAGCCCTGCCTGTTCCTGATCTATCCCGAGGGGAATTTTGTGGAAGCCAGCGCGGATACGCCGTTTTTCCAGATTGGCGAGACGAAATATGGCAAGCCGATCCTTGTGCGCGCCTATGAGCCGGATATGAGTTTTGAGGATGCGGTGAAACTGCTGATGCTGAGCTTTGATTCCACCATCAAGGCCAATCTTTCCGTCGGGCTGCCGCTGGATTTGCACCTCTATAAACGCGAGACCTTCTCGCATGGACAGATCATCCGCATTGAAGGGGGCGATCCCTTCTATGAGATGATCTCGAGCGGCTGGGGCGAGGCGCTGCGCGATGCCTTCCAGAAGCTGCCCTCCTATCGGCTCGACTGAGCGCACGCGGAGTGATGCACGTTTTGCCGCCTCCGGCGGAAGTATTTTTCAAGCAAAGATGAATGAGCGCGGGGACCCGTTCGGGCTGGCGTCAGCCACGTGTGACGTCATGCCCGTAGAGCCATTCGAAACGATTGCTGGCGATATGGGGGGCCAAGCGGGCCGAGAGGCGCAGGGCGCTATGGGCTGCAAATCGGTAAGGACCCGGGCGCAGGTGGTAGTTTTCGGCGTTTCGGGACGCGGCCTCGACGATCCGTGCGCAGCGGGGACGGCGGGTTTGCTCAAACTGGGTGAGCGCTGCGGGTTGATTATCGGCTTGATCGAGGCATTGGGCGAGCACCCACGCATCTTCAAGCGCCATATTGGCCCCTTGGGCGAGGAAGGGCAGCGTTGGATGGGCCGCATCGCCAAGCAGCACGGCGTGACCATCCGCCCATGTTTTGGCAAGCGGGTGACGGTGAAGGCCCCAGAGATAGGTTTCTTCCACCTGATCCAGCAGGCTTCGAATCTCGGGGCAGAAATCCGTGAAGGCGCGGCGCAGATGGGCGGGATCATCGCGGTGGTTCCAGCCCTCGGATGCCCAATTATCCCGCTCCTCGACCGCGACGATATTCACGAGGCTGCCATCCTTGATCGGGTAGCGCACCAGATGCCGACCCGGCCCCATGAACACATGGGCCTCGGGGGCAAGATTTGTCTCGGCAGGTACTGTGGCACGCCATGCGACTTGGCCTGTGAAGAAGGGGCGGGATTTCGGGGCGAGCGCCGCGCGGGTTTTGGAATGAAGGCCATCTGCGCCGACCAGAAGGCCGATGGTTTCCGTTGTCCCATCCTCAAAAACAAGGGTCGCGCCGCCCTGCCCCGTCTCAACGGAGGTGACTGTGCGGCCAAGCTCGAATGTAACGCCAGCCGCTTTGGCCGCGTCGAGCAAGAGGGTGATGAGATCGGCGCGATGGATGAAATGATAGGGGCGGTCGGCGCGGGTGAGCGGGAGGTGGAAAACCGCCGCCCCTTTGCGGAAATCACGCAAGCGCACCGCCCTGCCGCGCATTGCGGCCTGCGCCACGGCATCGCCCAGACCCAAGGCTTTGAGCACGACAAACCCGTTGGGGCTGATTTGGATGCCTGCGCCGACCTCGGCGATCTCGGCGGCTTGTTCAATCACCCGCACCTGCGCGCCGCTTTGTGCAAGGGCAATGGATGCCGCCAGCCCGCCAATGCCTGCCCCCAAAATGGTGATCATGTCTCCGCTCAGCATCTCATATCCCCGATAACAAAAGGGCACCCTGAACGGATGCCCCTTAAGAAGTTCTGCCTGCCCGTAGCCGCGACCGATCATCGGCGCGGGCCAAAGGATCAATCGTCGCGATGGACCTTTTCACGGCGCTCGTGACGCTCTTGTGCTTCAAGGGTCATCGTCGCGATGGGGCGCGCGTCCAGACGCTTGAGCGAGATCGGATCGCCCGTTTTCTCGCAATAGCCGTATTCGCCCTCATCAATACGGCGCAGCGCCGAGTCGATCTTGGCAATCAATTTGCGCTGGCGGTCCCGAGTGCGCAATTCAAGTGCGCGGTCGGTTTCTTCGCTGGCCCGATCTGCCACGTCAGGGATATTTCTTGTCCCGTCCTGAAGGCCGACAACAGTGCCACGGCTTTCTTCAAGAAGGTCTTCTTTCCAAGCAGTTAGCTTGCGGCGGAAATATTCAAGTTGACGCTCGTTCATGAATGGTTCGTCCTCGGCGGGACGATAGTCGTCAGCAAGAAAGTTCTCGGCTTTCATGTCGTTCCCCTCATTGATGTCGGGTGAACCCTGCAGGTCTGATACATGCCTGCAACCCGTCATTCGCGCCTCGCTTACAGCAAGCTGCGGGCCTTGTCACGTGCAGAGTGCCCCTATATTGCCTATGGACGTTCTGCGCGTCACGATAGAGTTAAAACAGGTCAAAACTTCGGGAGTTGCCATGAAATTCGACGGAACCGCCGACTATGTCGCAACCGAGGATTTGACCGTTGCGGTCAATGCCGCCGTCACCCTTGAGCGCCCCCTTTTGGTCAAGGGTGAGCCCGGAACCGGCAAAACCGAATTGGCGCGGCAAGTCTCGAAATCCTTGGGGCTTCCGATCATCGAATGGCATATCAAATCCACCACGCGCGCGCAGCAGGGCCTTTATGAATATGATGCCGTCAGCCGTTTGCGCGACAGCCAATTGGGCGATGAGCGCGTCAATGATGTGAAGAATTACATCAAACAGGGCAAGCTCTGGCAGGCCTTTGAGCAGCAGGGCAAATGCGTGTTGCTGATCGATGAGATCGACAAGGCCGATATCGAGTTTCCCAATGATCTGTTGCAGGAACTCGACCGGATGGAGTTCTTTGTCTATGAGACAGGCGAGACCGTCCGCGCCACCACCCGCCCGATCATCATCATCACATCGAATAACGAAAAAGAGCTGCCCGATGCCTTTCTGCGGCGCTGCTTTTTCCACTATATCCGCTTTCCCGAAATGGATGTGATGAAGAAGATCGTCGAGGTCCATCACCCTGATATCAAAGCCGATTTGCTGACCACAGCGCTCACGCAATTCTACGAGATCCGCGAGCAACAAGGGTTGAAGAAGAAGCCCTCGACCTCGGAGGTGCTGGATTGGCTGAAGCTGCTTCTGGCCGAAGATCTTTCGCCTGAGGATTTGCAAAAAGATGCCGAGAATGCGCTTCCGAAACTGCATGGCGCGCTGTTGAAGAACGAACAGGATGTGGCGTTGTTCGAGCGCCTCGCCTTTCTGGCACGCCGCCAAGGGCGTTAGCGCAAGGCAGGGGCAAGGGCCCCGCCGCCCCTGCGCGCTTTGCACACTGGCCCTCGAAAAAGGCCAAAGGCGCGATCAAATGCTTTACATGGGGCGGAATAAACTGCATTTTCTGGGCTAACTGGCACCCAGAGGCCAGGCTCTATTGGCCAGATCGAGGCAGGCCCATGACACCGGATTTTCGCATCCGCCCACTTGAGTTGGACGATATGGCGCTATGGGAACCGCTTTGGCGGGAGTATTTGTCATTCTACAAAGCCAATCTGAGCGACGCCCAAATCGCCCTGACATTTTCACGCTATTGCGACCCTGATCGCCAAGATATGAAGGCTTGGGTCGCTGTTGAGGGCGGAGA
The DNA here is from genome assembly GCF_053570515.1 of Rhodophyticola sp. SM2404. Classification (NCBI taxonomy): domain Bacteria; kingdom Pseudomonadati; phylum Pseudomonadota; class Alphaproteobacteria; order Rhodobacterales; family Roseobacteraceae; genus Rhodophyticola; species Rhodophyticola sp. SM2404. Next base: position 177,092 of record NZ_JBSEDL010000005.1, read on the forward strand.
AATCCTTGGTCTATGCCATGTGATTATCCATTCGCATGGCTGGCATGAGGCCCCTGTCACCTATTTGCAGGATTTGTTTACAGCCCAAGCCGCCCGTGGGCGCGGTGTTGCGCGGGGCTTGATCACCACAATTTATGAGGATGCCGATAAAGCGGGCAGACCTTCGGTTTACTGGATGACGCAAGAGGGCAATGCCACTGCGCGCGCACTGTATGACCGGATCGCGGTCAAGACCGAATTCATTAAATATGCGAGAGGCTGAGTAGTGTTAGTTCGTATTGTTTCCCTGTTATCTCTCATGGCTCTTGGCGCCTGTATGCCAAGCGCGCAAATCTCGGATGTGGCGGAACGCAGGGTCGTGGCCCTGCCCGATATCATGCCAAGCATGGCCAGTTTTGGCGCGCCCAACCCAACGCCGCCCTCCCGCTCAAATATCGCGATTGCCGAGGATATCCTTGACCTCAGCTTTGCTATGGAGACGGGCCGCCAACTCGAGACGATCTCGCGTTTTGAGGGGCCGATCAGCGTGACCATTGCCCCCGGAGCACCGGAAAACCTGTCGATTGATCTGGGGCGCCTGCTGGGGCGCATGCGCCGCGAAGCACGGATCGATATCTCGCAAGTTCCTTTTTCCTCCGAGCAAAATGCCTCGGTCACAATCGAGACATTGCCGCGCGCAAGGATGCAGCGCGTGGTACCCCAAGCGGCCTGTTTCGTGGTGCCGCGTATCTCCAGTTGGTCGGAATTCCGCAGCCAGCGCGGACAGCGCAGTCTGGATTGGACCACCTTGCAAACCCGCGAGCGGGTTGCGGTTTTCATTCCCAATGATGTCAGCCCGCAAGAAATGCGCGATTGCCTGCATGAGGAAGTCAGCCAAGCCATCGGCCCCCTCAATGACCTCTACCGCCTGCCCGATAGCGTCTTTAATGACGACAATTTCAATGCAGTTCTGACGGGTTTCGATATGCTGGTTCTCAGGGTGTATAACTCGGACAGCCTGCGCTCGGGCATGACCCGAGGCGAGGTTGCTGCCGCCCTTCCAAACCTGCTGGCACGCTTCAACCCCAATGGTGCAGGCCGTGACGGCGGCCCGAGCAGCGATACCCCCCGCGCATGGATCGACGCGATTGAAACGGCGCTTGGGGGCACTGCAAATGGCGCGCGCCGCATTGCCGCAGCACAACGCGCCGTCAGCATTGCCACGGAAGCGGGCTGGAACGACAACCGCACAGCCTTTGGCTATTTCGTGCTGGGACGGCTGAGTTTGGCCCGCGATGCCGAGGCCTCTTTCACCGCGTTCCAAAGTGCCTCGCGCATCTATTCCCAGCTTGATCCGCAATCGGTGCAACTGGCCCATGTGCGCATGCAATTGGCAGCCTTCGCGCTAAGCAATGGCGATGCCGAGGCCGCCTTGCAACTGACGGGGCTGGCCACGCCCGTTGCGCGCCGCGCCGAGAATGCGGCCCTATTGTCGACCTTGTTGATGATGCGGGCCGAAGCCTTGGCGTTGTCGGGACGCGCCTCGGAGGCGCGAACTGTGCGGCTCGACTCTCTCGCTTGGGGTCGCTATGGGTTCGGCCGAGAGGCTGCGGTTGAAGAACGCTTGACCGAGATCGCCTCTCTCGCACCCGCTATCTGACACCGCCTTAGGCAGAGGTTTTCCATGATCCCCCTTCCCGCACTTATCGGTCTTGTCGCAGGGCTGGCCCTCGGCCTGTTCACCGCCTATCGCAAAAAGGGCAATAAGCTCGACCTGCTGCATTATTCGGTTGTGATGGGGCTGATCGGCCTGACCTTGGGCTATTTCATCATGCTTGTGGTTCCCGCGCCTGCGTGACAGGTTTGGAACTATGTTCCTGCCGTTTTTCGAAACCCTGCGATCTGCCAAAATTCCCGTAAGCCTGCGGGAATATCTGGCTTTTCTGGAAGGGGTTTCAAAGGGTCTGGTGACCTATGATCTTGACGGGTTCTATTACCTTGCCCGCACCGCGATGGTGAAGGATGAACGCCATCTGGACCGCTTTGACCGCGCCTTTGCCCATGCCTTCGCGGGGCTTGAGAAAATCACCCCCGAGCACGTGCTGGAAGCGGCAGAAATCCCGCAGGACTGGCTGGAGAAACTGGCCGAGAAATTCCTATCCGAGGAAGAACGCGCCGAGATCGACGCGCTTGGCGGGTTTGACAAGCTGATGGAGACTTTGCGCGAAAGGCTCAAGGAACAAGACAGCCGCCACCAAGGGGGCAATAAATGGATCGGCACGGCGGGCACCTCGCCCTTCGGGGCCTTTGGCTTCAACCCTGAAGGGGTGCGCATCGGCCAGAATGGCAGCCGCCACCAGCGCGCAGTCAAGGTTTGGGACAAGCGTGATTTCAAGAACCTTGATGGCGATGTCGAGCTTGGCACCCGCAATATCAAGGTCGCGCTCAAGCGGCTGCGCCAATGGGCGCGCGACGGGGCGGAAGAGGAACTGGACCTTGACGGCACGATCCGCGCCACCGCTGAGCAAGGCTATCTTGATGTCAAAACGCGGCCCGAAAGACGCAATGCCGTCAAAGTGCTGCTGTTTCTCGATGTCGGTGGCTCGATGGACCCGCATATCAAACTGGTCGAGGAATTGTTCTCGGCGGCGCGGGCGGAATTCAAACATCTTGAGCATTATTATTTCCACAATTGCCTCTATGAAGCCGTGTGGCGCGACAATAAACGCCGCTGGACCGAGCAAATCCCGACATGGGAGGTGCTCAATACCTATGGCTCTGATTACAAATGCATTTTCGTGGGCGATGCCTCAATGAGCCCCTATGAGATCGCGGTGCCAGGCGGTGCAAACGAGCATTGGAACGAGGAAGCGGGGCAGGTCTGGCTGGATCGGGCGCGTGCCAAATGGCCCAATCATCTCTGGATCAATCCGCTGCCCGAACGGCATTGGCCCTATACGCAATCGGTCGGGATGATCTCGAAGATTTTCGAGGGGCAGATGGTGCCGATGACGCTGGAAGGGATTGATCGGGGCATGCGGGAATTGGGGCGGTAAGCTATTGCCGCACCCCCTTCCCCGCCCCATATCACCTTTATGTTAAAACTTACCCCAATCCTTCTGGCCATCGGCTATGCGCTGGTGATGTATCAATTCTCAAGCTGGCGGCTCAAGCGCGAGCTGGATGAGAAATCGAGCGAATTGGCTGATCCGCGCCTGAAAGCCCTGACAGACCGCATGGCCGAGGCTTTGGAGATCGAGCGTATCCGCGTGCATCTCTATGAGGTTGATCCCGTCAATGGTTTGGCAGCCCCTGACGGGCGGATTTTCCTGACGCGCGGATTTTACAACAAATACCGCGCCGGCGAGGTGACGGATGAGGAATTGGCCAGCGTGATCGCGCATGAATTGGGTCATGTTGCTTTGGGCCATGCGCGGCGCAGGATGATTGATTTTTCGGGGCAGAATGCAATCCGAATTGCATTGGCCAGCCTGCTTGGGCGGTTGATCCCAATCGCGGCAATCGGCATCTGGATTGCCAATGGTCTGACAGGGCTGATTGCAGCACGTCTGTCGCGGCAGGATGAATACGAGGCAGATGCCTATGCCTCGGCGCTTCTGGTCAAGGCAGGGATCGGCACTGCGCCGCAGATCTCGCTTTTTCGCAAATTGGAAGATCTGACAGGAATGGGAGGGCGCGGCGCGCCTGCTTGGCTGATGAGCCACCCCAAAACATCTGACCGTATCCGCGCGATCGAAGCGATGGAGACCCGCTGGCAGCAGCAGGACTAGGACGCGCGCTTCAAGGGGGCGCTGCCCCCGCCGCGCACTGACGCGCGCGCCTCCCCAGAAGTATTTTTCAAGCAAAGATAGAGCTTAACTGTCCAACGCTTTGCCAAGCCGTGGCAGGCGCGCGCGTTTCATAAGGGCGCGCAAGCTCATGGTTTGGCCTGCAAGGCTTTCGAAGCGGTGATGGACCGAGCGGGTGATCTGCTCGATCTTGGCGGGGTGATCCATCCAGAGACCGTAGAGATAGGCATCAGGGTGCAGCGCTTGCAGCGCATGGCCTTCCAATTCACGGCGCGGGAAATCCTTGAGGTTCAGGGTCAGAATTGCCTCGGCCCCACCTGCGATTGCGCTTGCCAGAACATGGATATCATTGGGGTCGGGCAGCCAAAGCTGCGCCTCGAGCGCGGGGGCATATGCGATCTCGGCCTCAGGGTAGGCGGCGCGCAGCATGGCTATTTCGCCGCGCGCGATGGTCTCATCGCCAGCGCCGCCATTTTTGAGGGCCGCGCGCGCCCATTCCTCGAAGATACGCGCAGACCAGATCGGGGTGATCAGGCCCGCACCTGCCGCGCCCATGACGATCTCGCGCAGGACGGTTGGATAGAGGGTGCAGGCATCAAGGCAGAGCTTCACGGCAGCAGCCGGAATGCCAATACCTTGAGATATCCGGTTTCGGTCAAGGCGGGATGTTGGGGATGATCGGCACCTGCAAAGCCCGTATAGAGCAAGCGCGGCTCGCGCCCTGCTTTGCCGATCCCACGCAAACAGGCCGCGCGGAATTTGCCAAGATCGGCCGCATGCGAGCAGGAACACAAGATCAATGTGCCCCCCTCGCCGACCAATGTGGCCGCGTGCCGCGCGATGCGTTCATAGGCGCGCAGGCCTTGCTCGAGCGCGTTTTTGCTCGGCGCAAAAGCGGGCGGGTCTGCGATCACGAGATCGAAGCTTTCCCCCTCGGTGGCCAAAGCCTCGAGCGTGGAGAAAGCATCCCCTTGGCGGGTGGCGAAACGATCCGACACGCCCATGGCTTGCGCGCCTTGTGCGGCGAGGTCGAGCGCTGGCTTTGAGGCATCAATCGCCAAGGCGCTTTGCGCACCCGCCGCGAGGCTGGCCAAGGCAAAACCGCCGACATGGGAGAAAACATCGAGCACTTTCGCGTCTTTGGCCATGGAGGCTGCGAAGGCATGATTGGGGCGTTGATCGTAGAAGAGGCCCGTTTTCTGCCCGCCCATAATATCGGCCATATAGGTCGCGTCATTCATCATCACAGGGATGGCGGCCTCAGGTGCGCTGCCGGTCAAAACGACCATCTCTTCGGACAAACCTTCGGCGGCACGGGCGCGGCTGGTGCCATTCTTGATCAAGGTGGTGCAGCCTGTCAGATCAAGCAGCACGTCCGCGATACTCTCCAGCCTGTCTTCCAGCCAGATCGCATTGGGTTGCATCACCAGAGTGTCGCCAAAGCGGTCAACGATCAGGCCAGGCAAGGCATCGCCTTCAGCATGGATGAGGCGGTAGAAGGGCGCGGCGAACAGTGTGTCGCGCAGGGCGAGTGCGGTCCCGATTTTGGCACGGAACCATGCCGCATCGATCACGGCAGCAGGGTCGCGGTCGAGCAGGCGCAAGGCGATCTTGGCCTCAACGGTGGCCACTCCGAGCCCGAGCGGATTGCGCTCGTTATCCTCGAGAACGGCCAAAGCCCCCGCAGGAATATTGCGGGAGCGGCGATCAAGCACGAGATCGTCAGACCATGCCCAAGGATGGCCAAACCGGATACGGCGGGCATCGGCTTTGGGTTTCAGGCGAAGGGCGGGCAAATCTTGAAGGGGCGTTGTCATACGCCCCCTCTACTCTGGTTTTGAGCTTTCGGAAAGGGTCAGTAGGTCATGCCCGAATGTTGGATCGGCAGGGCGAATTCCTCGCGCGCCCAATCCCGCAGACGGGCCTGAATACGTTCTCTCTGGCCAATGCCACGCGCTTCCGAGTCAACCGCTTCCTGACCACCCAATGCGCGGAATGTCAGATCACGCGGCTCAGGTCCCAAGATCGGCGCGCCTGTTGCGGCATCAAAGACCGTGAATTGGAACTGGATTTCGTGCTCGCCGCCAAAGCTGTAGCGCACGCGTTGCGTTTGAGCGTGAAATTCTTCCACATCAAGCTGAACGATCACCTCGCGCTCGCCCTGCAACATCGGCATAAGCTCTTGGAGCGGATGCATCATCACATCTGCAACTTGCTGGTGACGGTTTCCCAAAGGATCCTCGCGCCAGACGATATCAGCGCGCGGCTTGAAGGAATTGGCTTCCGATACGCTCAGCGTTTGGGGAACATTCACATTGATCTGTGCAACCGTCCAATCAGGCATAACAGGACGTTCTGCAGTCTCCGCCTCTGCGGAGGGCATTTGCAGCAGAGCGGCCGTGCTCAGATCAGTTGGCGCGTTTCGCATCACCGGACCTGGGGTCGCACATGCCGACACGGCCAGAGACATACCCAAAAGGATCGCGGAAAGAATGAATCTTTGCATTTTCTTTATCCTATATCGAACACGTTTCCCCATCACGGGCATGCGTTGATACGGTCAAAGATGCAGTTTCAATTTGTCTCAAATGAGAAAGCCCCGGCGCATTGCCGGGGCCATTTCGTGCTTTTCTACCGTCAGAATTGAGGCAGAAAAGGGTCAGCTGGTTGCAAGACCACCTGTGGTTTTGGCCGAACGCAGACCAACGTGCAGGCGTGTAGCCAACGATGTCAGGCCGTCGCGCAGGCGTGTTACCATCCATGTGATGCCATAGCGAAGGGCTTCACCACGCATTGCGCGGGCGCGATCTTCGATTTCGCGGAGGTCGTATTGGATGTGATAGAGTTCGTGAGCCGACATAATCTTTATCCTCTTTCTGCCTTGCAGCGAAAATACTCGGGCATTCATCATGCCCCTCTGCAATGCAGCATATATGTCAGCAAGCATGTCCTACAATTCTCAATTCGGAACGCCCGCCATGCGCCACGCGCATAGCTTGCAGGTTTAGCCCGCCACGATCTGGAAGCGTTGCTCGCCCAAAGGGCCAACCGAACAGGACACTTCATCGCCAACTTGAAGGAATTGCGGCGGCTTCATTCCTGCGGCAACACCTGCGGGCGTGCCCGTTGCGATGACATCGCCCACTTCCAGCGTGAAGAATTCGCTCAGATGGGCGATTAGGGCCGCGACCGAGAAAATCATCATGCCGGTATTGGAGCTTTGCCGAAGATCGCCATTCACCGACAGACGCAAATCAAGCGCTTGCGGGTCACCCAATTCATCGGCGGTGACCAGATATGGCCCCATCGGGCCGAAGGTGTCGCAGCTTTTGCCCTTGGTCCATTGTCCGCCACGTTGCTTCTGGAACACGCGCTCGGTCATATCATTGAAGGTCATATAGCCCGCCACATGCGACAGCGCCTCGGCTTCGGAGACATGTTTGGCGGCTTTGCCAATGACGACTGCAAGCTCGATCTCGTAGTCGACCGATTGCCCGCCTTTGGGGTAGATCACGGGATCATTCGGGCCTTGCAAGGAGGAGGTCGCCTTCATGAAAATCAACGGCTCCTCAGGCACTTCGCCGCCCATCTCGCTGGCATGTTCTTTGTAATTGCGCCCGATACAAACCACTTTGCCGGGCCGCGCGATCGGCATGCCGAGGCGCGGGTTGCCCGTGACCACGGGGCCATCGGCGTTCAGCGCGGTGAGATCGGACAGAACATCCCCGCCGAGATCGGAAATCTGCCCCGATAGATCGCGCAGCTGACCGCTTTCATCCAGAACGCCAGGCTTTTCGGCTCCTTTTTCACCGTATCGGACAAATCTCATAACATGGCACTCCTGAATTATGGTTGGCGCCAGCTAGGAGCTTGGGAGGTTTGAGGTCAAGGGGATGCAGCTTCCGATGCGGCAGCCGCGCTTTCGGGTGACGGTATATCCGCCATCGGCGGTGGCGGCGGTGCAGTGGGAGGTTGAGGGTCTGCCCCCTCAGCCATGGCCTTTGGCGCATTTGGCGTGGCGCGAGGTTCATCATCGCGTTTGCGCAAGCCCGAGCCTGCAACACGCACCGCCCGCATACCTGCCCTTTGGCCCAAACGCCCTGTCAAAGCTGCGCGGCCCGATACATCCTCAAACCTGATCGCATCCAAACCTGATGGGAGAACGGGCAGCACATCGCCCGCCTGAAGCCCCTCCAACTGCGCCAAGGGGATCATGCGGCGATACAGGATTGCATCAAGATCAATCTCCACCTGCCCCAAGACGCGATGCCACGCGTCGCGCCAATTGCCCTGAACCGTTTCGCCCACGCCTTGCGAGGCTTCCTGTGCAGGCATGTGTAAGGCAGGCAGGGCAAAGACCAACTCCCCCTGTTTGACATTGCCACCAAGCGACACGCCCACCCGCCAGATGTGATAATCCCCCTCATCCATCGCAAGGGAGACGCGGTTTCGATCCTCCATCGTGGCGCCCACATGCAGGCGCGCAGGCCAGATCGCGGGCGCAACAGGCATCAGTTCTACCGAGAGCGCGCCCAAAAGAAGGTCAAGAAAATCGCGTGACAGGACCGTATCGATCTTGGTCACACGGCGCACGGGGCCGACCACAGTATCAACGCGGCCTGTTGTTTGCACCTCGATCAAGCCATCCAGAAAGGATTGCGACAGCGCCATAATGCCCTTTTGCTGCGTATTCTCTGCATCAAGAAGGCATAAAAACCCTGCCTCGGGCAGCGCCTCCTCCACGCGGTCCAGCCCTGTGAACCAATCAAATACGGGCGGTTCGCAATCAGGGTCCAGCCCCGCAAAAGCCTCGCCCGCGCGGGAGATGGCGCGGGCCAATGCGCGGGAGACGGATTTGGCCGTGTGTGCAGGAGGGGCCGCATCCGTGCCAAGCGCCGCCATCTGCGGCTTGGGCGGCTTTGTCATGGCCAGCAGGATGTCACGATGAGCAAGCGGCATTCACGCCCTCAGATTTGGGTTGCCCCCAATCTATGACGTGAAGAGGTAAAGAAACCCTGAAAGGGCTAGCTTGCCGCCCCTCGCAGGGCCTTGCTTGGCAGACGCACACGGAAAGCAGTGCCTGTTTGCGCTGGAACATAGGCCAGACCGCCGCCAAGGCGCAGCATGATCTCGCGGCTGATCGCAAGGCCAAGCCCCGCCCCTTGGGCTGCCCGCCCTGTTTCCAGCCGCGCGAATTTCTCGAAGATCACGGCACGCCGCCCCACGGGAATACCTGCGCCGTTATCGGCAAATTCGACCTCCACCCGCCCGGGCAGGTGATGCACGGTGATGCTCAATTCAGGCGGCTCGGCCTCGCAGTATTTCTGGGCATTGGAGATCAGGTTGATAAAGACCTGCGAGAGGCGATCCACATCGGTGACGAGGGCCACCTGTTCCGTCTCAGGGTTGCGGTGAATGGTCAATCGCGCGCTATCTTGCAGCGCGCTGGTGGCGTCTATCGAGCGATCCAGCACCTCGGAGAGAAGCGCATTCGTCTCGTTCAATGTCACGCGCCCATCCTCCAACACGCTAAGGTCCAGAAGATCATCCAGCAGCCGCGTCAGGCGGCGGCTCTCGTCATGAATGATGCGCGAGAACCGCGCCAAGGCCTCCTCATCAACGGCGCCATCCTGCATCAAAATCTCGGAAAACGCGCGGATCGAGGTCATCGGCGTGCGCAATTCATGGCTGATCTGGCTGAGAAACGCATCCTTTTGAACGGAAAGCTCGGTCAGCTTCTGGTTGGCCTCGCGCAGGCGTGCAGCCGTTTGGACCAGCTCGGCCGATTTCGCCTCAAGCTTGTTGGAATATTCCATGATCTGGGCAGTTTCATCGGCCACGGCCAGCAAATCCTTCACCGAGACATTGGCCCCGCCTGTGATCTGACCCACCATCGCATGCGCGGTCGCGGCCCCGACCGAGCCTGCCAATTCCCGTTCCAGATGCTCAATGAAATCGGGTTTTGGCTCAGGCAGGCCTGTCTCGCGGCCCTGCGCGCGTGCGGCCGTTTGAAAGAGCCGAGCCGCAGGCCCCGCCCCCAAAACCCGCCGCGCCATGATCAGCAGATCATCCGCTGTGCCCGTACTGCCCTTCCAGCCCAATGGCATTTCCGTGTGGTCATAGACATTGACGAATTGCGCGCCCTGCAAACGCTCCAATGGCGAAGGGAAGGTCAGCAGGGACACCAGAATGAAAAAGACCACATTCAACCCCAGCGACAAAACCATCGCTGTCAAAAGCGGATCGGTCCCATCAATGCCCAAAGGCGAGGCGGGCCGCAGCCATGCCAAGCCCAAAAACCCTTCATTCAGCGCCTCTTGCAGCCAGCCCGAGACATGCGCATTGGGCAAAAGCAAAATCCAAGCCCAAATCGCAAACCCCACCGCGATGCCCGTTGCCGCCCCCGCTTTCGTTGCACCGCGCCAGAATATGCCGCCGAGCAAAGCGGGCAGAACCTGCGCCACGCCCAGAAAGGCGATCAACCCCATCGCCGCCAAGGCCTCCGAGCCGCCCGAGAGGCGGAAATAGATCAATCCGAGCGCCATGATACCCAAGATCGAAAAGCGCCGCGCAAACAGCGCCACTTGGCGCATATCGCCCGACATGGGGTTTTCGTGGCGGGTGGCGCTCAGCCAGATCGGCATGATGATATGGTTCGACACCATAGTGGATAGCGCGAGGGCTGCCACAATCACCATCGAGGTCGCCGCCGAGAACCCACCAAGCAGCGCCAAGAGCGCCAGACCATCCTGCCCGAGCGTCAAAGGCAGGGTGAGGACGAACAAATCAGGGTTCGAGCCCTCGGGCATCAGTTCAAGCCCGACCACAGCAATCGGCAGAACGAAAAGGCTGATCAAAAGCATATAGAGCGGAAAGGCCCATGACGCGGTTGCCAGATGCCTTTCATCGGAATTCTCGACCACCAGAACCTGAAACATCCTTGGCAAACATAAAATCGCCGCCCCCGAGAGCATGGTCAGCCCCACCCAACGCGCCCCGTTGGAGGACCACCCCGACATCGGGCTAGCCTCGATCCGCGCCAGAATATCCCCAGCGCCATCGCCAAGCCCCCAGACCACGAAAATCCCCACAGCCAGAAGCGCCAGAAGCTTCACGATCGCCTCAACCGCGATGGCCGAGACCAGACCGGGATGGCGTTCATTCATATCAAGGGAGCGCGTGCCAAAAACGATGGTAAAAAGCGCAAGACCACCCGCGACCCAAACCGCGATCACGTCACTGTTCAAACTGGCCCTTGGTCCGGGCTCGGCGAATACGGCGAAAGACAGCGCCACCGATTGCAATTGCAGCGCTATATAGGGGGTCGCGCCGATCACCATCAGCACGGTGACCAAAGCCGCCAAAGGGCCCGATTTGCCATAGCGGGACGAGATCATATCCGCGATCGAGGTCACGCGTTGCGCCCGCCCGATCCGCACCATTTTGCGCAAAATCCAGAACCAGCCGATAAAGATCAGAGTCGGCCCCAGATAGATCGTCAGATATTCCAGCCCTGAGCGTGCAGCACTGCCCACAGCGCCGTAAAAGGTCCAAGCCGTGGTATAGATCGACAGGCTGAGCGTATAGGTGATGGGCGAGGACAGCCAGCGCGCCTTGCCTTCCGCTGCACGCTTTTCCGCAAGGAAGGCGACCGCGAACAAACCCGCCACATAGAACACACAAACCGCCACCAGACCGTCAAAGGACAACATGGCTAGCGCCCTCCCGCCGATGGTCCAGATTTGGAGGGGGGCTGTGTTTTTTCCTCATTCTCGCCATCAGCGATACGGCTTAGCGCGCGGGACAAAACGGCAGATAGCACGATCAAACCCGCCCAGACTGTAAAGAAATACACAGCCCAAACGGATGTCTCGGCCCCTGCAGTGCTTTGCGAGGTCAGGATAATCACTGGCCCGAAAAACAGCAGCGCCCCAAAGACAGGGACCAAACGCGCGGCATCTTGCAAACGGTTGCGCCGATAGGTGCGCCGCTCCAGAAACAAACGGCGGCGGGTGCCGCGCGAGATCACGCTTCTCTCTGGGTCCGGTTTATCCATTACGCGCGCTTTCAGCCCTGCGGGTCCGAGGCCTCGGCCCCTTCCCCGTTTACAACGCGGGTCAGCGTCTCGACCAGTTCGGAATTGGAAAACGGTTTGGTCAAAAAGGCATCTGCCCCAAGTGACATGGCGGTTTCACGGTCTTTCGCCTGCCCCTTGGCCGTCAACATCAAGACAGGCAGGGAACGGGTTTGCGGGGCCGCGCGCAGATCGCGCAGAATGTCAAAGCCCGACCGCCCCGGAAGCATCACATCAAGCACAACCACATCGGGGGTTTGGCGGGCGATCTCATCCAGCGCGGTTGCGCCATTGGCATGGCCGCGCACTTCCCATCCCGCACGGGACAGGATGAAGCTGATCGCCTCCATGATATTCGCCTCGTCTTCGACGAGCAGCACACGTTGGACCAAGGCGCTCCCTCCCAGAAGCCAAACGCGGGTTTGACCACCCCCTGTTGCGCCGTAGGGAAACCTTTAACGGCGCAGTTGTCAATTTTATCTGATCGCACGGGCGAATTTAACGGCGTGACCTCATCCCAAAAGGGAGTTCACGCGGCGTGCGGGGCAGCCATCCCGCGAACACACATGGCAGCCCGAGCCAACCAAGACCGCCCCTTCTCCACTTGTATCGCCCGCTTCTGCCTCCTTGATCGGGCGCAACAGCATCGTCGCCTCCATCACAGGGCTATCGCCGAAGCCCACGGGGTTTTTGGGCTGGCTCACGGCCCATGCCTGAAACTGCGCGCCGTTTGGCATGGTGAGCCTTACGGCCTCCGGCACCATGGGGCGGGTCAGCGCGGTATAGAGCGGCCAGAGCGGGCAGCCCGCACCAAAACGCGGGATAGAAAAGGCCGCCAGTCTGCGGCGGAAGATCAAAGCCCCTGCCGCATCACATACCGCAAGGCCGAAACTGGGGATGTCCTGCGCGCCTTGCTCATTTGCGGGCAGGCTGGCCAATCGCCGCAAAACAAGCGCTGCATCACCAGAGGAAAGCGATAGCAGCCGCGCAGGGTCAAACCCGACCGCGCGCGCGGCGCTCAGAAACGGCCCAAGCGGCAAGCGCGCGGCGTCCTGCGCATAGGCATGCAACATCGCGCGCGCCAGATCACGGGTGGCTGCATCTTCCATGCCTGCGGCCTGCGAGATCACCTGCTCAATCGCGCCTGCCCCTTGGTCTTCGATCAAAGGGAAATGATGGCCTGCGGCATCCAGCATGGCCTCGACGGTTTCTTCAGGGCTTGCGGCCTCTTGCGGACGCTCGCCGCCTTGGTTTTCGAAATGCGCCAACAACCCCGTGGCGCGGCGCGACAGGCGTTCGGCCTCTTCATGCAGGTTGCGGTGAAAGCGGCCACGCCATTGCGGCTCGATATCAGGTTCGCGCACCAGAATATCCGAGGTCGAGCGGATCGCGGCCACGCTCGAGAGCATCTCATGCATGCCTTCGGCCAAAACGGGGTCATGGGTCAGGCGGTCATGCAGGCCATCCACCATCGCTTCTAGATTGGCGATGCGCTGTTGCTGCGCGGAAAGCACCCCCGTCCAGCCGGGAAAACGCCCTGCGATTTCATCGATCTTGTCCAATTCAGGCTCGGCACCACCAGTGGCGCGCAGATCGCGGGCGGCCTGTTGCAGGGCATCAAACACCGAGGCATCGGCCCCTTCGGACAAAGCCGCAGGTTCCACCTCGAGCACGCGGGCCAGATCAACCAGCAGCTTGCCGCCAATGCGGCGGCGGTTATGCTCGATCAGGTTGAGATAGCTGGCCGAAATCTCCACGGCTTGGGCCAGATCGGATTGGCGCAACCCCAAAGCGCTGCGCCGCTCGCGAATGCGGCTTCCTGTGAGGGCGTGGCGGGGATGGGGCTCAGCCATGATGGCTCCTGTCGGGTTAGTTTAGTAAAATTCTTTACAGCCCTTACGCGGAATGCCAAGTCAAATCTCGCAAAATCGCCCAGTCCCGCCTTTCCCCAAGACATGAAAATAGCGCGGCCCATCACAGACCGCGCCTTTTGTTTTCAAGCTGCTTGCGCCTTAGTTGGCCAAGGCCGCGTCGGTGATCACGCTTGTAAAGGCGCCCTCAGGCTCGGCCGAGATGACAGGGTCGGAACCGCCTGCCAAAAGGGTCGCGACCGTGCGGGCATAGGCCTCAGGGTCCAGCGTGCCATCGCCGCCTTCCACCAGAAGGGCGATCTCGCCCATCATACGCAGCTGATGCTCTTCGATTTGCGCGCCTGTCTCGTCGTAATCCAGAACGATCATCGCGGCATCATCGGGGTTTTCCGCAGCCCATGCCCAACCTTGCATCGAGGCCCGCACGAAACGGGTCATCTTATCGACAAAGGCAGGATCGCTGAGGTTTTCTTCCAAAGCCCAGATACCATCTTCCAAGGTCGCCACGCCGTAATCTTCATATTTGAAGGTCACCAATTCATCAGGCGAGACGCCCGCATCAATGATCTGCCAATATTCATTATAGGTCATGGTCGAGATGCAATCGGCCTGACGCTGCAAGAGCGGATCCACATTGAAGCCTGCCTGCAAAAGCGTCACGCCGCCATCCGAGCCGTCTGTTGGGATGCCAAGCTGGCTCATCCAGCTCAGGAAGGGGTATTCATTGCCAAAGAACCAATGCGCCACGGTATGGCCCGCCAGATCGGCAGGCTCGGCGATGCCAACATCGCCCCAGCAGGTCAGCATCAGGCCCGAGCGGACGAAGGGTTGCGCGATATTAACCACGGGCAAGCCGCGCTCGCGGGCAGCCAAGGCCGATGGCATCCAGTTGAGCATCACATCCGCCCCACCGCCTGCCAGAACCTGAGGTGGCGCGATATCAGGACCACCGGGAAGGATCGTTACATCGAGGTTTTCCGCCTCGTAATAACCATTCTCAAGCGCCACATAATAGCCCGCGAATTGCGATTGCGTCACCCATTGCAACTGCAAGGTCACCTCATCCTGCGCCACAGCCGCGCCCGTTGTCAGGCCAAGGGCCAGTGCTGTGCTAAGAAGTTTCTTCATCGTAATATCCTCCTTGTTGGATCTGTTGGTTGGCCCCGTCTTTTTGTCTGGGTGCGTTATCGCCCTCTCTGTGACGGGTGCCAGAATGTCATGCGTTTCTCGATCAGTGCCATGAGCCCGTAAAAGCCCGATCCGGCGAGCCCTGCCACCGTGATCTCTGCCCAGACCATATCCATGGCCAGACGCCCCACCTCAATTTTTATGCGAAACCCCATCCCCACAGTGGGTGAGCCGAAAAACTCCGCAACAATTGCCCCGATAAGCGCAAGTGTTGTGCAGATTTTCAAACCGTTGAAGATAAAGGGCAGCGCATTCATCAGGCGCAATTTGATCAGGCTTTGGCCATAGCTGGCCGCATAGGTATGCATCAAATCACGCTGCATCGCGTCGGTGGCTTTCAGCCCCGAAACGGTGTTGACCAGCATCGGGAAAAACACCATCGCCACCACAACCGCCGCCTTGGATTCCCAGCCAAAGCCGAACCACATCACTAGGATCGGGGCGGTGCCCACAATCGGCAAAGCGGCGATGAAATTGCCCACGGGCAAAAGCCCGCGCTGCAAGAAATTCGATTTATCCACCGCCAAAGCCGTCAGGAAGGCCAAGCCACAGCCCATCACATAGCCCGAAAGCGCGCCTTTCAGGATGGTCTGCTGGAAATCAGCCCAAAGGATATCGGTATTGGCTGCAAAGGCCTGCGCGATCTGGCTG
Source organism: Rhodophyticola sp. SM2404 (assembly GCF_053570515.1). Lineage (NCBI taxonomy): Bacteria > Pseudomonadati > Pseudomonadota > Alphaproteobacteria > Rhodobacterales > Roseobacteraceae > Rhodophyticola > Rhodophyticola sp. SM2404. The sequence goes on from NZ_JBSEDL010000005.1 coordinate 192,664, forward strand.
GGGGCGGGCAGAATGATCGGACTGATCTCGTATAGGCGCACCGTCACTTCCCAGATCGCCAGCAGCGTCAGGCCGAAAATCACGGGAACGGCCAAGCGAATGGCCACTGTTTCCGCCCCGCGCGACAGAACGATATTCAGCCCCCATGCCCCAAGCCACAAGGCCAGCACAATGGCCAAGCGCGGCTCGGACAGGGCTGCCAGCGCAATCAGCCCCGCGCCAATCGCTGGCACCACCCAAGAGCGCCGCGCGCTTTGTGCAAGACCCGCGCTCATCGGTTCAACCCCATGCGTTTCAGGGTCGCGCGCTCAATCATTCCGATCAGGCTGACGAGGACCGCTGCACAAATCGCCGCCATAAACAGCGCCGACCAAATCTGGATGGTTTGCCCGTAATAGGACCCCGTCAACAAACGCGCCCCAAGTCCGAAACGCGCGCCCGTGGGCAATTCCGCCACGATCGTGCCTACCAATGCCGCCGCCACCGCAACCTTGAGCGAAGTGAACAAAAACGGCACCGAAGCAGGCAGGCGCAGTTTCCAGAAGGTCTCGGACCCGCTGGCCGAATAGGTGCGCAACAGATCAAGATCCATCCCATTGGGGCTGCGCAACCCTTTCACCATGCTGACGGCCACAGGAAAAAAGCTCAGATAGGCCGAGATCAGTGATTTCGGCACCAGCCCCGATAACCCCACCGCGTTCAGCACCACGATCACAATCGGCGCGATGGCCAAGATCGGGATGGTCTGCGAGGCAATGGCCCAAGGCATCACGCTTAGATCCATGGCGCGGTTATGCACGATGCCAATGGCCAGCAATATCCCCGCCAACGTGCCCACGACAAAACCAAGCAGCGTCGGCGCAAGGGTTTGATAGGCGTGAAACACAAGGCTGCGCGGATTGCCCGCAAGGGAGCCGCGCCGCTCGCGTAGCACAGGCTCGGCCACGGCCGTATCCCATAGCTCGGCCAGAACCTGATGCGGTGTTGGCAGCACGGGGCGTTCTTGATTCATCGTATCGGCGATGATCTGAGCCGTTGAAAGCTCAACGCCCGCGCGGTTCGCGGCATCCAGCGTCCATGGCTTGTTCATCTGGGTCGCCGCCCCATACCAAAGCGCGATGATCACACCGACCACAACCAAAACGGGCGCCACAGCGCGGATCAGCCTGCGGATCGCTGCACAAAGCGGGCAGCCCCCTGCCCCTGCCTGATCCAGCGCGACACTCATGCGGCGGCCTCATCCATCATAGGCATGCCCCGCGCGCAAACCTTCGCGCACACGCTGCGCGATGGCCAGAAATTCGGGCGTGTCGCGGATATCAAGCGGGCGCTCTTTTGGCAGGTCGCTCTCGATCACATCCGTGATCCGACCCGGACGGGGCGACATCACCACGATCTTGGTAGACAGATACACCGCCTCAGGGATGGAATGGGTGACAAAGGCGATGGTCTTATTGGTCCGCGCCCAAAGCTTGAGAAGCTGCTCATTCAGATGGTCGCGCACGATCTCGTCAAGGGCGCCAAAAGGCTCGTCCATCAACAGCAGATCAGCATCAAAGGCCAAAGCCCGCGCGATTGAAGCACGTTGCTGCATGCCCCCCGAAAGCTGCCATGGCATTTTCTTGCCAAACCCTTCCAGATCAACCAGTTGCAAGACGCGGGCAACGCGCTCCTCCTGCTCGGCCTGATCAAAGCCCATGATCTCGAGCGGCAGTTTGATATTCTTCTCAATGGTGCGCCAAGGATAAAGCCCCGCCGCCTGAAACACATAGCCATAGGCCCGATTGCGCCGCGCCTGATCAGGCGACATGCCATTGACCGAAAGCATCCCGCCCGTGGGCGTCTCCAAGGCCGCAATGCTGCGCAGAAAGGTGGTCTTGCCACAGCCCGAGGGGCCGATGAAACTGACGAAATCGCCCCTATTGATGCTCAGGTTCACATCCGAGAGCGCCTGCACGGGGCCGTCATTGGTCTGGAAGGTCAGATCAAGGCCTTGCGCCTTGATCACGACCTGCTGTGCGGCAGGCACTGAGGCCTGCGTCTTTGCAGCTGCGCGCGCCATCAAACCCCCGAAGGAATATTGAGAGGATCACGCTCGATCTTGCGCGGTGTGGTCAGCGATTTCCATTTCGACAGCGCAGTGGAGGCGCTGGCATAGGGGCTACGCTTGATGAATTTCCCGCGTCCCGGTTGTGGCTGGCTGTTCTGGCCATAGGCCCAAACCACATCCCCGCGCGACAAGGTGAACCGCGGCGAGGCGCTGACCTCTTTGCCCTCAAACACGTTGTAATCAAGGATGGATTTCGCCGTGGCCGTAGTGATCGTACGGCTTTGCTTGGGGTCCCAAACCACGATATCGGCATCCCCGCCCACATTGATCCCGCCTTTGAGCGGATAGATATTTAGGATCTTGGCAATATTGCTGGAGGTCGCAGCGACAAATTCTTCGGGCGTCAAGCGGCCCGTATCAACCCCATAGGTCCAGAGCATCGCCATCCGCTCCTCAAGCCCGCCTGTGCCATTGGGGATCATGGTGAAATTATCGACCCCCATGCGCTTTTGCTCATCCGAGAAGGCCGCATGATCGGTCGCCACAACCTGCAACGAGCCTGAAGAAAGCCCCGCCCAAAGGCTGTCTTGATGGTCTTTGGAGCGGAAAGGCGGGCTCATCACGCGGCGTGCCGCATATTGCCAATCCTTGTTGAAATACTCCGTCTCATCCAAGGTCAGATGCTGGATCAGAGGCTCGCCAAAAACGCGCATCCCCTTCTGGCGCGCGCGGCGGATCGCTTCATGTGCCTGCTCGCAAGAGACATGCACGATATAAAGCGGCGTGCCTGCGGCATCGGCAATCATGATCGCGCGATTGGCCGCCTCACCTTCCACTTCGGGGGGCCGCGAATAGGCGTGGCCTTCGGGGCCAGTCACCCCATCGGCCAGATATTTCTGCTGCAACTCCGCCACGATATCGCCGTTCTCGGCATGAACCAGCGGCATCGCCCCCAATTCAGCGCAACGCTTGAAGGAGGCATACATCTCGTCATCTTCAATCATCAAAGCGCCCTTATAGGCCATGAAATGCTTGAAGGTGTTGATGCCGCGCTTTTTGACGACCTCTTCCATCTCGGCAAAGATGCTCTCGCTCCAGCCCGTGATCGCCATGTGATAGGAGATATCGACGCAAATCTGATCCTTTGATTTGCGGTCCCAGTCATCAATCGCATTGAGCAGGCTACCATCTGCACCCGGTAGACAGAAATCCACCAACATGGTGGTGCCACCCGCCGCCGCCGCGAAAGTCCCAGTTGTGAAGGTCTCGGCAGCGGTGGTGCCCATGAAGGGCATTTCCAGATGGGTATGGGGGTCAATCCCGCCAGGGATGACATAAGCATCCGAGGCGTCGATCACCTCATCGCCCTTCAGGTTCTCGCCAATCTGGGCGATCTTTTCGCCCTCGATCAGCACATCCGCTTTATATTGGCGGTCGGCGGTCACAATCGTGCCGCCCTTAATCACCTTGCTCATGTCATCTCTCCTATTGTGGAGGCTGCGGGGCGTTATTCGGGCCCCGTCAGCTGGTTGTCATTGCCCCTAACCGGCTAGCGCGTGCAGATCATACGCCCATCCAAGGTCAAAAGTGGCAGGAAGGTCGTCTCAACCGGTCCAACCCATTGATACCAATAGCACCCGTCATCGGGCAAAACCCGCACCGCCCCGAGGTTCTGGTTCGGCGCTACAATTGCCAGAACACCCTCGGGCAGCTCTTCAATAAAGCCCGTTGTGTCCGTGGGCGCAGGGGCCGCACAAGCCGCCAAAATCGGCAAAATTCCGAGGGCCAAAAATTTTTGATAAGGTTTCACTCAACAATCTCCGCAGTTTCAATCACGGCGTGGAACAACACATTGGTTCCCGCCTTCGCCCAATCAGGGCTAATCTCTTCGGCTTCATTATGCGAGAGGCCATCGACACAAGGGCACATAACCATTGCTGTCGGGGCAACATCATTGATCCAGCAGGCATCATGCCCCGCACCTGAAACGATATCCATATGGCTATAGCCCAGCCGCTCGGCCGCCTTGCGGATCGCATCCACGCAAGCCTCGTCAAAGGCGGGCGGATCGAACTGCCCCACGATCTCGGCCTCGAAACCCACCCCGATCTCCTCGCAAAGCGCGGGCGCGCGGGCCATCAATTCATCGACCATACCATTGAGCTTATCGAGAATATGGGTGCGCATATCGATGGTGAACACGACCTTTCCCGGAATGATATTGCGGCTATTGGGATAGACATCGATATGCCCAATTGCCCCCACCGCATTGGGCTGGTTCTTCATCGCGATCTCATGGACCAATTCGGTCACAAGGGCCAAACCGCGCCCTGCATTTTTGCGCATATGCATCGGTGTAGAGCCCGTATGGCTTTCCTTGCCCGTGATCGTGCATTCGATCCAGCGCAGGCCCTGCCCATGCGTCACAACCCCGATATCGCGGCCTTCGGCCTCCAAAATCGGGCCCTGCTCGATATGAAGCTCGAAAAACGCATGCATTTTCCGCGCGCCGACCTTCTCTTCACCTTTCCAGCCAATACGATCCAACTCATCCCCAAAGCGCTTGCCTTTGGCATCGACGCGGTCATAGGCCCAATCCAGACTATGCCGCCCCGCAAAAACGCCCGAGGCCAGCATCGCAGGCGCATAGCGCGTGCCTTCTTCATTGGTCCAATTGGTCACAACGATGGGATGCTTGGTCTTGATCCCGAGATCATTCATCGTGCGGATCACTTCCAATCCACCCAATACGCCCAAGACACCGTCATACTTGCCGCCTGTCGGCTGGGTATCGAGATGGCTGCCCACATAAACTGGCAGCGCCTCGGGGTCGGTGCCTTCGCGGCGGGCAAACATATTGCCCATCTCATCGACCCCCATGGAACAGCCCGCAGCTTCGCACCATTTCTGGAACAAATGCCGCCCCTCGCTATCCTCATCCGTCAAAGTCTGGCGGTTATTGCCGCCTGCCACACCCGGCCCGATCTTGGCCATCTCCATCAGGCTGTCCCAAAGGCGCTCGCCATTGATCATCATATTCTCGCCGGGTGCTGGCATATTTACGTCCTTCTGTCGGACCTGACGCGCAAAGGGCGCTTCAGGCCAGTTTCTTCAACACATCGCCCAAAGTGCCAATCAACTGATCGATATGGGATTTCTCGATAATCAGGGGCGGTGACATGGCGATGATATCGCCTGTGGTTCTGATCAAGACGCCCTTTTCATAGCAATCAAGGAAGGCCTGAAAGGCGCGTTTGGTCGGCTCGCCCGCAATCGGCTCCAACTCCACCGCCCCGATCAGCCCCATATTGCGGATATCAATCACATGGGGGTGGTCCTTAAGACTATGAAGTGCCTCTTCCCAATACGGGGCCAGCTCAGCCGCGCGCTCGAACAGTGCCTCTTCCTTATAGGTCTCAAGCGTCGCAACACCCGCCGCCGAGGCAATCGGATTGCCCGAATATGTATAGCCGTGGAACAGCTCGATCATATGCTCGGGGCCTTGCATGAAGGCGTCATGGATCTCGGAGGTGGCCATAACGGCCCCCATCGGGATCACCCCATTGGTCAGACCTTTCGCGGTGCAGATCATATCAGGCATCACATTGAAATGATCCGCCGCGAAAGCACTGCCCAAACGGCCAAACCCAGTGATAACCTCGTCGAAAATCAACAAGATACCGTGCTTTTTGGTGATCGCGCGCAGCTTCTCAAGATAGCCTTTGGGCGGCATCAATACCCCTGTGGAGCCTGCCATAGGTTCGATGATCACAGCCGCAATCGTCTCGGCCCCATGCAATGTGATGATCCGTTCCAGATCATCGGCCAGATGCGCGCCATGCTCGGGCTGGCCGCGGGTAAAGGCGTTCTGCTCGGGCAGATGGGTATGGGGCATATGATCCACACCCGCCAGAAGCGTGCCGAACATCTTGCGGTTATTGACGATCCCGCCCACGGAAATCCCGCCGAAATTCACGCCATGATAGCCCCGCTCGCGCCCGATCAACCGCGTGCGCGAGCCCTGCCCGATCGCACGCTGATAGGCGATGGCAAGCTTCAGCGCGGTTTCCACCGATTCTGAGCCAGAATTGGTAAAGAACACATGCTCGAAAGGCTCGGGCGTCATATCGCGCAGGCGATTTGCCAGCTCAAACGCCATGGGATGACCCATCTGGAAGGCGGGCGCATAATCAAGCTCGGCCGCCTGCTGCTGGATCGCCTCGACAATCTTGGGCCGCTTATGGCCTGCATTGCAGCACCACAGACCCGCCGTGCCATCCAGCACCTCGCGACCATCTGCGGTTTTATAGAACATCCCCTCCGCCGAGACGAACATACGCGGGTTCTTCTTGAATTGCCGGTTTGCCGTAAACGGCATCCAGAACGCAGAAAGATCATTTGGAACGGGGGTTGGTCGATCTAAGGCCATATGGCTCACCCTGTATTGCTCCGAGCGCGCGCAGGTCTCGGTGGACGAAAGAAGTTTTGACCATATGGTCAAGTTCACGCTAGCAGAGGCACGATGCCAGTCAATGGAGTCAATGACACTCTTTGCCCAATCGCAAGGCAAATGATACGATTTGGGCAAAGCCTGCCCGTTCCATAAGCAGCTTGGAAAGACTCTCTCGGTCTTGCCCTTCGTCAAAGTTTCGATCACCTTGAAAATATGAATGCCCATCCACCCAAAACACGCATCCAGCGCAAAAACACCGAAGCGATTCTCAATGCCGCTTTAGAAGTCTTCTCGCGTCAGGGCTTTCGCGGATCAACGCTTGACCAAATCGCCACTGAGGCGGGGCTCTCCAAACCCAATCTGCTGTATTACTACCCCTCGAAAGAGGCGATCCATGTCACGCTTTTATCGCGTCTGATGGATACATGGCTGGATCCGTTGCGGGAAATGGATGCCCAAGGTGACCCCGTGGAGGAGATTTTGGGCTATGTACGCCGCAAGGTCGAACTCAGCCGCGACTATCCGCGTGAAAGCAGGCTTTTCGCCCAAGAAATCATCCAAGGCGCGCCGCGCATGCAGGCAGCCCTCGAGACCGATCTCAAACCCTTGGTGGATGCCAAAACCGCAATCATACGGCAGTGGATTGCCCAAGGCAGGATCGCCTCGATTGATCCCTATCACCTGATCTTCTCGATCTGGGCGCTGACCCAGCATTATGCCGATTTCGACGTGCAGGTGCGCGCCGTCCTTGGCCCCGGACATGACCCTTTTGAAGAAGCGCAAGGCTTTCTCGAAGCCATGTTCCGCAAACTCCTCGCGCCATAAAAAAGGCCGGACCTTTGCGGTCCAGCCTTCACCACTCGGAGAGAGACGGAGGTCTCTACTCCGCAGCCTCCAGCGAGGAGGGGTTATTGGGGTGGGTCGTCCAATTGGCGTAGTCGTCTTCCACCACCTTGCCCGTGCGCGGATCAACAACGCCAGCCTCCAGCCGCTCCATGGTGATGCAAGCCTCGACGGGGCAGACATTCACGCAAAGATTGCAAGCCACACATTCCTCATCAATCACCGCGAAAACGCGGTCCTCGGACATGGAAATCGCCTGATGCGAGGTGTCCTCACACGCGGCATAGCAGCGGCCACATTTGATACATGCATCTTGATCAATCCGCGCTTTGGTCACGTAATTGAGGTTGAGATATTGCCAATCCGTCACATTGGGCACAGCGCGCCCAATCAGATCCGACAGACCCATGCCCTGCTGGTCCAGATATTGGCTCAGGCCCGTTTTCATCTCCTCAACGATCTTGAAACCATAGGTCATCGCCGCCGTGCAGACCTGCACATTGCCCGCCCCAAGGGCCAAAAACTCGGCCGCGTCGCGCCAAGTCGTGACCCCACCAATGCCCGAAATCGGCAGGCCCGCGGTTTGCGCATCCCGCGCAATCTCGGCCACCATATTCAGCGCAATCGGTTTGACCGCCGGCCCGCAATACCCCCCATGGCTGCCCTTCCCATCGATCGAGGGCTGGGGCGAAAAGCTGTCCAGATCAACACTGACAATCGAGGAAATCGTATTGATCAGTGACACCGCATCCGCGCCGCCTGCCTTGGCCGCGCGCGCAGGATAGCGCACATCGGTGATATTGGGGGTCAGTTTCACAATCACGGGCATGCGGGTGTTTTGCTTGCACCAACGCGTCACCATCTCGATATATTCGGGCACTTGGCCAACAGCCGCGCCCATGCCGCGCTCGCTCATGCCATGTGGACAGCCAAAATTCAGCTCAATCCCGTCAGCGCCCGTATCCTCAACCAGCGGCAAAATATATTTCCACGCCTCTTCTTCGCAGGGCACCATCAGCGAGACGATCATCGCGCGATCGGGCCAAGCCGCTTTCACCGCCTTGATCTCGCGCAGGTTCACCTCCAAGGGGCGGTCGGTGATCAATTCGATATTATTGAGTCCCAACAATCTGCGATCCGCACCATATATCGCGCCATAGCGCGGCCCGTTCACATTAACGATATTGGGGTCAAGCCCCAGCGTCTTCCAGACAACCCCGCCCCAGCCTGCCTTGAAGGCACGGGTGACATTATACTCCTTATCCGTCGGCGGCGCCGAGGCCAGCCAGAACGGGTTGGGGGATTTGATCCCAAGGAAATCGGTGGAAAGATCTGCCATTGCCCTTGTCTCCTGAGTTAAGGCCGCTTCTGCCTTCATCTTTCTTCAAATACGCGCGCCGAAGGCGCAGGTTTTGCCGCGCAAAACCGCTCTAGCCCATCAGGCTTGCATGAATATCCTCAGCCGCATCACGGCCCTCGGCCACAGCCGTCACAGTCAGGTCATCCCCGCCCGAGGCGCAATCCCCCCCAGCCCAAACGCCTTTGATGCTGCTGCGCCCCACGCTCGAGACGGCAATCTTGCCGCCCTCCAAATCCAGACCTTCAGGCGTGCTCTCCAAGCTCTGGCCAATGGCTTTAAGAACCATATCCGCCGCAATCTCGAACCGCTCGCCCGTGGGCTGCAAGCCATGGACGCTATCGGCCGTGTATTCCGCGCGCAAAGCCGTGACGGCCCCATTGCCCACAACCTCGACAGGCATGGCATTGAAAATGAACCGCACGCCCTTGGAGGCCGCCAAATCCTGCTCATAGCTGGAGGCCGGCATTTTCTCGCGCCCGCGCCGGTAAAGCACCGTCACAGTCTCGGCCCCCAACAGCTTGGATTGCACCGCCGCATCAATCGCGGTCATGCCACCGCCGATCACCACAACATTGCGCCCCACAGGCAGCTTCGACAAATCCTCGGCCTGCCGCAAATCCGCGATGAAGCCGACCGCATCCAAAACGCCCGCGCGCTCCTCGCCCTCGGCCCGCAAGGCATTCACGCCGCCAAGACCCATGCCCAGAAACACGGCGTCATACTCGCCCTGCAATGCCTCAAGCGTGATCTCGCGCCCAAGCGCCATGCCGGTTTTGACCTCGATCCCGCCGATCTGCAGCAGCCAATCCAACTCGGCCTGCGCGAAATCATCCACCGATTTATAGGACGCGATGCCATATTCATTCAGCCCCCCCGCTTTTGGCTTGGCATCAAACATCACGACATCATGGCCCTTCAACGCCAAGCGATGCGCACAAGCCATCCCCGCAGGGCCCGCCCCCACAACCGCGATCTTTTTGCCAGTGGCTGCCGCACGGCTATAGGGGTGCACCCCTTGCGCCATCACGGTATCGGTCGCAAAGCGTTGCAGGCGTCCGATCTCGACAGGTTTGCCTTCCGCCATCTCGCGTACGCAGGCCTGCTCACACAGCGTTTCGGTCGGGCAGACGCGCGCGCACATGCCGCCCAGAATATTCTGGTCAAAAATCGTTTGCGCCGAAGCTTCAGGCGTTCCCGTTGCGATCTGGCGGATAAACAGCGGGATATCGATGGAGGTCGGGCAGGCTGTGACACAAGGCGCGTCATGGCAGAAATAACACCGATCCGCTGCAACCAGCGCCTCATGAGGGTCCAGTGGCGCGTGGAGATCGGCAAAATTCGCGTCATATGCCTCATGCGGCAAGCGCGCGGGCGCAATGCCTGGCGTCAATGGGCTGTTCGTCATGGGTCACCTCTCCCGGATCGAATGGCATGTTCTGGTGGAAACAGGCTGGCACGAGTTAAAAATTTTATCAAATGGTAAATTATCAGCTTCAAAAAATTCCTCCCATCCCAAGGTGAAATTCGGCGCAAACCTTCCGCAAAGCGCCAGAATCGCCTTAAATATGGGCAAATTGTTAAAATCATCCCGCATTTGCGCGCATATGAGTTTTCCACGCCCGAGCGCTTTTCACCCTCGTCTGCGTGAAGTATACAGCGCCAAACCCCCTGACTGAGAAAAGGGGCGCGGCATTGCCGTATGGAGCGATTAAAGGGATGCGAGGATATCCATGAGCAAGAATACGCATGACGGGGACGTGGCCTTCATTAAGGCATTGGCAGAGCTTCTGCGCGAAAACGACCTGACCGAATTGGAAGTCATTCGGGAATATGGCGAGGATGACAGCCTGAATGTGCGCGTCGCACGCCAACAGCCCGCAGCCCCACAACAGGTCATGATGCAGGCCCCTGCAGCCGCCGCAGCGCCCGCCGCCGCACCCGCGGCAGTCCCTGCAGCCGCCGCGGCACCTGCCGCCGCATCAGAAGATCCCGCCCAGAACCCCAATGCAGTGACATCGCCTATGGTTGGCACGGCCTATCTTCAGGCCGAACCCGGCCAGCCCGCCTTCGTCTCGGTTGGCGACAAGGTGTCCGACGGGCAAACGCTTTTGATCATCGAAGCGATGAAAACCATGAACCAGATCCCCAGCCCGCGAGCAGGCACCGTCAAGCGCATTATGGTTGAGGATGGCGCACCGCTTGAGTTTGGCGCCCCTCTGATGATCATCGAATAAGGCAAAGGCACATATGTTCCGCAAAATCCTTATCGCAAATCGCGGCGAGATCGCGCTTCGTGTCATCCGCGCAGCGCGCGAAATGGGTGTCGGCACGGTCGCGGTGCATTCCACCGCTGATGCCGATGCGATGCATGTGCGCATGGCCGATGAAAGCGTCTGTATCGGCCCGCCTTCGGGCACGGCCAGCTATCTCTCGGTTCCCAGCATCATTTCCGCCTGCGAAATCACAGGTGCCGAAGCCATCCACCCCGGTTATGGCTTCCTCTCCGAGAACCAGAATTTCGTGCAGATCGTCGAAGATCACGGCATCAAATTCATTGGCCCTTCGGCCGAGCATATCAGCATCATGGGCGATAAAATCTCGGCCAAGGATACGATGAAAAAGCTTGGCGTTCCTTGTGTGCCCGGCTCGGATGGCGGTGTGCCCGATATGGAAACCGCCCGCGCGGTTGCCGATGAAATGGGCTATCCCGTGATCATCAAAGCCACGGCAGGTGGTGGCGGACGCGGCATGAAACTGGCCAAAACCGCCGAAGATCTTGAAACAGCCTTCCGCACCGCGCGCTCTGAATCCAAGGCCGCTTTCGGCAATGACGAGGTCTATATCGAGAAATATCTCGGCGCGCCCCGTCATATCGAAGTGCAGGTCTTTGGCGATGGCAAAGGCCGCGCCGTGCATTTGGGCGAGCGGGATTGCTCGCTCCAGCGGCGCCACCAGAAAGTCTTTGAAGAAGCGCCCGGCCCCTCCATTAGCCCCGAATTGCGTGCGCAAATCGGCGAGACCTGCGCCAAAGCAGTTGCAGATCTTGGCTATGAAGGTGCGGGCACGATCGAGTTCCTCTATGAGAATGGCGAGTTTTTCTTCATCGAAATGAACACCCGCCTTCAGGTGGAACACCCCGTCACTGAGGCCATTTTCGGTGTCGATCTGGTGCGTGAGCAAATTCGCGTGGCCGCAGGCCTGCCAATGTCCTTCCAGCAGGAAGACCTTGAGGTTCAGGGCCATGCGATCGAAGTGCGGATCAATGCGGAAAAGCTGCCGAATTTCTCGCCCTGCCCTGGCAAGATCACCCAATATCATGCACCGGGTGGTTTGGGTGTGCGGATGGATAGCGCGCTTTATGATGGCTATTCGATCCCGCCCTATTACGACAGCCTGATCGCGAAACTGATCGTGCATGGCCGCAACCGGCCCGAAGCCTTGGCACGCCTCAAGCGCGCTTTGGGTGAATTGATCGTTGATGGTGTCGACACGACTGTGCCGCTCTTCCACCAATTGCTGGAAGAAGAGGCCGTGTTGACGGGCGAATATAACATCCACTGGTTGGAAGGCTGGCTCGAGAAAAACCTCGCCTAAACGACAATCGATACGAAAATTTTGCGGCGCGCTTCGGATTTCCAGCGAAATCTGAGGCGCGCCGCGCTACATTCAGACCATGGCCCATGACATGTTCCCACCTGACAGGCCACAGATCACGCCTGAACTTCTGCTCCGCGCCTATGCGGCGGGGGTATTTCCGATGTCGGAAGGACGCGATGAACCCGAACTGTTCTGGGTCGATCCGCGCGAACGGGGCATCCTGCCGCTCGAGGGGTTTCATATCTCCCGCTCGCTGGCGCGCCGTATTCGGCAAGCCCCTTTTGATATCCGCATCAACACCGATTTCGCAGGCGTGGTCGGGGGTTGCGCCGATCGTGACGAGACGTGGATCAATGCCGAGATATTCGAGCTGTACCAGCAGCTCCATGCCACGGGCCATGCCCATTCCCTAGAGCTATGGGAGGGTGATGCCCTTATTGGTGGTGTCTATGGCGTGGCTTTGGGGGCGGCGTTTTTTGGCGAAAGCATGTTCTCGCGCAGGCGCGATGCGTCGAAAATTGCATTGGCCTATCTGGTCAGCCGCCTGCGCTTTGGCGGGTTCGAGCTGTTTGACACGCAATTCGTAACAGACCATCTGCAAAGCCTAGGCGCGGTTGAAATCTCGCGCGCCGCCTATCGCAGCCGCTTGGCCGACGCCTTGCAAAAGCCCGCGAATTTCTTGGCGCAAAGCAGCCAAGTCACGCCTCAGGATGTGCTGCAGTTCAAAACCCAGACGTCATAGCGCGGATGCTCCAAAGCCACCAAAGCGGGGCTGGAGGCGATCATCCATCCATTGAACAATTCCACCCCGTCCAGATCGAGCACCTGAATATGGGCGAAGGCGTCCGATGCGGGGTTGTCAGCAGGATAGCGGCATTGCTGCAAATGAAACGCGACACGGCCAAACACCACCGTCTGGCCCACGGCCATCTCGATATCGGTTGATCTTGCCAAGGTTTTGTCCAGCGCCCGCAAAACGGCGCCTGTGCCATTCTCGGCCGCGCCTTCGGTCACCGATGTCACATCGCTCAGCGGATTTGGTGTCTGGATCAGTTCCACCCCGTCATCGGGGTTTTCTTCGAGAAACAGGCTGCTGTTATCCTGCCCCGTGACAGGGGCGGCACAGGCCAACAGGCCCGCAGCCGCTGTCGCAACGAGACGGCGCAGCATTACTCGCCATCCCCACCCACAAAGCGCATCAGCAATGTCACCAAGCTGACCGAGCTTTGGGTATCAAGGATTTGGTCACCCGCTGCATAAAGGAAGGGCGAGCCACCGGGCTGCAACTCAACAAAGGAGCCGCCGAGCAGGCCTTCGGAGGAAATCATGACAAGGCTGTCATCGGGCAATTCAACATGGTCGAACACCGTGATCGTGGTATCGGCGCGGAAGGTCTCGGGGTTCAGACTGAGATCCGAGACGGAGCCCACACGCACACCTGCAAGCCGCACATCCGTGCCAACCGTGATCCCTTCGGCCGAGCGGAAGGAGGCTGTCAGCTCATAGCTGCCTTGCGGGCCCGCGCGAAATCCGCTGACCTGCGCGGCATAGACGAAAAAGCCAATGGCTGCGGCCAGAACAACGCCACCGACGATCACTTCACTGGTTGTATTCTCAGCCATAATCGCGCTCTGCCCCCAATTGGCCCAAACGGCCCAAGCCTTATTCTGGGCTCCATGCCTCATAATCGCGCCGCTCGGTCGGCTGACCTGCGCGGATCGAGCCCGCAGGCGCATAGGCCTGTGCCGTGCCTGTCAGGTTCGGCAGATGCGGCTTTTCCCATGCCTTATGCGCCAAAGGCTTATCAGAAGGCGTTTCATCCCATGTGTGATGCAACCAGCCATGCCAATCCGCATCCACGCGGGAGGCCTCGGCCTCACCGTTGAAAATCACCCAACGGCGTTTGCCATCGCGGGATTGATAGAACAGGTTGCCCTGCCCGTCTTCCCCGACTTTCTGGCCTTTGCGCCAAGTATAGAGTTGCGTGCCGATTGTTTGGCCATCCCACCATGTGGCGAGACGTTTGATGAAACGAAGCATGTGCTGTCTCCGACAGAGGTCTGCGGTGTTGCAGACGTAATGCCGCAAGCGCGCGCGAAGGTCTAGGGGGAATGGCAAAAGCAAAGGCCATGATCCGCGTCTTTTTGCCGAGAAACCCAAGCTGAAAAGCACATCTTGGCCAGACTTTTCTCCGCTCTAGGGCATGATCTCGAGAACGCGGGTTCCTTTCGCGATCCGCGCTGTTGTCGCCTGCCGCCCTTTGGCGTATGCCTTCGGCAAATTTTTAAGGGGAGTTTACCAATGTCCGACGGACCCAGCTACGGCTTCGATACACTTCAAATTCACGCGGGCGCACGCCCTGATCCTGCAACAGGCGCACGCCAGACGCCGATCTACCAGACCACGGGCTATGTGTTCCGTGATGCCGATCATGCGGCAGCCCTGTTCAATCTGCAGGAAGTGGGCTTCATCTATTCACGCCTGACCAACCCGACCGTTGCCGTGCTGCAAGAACGCCTTGCCACGCTGGAAGGTGGCGTTGGGGCTGTGTGCTGCTCCTCGGGTCATGCGGCCCAGATCATGGCGCTGTTCCCGCTGATGGGGCCAGGCAAGAATGTGGTTGCCTCGACCCGTCTTTATGGCGGCACGGTGACCCAGTTCAGCCAGACCATCAAACGCTTCGGCTGGTCCGCGAAATTCGTGGATTTTGACGATCTTGATGCCGTGAAAGCAGCCATTGATGACGATACCCGCGCCGTTTTCTGTGAAGCCATCGCCAATCCTGGTGGCTATATCACCGATCTGCGCGCCATCGCCGATGTCTCGGATGCAGCCGGCATTCCGATGATCGTGGATAACACATCCGCCACGCCTTATCTGTGCCGCCCGATCGAGCATGGCGCGACCTTGGTGGTGCATTCCACAACCAAATACCTCACGGGCAATGGCACCGTCACAGGCGGTTGCGTCATCGATTCAGGGAAATTCGATTGGTCCGCCAATGACAAATTCCCCAGCCTCTCGGCACCCGAGCCTGCCTATCACGGCCTGAAATTCCATGAGACCTTCGGCCCGCTGGCCTATACGTTCCACGGCATTGCCATCGGCCTTCGTGATCTTGGCATGACGATGAACCCGCAAGCGGCCCATTACACCTTGATGGGGATCGAGACGCTGAGCCTGCGCATGCAGCGCCATGTCGATAATGCCGTCAAGGTCGCAACTTGGCTTGAGAACGATCCACGGGTGGATTTCGTGACCTATGCGGGCCTGGCCTCCTCGCCCTATAACAAACGCGCGGCGACCGTCTGCCCCAAAGGGGCTGGGGCGCTGTTCACCTTCGCGGTCAAGGGCGGCTATGACGCCTGTATCAAACTGGTGGACGGATTGGAGATCTTCAGCCATGTCGCCAATCTGGGCGATACGCGATCCCTGATCATCCATTCCGCCTCGACCACCCACCGCCAATTGACACCCGAACAGCAAGAAGCCGCAGGCGCGGCCCCCAATGTTGTGCGTCTGTCCATTGGCATCGAGGATGCAGATGATCTGATCGCCGATCTGGATCAAGCGCTCGCAAAAGCGACTGCATAAGCGTTTGAAGGCCAGCCCCGAGACAGGGGCTGGCCTTCGCAAATCGCGCGGCGGCCCCTTTGGAACCAGCGAATTTTGGCCTGTTCCGCTTGGTGGGGCGGCGTATTCCAGCGTTAAACGACAAAAACGCCATCGAAACAGCGGCGGAATGTCACTAAAGGCCTAAAAATCATTGAATTTAGCCTTATTTTATTCATTGCTGAACATGAGAGCGTGTAACCAGTGCATGGATGTTTTTTGGGTGCAGCGAAGAACGAGCTTCTTGCACGAAAAGAAATCCAGTGTTTGCTCTATTATTTGATGGGTTTTGGGACATTTTATCTTGCAGCAATATTCGCTGAGCGTGTTGTCTAGGATGAGGCAGCTTCTCGCATCCCTTGAACGGGACATTGGATTGGCGAGTTTGCCTAAGGTCGAGCTGGAGTTGATCTATGCTATCGACCTGCTATGCGAGACCTCGGATACGGTGCTTACCAGCTCCGAAATACGGCATCATGACCTGATCAAGGATATTCCCACAGCGACGTTCAACCGCGCCCTGAAATCCCTGATCCAACGTGGCTATATCGAACACGCGCCGCAAAGCCGCGCAAAGCATTACCGCAAGGCGGCCCACTGGCCCGACAAGGCTGCACCCGTGGTGCATAGCGAATAGCCGCTCATCCAGCTTATCCAAGCCCTATCGGGACTGAAAACCTCTTTGCCTCAGCCCTCAAGCGACATAAGGTTTCACCAACCCCTTGGATGGCCCAAATCAGGCCGAGCTTTCATGACCAGTTCGAATATTGTATAGTAAAAGAAAACAACGCTGTAGGGGACGGGTTACAATGGCAATGAGGCTGGCTTGACGGTTCATTTCGCACTCTTTCTATCGCCGGGAGGGATAGCGCTTGCGCATCGGCAAGACGCTGGCCATTGGGCAATGGTTGCGGAAACCAGTCTGGATGTTCCCGATCTGGCGGCTGCCTTGCAAAACCTCCGCCTTGAAGGGGAACGCAGAGGCGATGCAGGGTTCGAAACCGTGCTGGTTCTGCCCGATGACCAAATTCTCTACACGACTTTGCCCTTTAATGGTGGCGATCGCGAGGGCCAGAAAGCCTATATCGCGCGCGGGTTGGACGGGCTGACGCCTTACGCAATTGACGAGCTCGCCTTTGATTGGCGGGATATGGGAGATGGCCGTTTTGCTGTCGCCGTGGTCGCAAAAGAGACCCTTGATGAGGCCGAGAGCTTTGCCCGCGATCATGGGTTCAACGGCACGGGCTTTGCCGCCTCGCCCCCTGCCGAACGCTTTCCTGGCGTGCCGCTTTTCTCGCTAACCCAAGCCCAAGCTGACTTGGCGCTGCCCGGTATCGGGCTGCAATTTGGCCCTGATGAATGGGTCGCATCCCCCGCCGCTGAAGACACCGCACCAGAGACTGAAGAAGCCGCCCCGCCCGAGGCCGCCGCCCCCGAAACCGACGATCAGCCTGAGGCGACTGCCCCCGCTGAGGTGACGGACAGTCCAACTGACACGCCGCCCGCCGCTGAGGAACCTGTTCTCTCCTTCCGCGCGCGCCGTGGAAAGGTTGATTTACCCGAAGGGCAGTCAGGCAGCCTCGTCACAAATCGTGCGTCCCGTTTAGGCTTCACGGCCGAGGCCGACACGCCTGCCGCGCCAGAAGCGCCAGCAGCACCCGCCGCTCCAACCACCCCTCCAGCCGCCAGCAGCGCGGCGCCAAAACTCAGCGCCGAGCGCAGCGTAGCTGCACCCCAAGCGGCCCCTGATAAGGCCCTTGAACGCCCAGCCCTCTCGGCCGATGTGTTCAGACGCGTCACAGGCGTAACGGACGCAGATGCGCCAACAGCCGATGACGCACCTGCCAGCAAACGCGGGATCGGCACGGCCTTGGCTGGCGTCTCAGGCGTTCTGGCCCGCCGCCGCGCAAGGCCTGAAAACCCACCACAGCTGGCGCGCGCCGCAGTAACCGAGCCCGCCACAGCGCCTGTCGCACCCGACCCCACCCCAAGTGCTGCCCCATCCCCTAGCAAGCCAGACGCGCTTATCCGCAAATCGGTATTCGCAAGCAATGCAAAACCAAAGGGCCCATCCCTGCGTTTGGGCCTGATGCTGACAGTTGTCTTGTTATTGGGCTTGGCGCTTTTGGCGCTCTGGTCGATCCTTTTCCTGCCTGAAAGCTCCATCGCGCGGCTTTTTGGTTTGAACGAGCCTGACATCACCATCGCCAGCGATGAAAGCGTGAATGAAAGCCTGATCGAAGAGGATGTGCTGGCCAGTATCGAGGCACCCGAAACGATCCTGCCCGATATCGATGCTGATCTCGACACCGATCTGGATTTGGCCGAATTGGCCGATGCCGAACCTGAAATCAGCATACCCACGCTGGAAGAGACCGAGCAGTTTTACGCCGTGAACGGTATTTGGCAGCGCGCGCCCGAAGCCCTGCCTGCCCCTTCCACCTTTGACGCGGTCGAGGATATCTACACCGCCTCTATTGACCCTGTGATACCCGTGATCGATGCGTTCGCTTTGGCGACACCTGCAGCCTTGCCAGATGGTGAAGTACCACAGCGCTTTGCATCGCCACCACCCTTTGGCACCACCTTTGCGGTCAATCCCGACGGTCTGGTTGCTCCAAGCGCGGACGGCGCTTTGACGGCAGACGGGGTGCGTGTTGTGCTTGGCACACCGCCGATCCTTCCCATCCCGAGAGATCGCGAGGACGCCCCCGAAGAGACAGAACTTGCCTCGGCCGAGACTGATATCCTCGGCACATTCCGCCCGACCGAGCGCCCAGACGATCTGCAAGAAACCCGTGAACGCCAAGTCTTGGGCGGCTTTAGCCGCACCGAATTGGCAGGCTTCCGCCCCACCACGCGCCCGCCATCGGTTCAGGATGTGGCTTTGGCGGCCCGCGCAGCCGAAGAACGTCAGGCAGAAGCGCTCGCCGCCGCCGAAAGCGCATCTGCCGCCGTGACCGAAGGGCGCGAGGCTCTGATCGATCTCGACGGTTCCAATGGCGCATTGATCCAATTGGCAGGGGCAAGCGATCTGGCGATTTCGCGCTCCAATGTGCCGCGCCTCAGACCTGCCGATATCGAAGATTTGGTCGCTCGCGCGCAGCGTGCCAATGAAGGCGGCTCGGGCGCTACGATCACAACCGCCTCCGCGCCCGCACCGCAATCCAGCTCGGCCCCCTCGATCCCCTCCAATGCATCTGTTAGCCGCGCTGCAACGATGAATAACGCGATCAGCCTGCGCAATATCAACCTGATCGGTGTGTCAGGCTCAGAATCCAGCCGCCGCGCGCTGGTGCGTCTGGCCTCGGGTCGCTTTGTGACCGTCACCGTTGGCGACCGTCTGGATGGGGGGCGCGTTGCGGCCATCGGGGCGGGTTCGCTTCAATATGTGAAGAACGGGCGCAACATCACCTTGGATGTGCCACAAGGCTAAAGCGGCCCGCCTGACGCCTCAGATCAGCAGCATCGAGGCCAATCCCAGAAATACAAAAAAGCCCACAACATCTGTGACCGTTGTCACAAATGTGCCCGAGGCGAGCGCTGGATCAGCGCCGAAACGGTCCAAGGCAACAGGCACCAAAATGCCTGCAAATGCCGCCACCACAAGGTTGATCACCATCGCAATGGCAATCACCAGCCCCAGCAGTGGCAAGCCAAACCAGAAAAAGCCCACAAACCCCATGATGATAGCAAAGGCAAAGCCGTTCAACAGCCCCACCCCCGCCTCACGCGAGACAACCCGCAGCATATTTGAGCGCGTCAAATCCCGCGTGGCGATGGAACGCACCGCAACTGCAAGGCTCTGCGTTCCTGCATTTCCACCCATTGAGGCAACAATCGGCATCAAAACAGCCAGAGCAACGATTTGCGAAATTGTTCCCTCAAAAACCGAAATCACCAGAGAGGCCACAATCGCCGTCAGCAGGTTCACAAAAAGCCATGGAAAGCGCTGGCGCGCCGTGGTGGCGATGGAATCGTTCAAGCTTTCGTCGCGGCCAACACCTGATAGGGCCAGAAGGTCTTCTTCATTCGCCTCATCCAGAACGATCATCGCGTCATCAATGGTGATCACACCCACCAATCGCCCGTCATCATCAACCACAGGGGCGGAGATCAGGTGATATTGGTTAAAGGCATAGGCCACGTCATCTTCATCCTGTGTAACAGGAATAACGCGGAAACTGTCTTCGGTGATATCGACCAGCTTCACCGCGCGCGGGCTGGACAAGAGCCGCCCCAATGTCACCTGTGCAATAGGTTTCATCGCGGGGTTCACCAGCACGATATGATAGAATTGTTCGGGCAATTCCGCGCTATCGCTGCGCAGGAAATCGATCATCTCACCGACCGTCCAGTGATCGGGCGCGCGCACAACCTCGCGCTGCATCAAACGGCCCGCGGATTCCTCAGGATAGCTCAGCGCCTGTTCAACAGCCGCCCTATCGGCATCGTTCAGGGCATCCAGAATGGCCTCTTGCTGATCCTCGCCCAGATCTTCGACCAGATCGACAACATCATCGGAATCGAGTTCGCGGACCGCATCTGCCAAGACCGCATCTGGCAGAAGCGGCAGGATTTCTTCCCGCGTCGACCATTCCAGTTCTGACAGAACCTCACCGTCAACACCCGAGGACCACAGCTCCAACAAAGCCTCGCGCTCACCGCTGGAAATCTGTTCCAGAAGGTCGGCGATATCAGCAGGGTGGAGCGGCTCCATCAAGGCATCAATGGCCCTAACATCGCGATAGGCTACGGCGCGTTTCAATTGCGCGCGCAATCCACCATCCAAAGCATAGACATCGCGTTCGCTGTCGCGATCATCCTCAAGCTCTATTTCGTGATTCTCGGCCATTTGCCTCACACCCACATGCTGAAGCGACGATTAGAGCTTATCTAAGCCCCTTGCTCGCGGTATGACATTAGGGCGCGCACAAGAAAAGGGGCGGCACAAGAAATGACCGTGAAATACCTTATTCTAGGGCAATATCTGCAATTCACAGGCAGGCCTATGGATGACGGCCCAGATGCCGTGCTGCACGAAAGCCAAGGCGGCATCGTAATCCAGAACGGCCTGATCACCGAGCTGGGGTCCGCCGATGCCCTGCGCCGCGACCATCCAGATGCGCAAGTGACAGATCACGGGCAGGCTCTGATCCTGCCGGGTTTTGTCGATGCTCATGCCCATTATCCACAAACAGGCATCATCGCCTCTTGGGGCAAGCGGTTGATTGACTGGCTCAACAGCTACACCTTCCCCGAAGAAATGCGCTTTGGCGATCCGGCCTATGCCAAGGAGATGGCGGAGCTTTATCTCGACCTGCTCTTGGCCAATGGCACCACAAGTGTCGCCAGCTATTGCACGATCCATCCCGAAAGCGTGGACGCGCTGTTCACAGCCGCCGCCGCGCGCAATATGCGGGTCTTTGCGGGCAAGACCTGCATGGATCGCAATGCGCCGGATGGTCTGCACGACACGGCACAATCGGCCTATGATGACAGCAAGGCGCTGCTGGCGCGCTGGCATGGCAATGGGCGCGCAAGCTATGTCATCACCCCGCGGTTCTCGCCCACCTCCACGCATGAGCAACTCTCAAGCCTTGGCGCGCTTTGGGCCGAGCATCCCGATTGCCTGATGCAAACCCATCTCTCCGAGCAAACCGATGAAATCGCTTGGGTGCGCAGCCTTTTCCCTGAGGCGCGCGATTATCTCGACACTTATGAAGCCCATGGCCTGCTTGGCGAAAACGGCCTTTATGGCCATGCCATCCATCTCGAGCCGCGCGAGATTGACCGCCTGAGCGAGATCGGCGCGGCCCTGATCCATTGCCCGACCTCCAATACCTTCATCGGCTCGGGGCTGTTTGATATGGGGCTGGCCAAGCGCCTTCGCGTGGGGCTTGCGACCGATACGGGCGGCGGGTCTAGTTTCTCGATGCTGCGCTCGATGGCCGCCGCCTATGAGATCGCGCAATTGCGCGGCCAGGTACTGCATCCTGCACAATTGATCTGGCTGGCCACCCAAGGCTCGGCCCGCGCCTTGCGCGTGGATGACCGTATCGGAAATATCGCAGAGGGGATGGAGGCCGATCTCACCGTGCTCGACCTCGCCTCCACCACCGCGATCGCGCAGCGCAGCGCGCGCGCCAATGACATCTGGGAGGCGCTTTTCCCGACCATCATGATGGGCGATGACCGCGCCATCACACAGACCTATATCGCCGGAAAACCGGCGCTGGCCTCATCTTTGCTTTAAAAATACTTGCGCCGCAGGCCTCAACCGCCCCACGTCACGCGAAGGGGGCCGCGCTTAGGCCATGGCCTGAACCGCCCCCACGATATCATCCACCACCGAGGACATCAGCCCTTCATCCTCGGCTTCCGCCATCACACGGATCAAAGGCTCGGTGCCCGATTTACGGATCAACAACCGCCCCGACCCGTTTAGCTTGGCCTCGCCTGCCGCAATTGCGGCCTGCACAGAGGCGGCCTCCAAAGGGGTTTTGCCATCGGCATAGCGGACATTTTTCAACAGCTGCGGCACTTTTTCGAAATTCCGTGTAAGCTCACTGGCGCGTTTGCCTGTGCGCTTCATCTCGGCCAGAAATTGCAGCCCCGCGATCAAGCCATCGCCCGTGGTGGCGAAATCGGTCATCACGATATGGCCCGATTGCTCCCCGCCAAGGTTCAACCCATTGGCCCGCATCGCCTCAACCACATAGCGATCTCCGACCGCAGTTCGGTGCAAGGCGATATCGCGATCTGCAAGATAATGCTCCAGCCCCAGATTGGACATCACGGTCGCCGCCAAGGTCCGCCCCTTCAGGCGCCCCTCCTCGGCCCAACGATTGGCAAACAGCGCCATGATCTGATCGCCATCGGCAACCGCGCCTGTCTCGTCGATCAAGATCACGCGGTCGGCATCGCCATCAAGACAAATGCCCACATCCGCCCCCGTTTCACGGATTTTGGCCGCCGCTGCCTCAGGCGCGGTCGAGCCGACCCCGTCATTGATATTGAACCCGTTCGGCTCAACCCCAATGGCAACCACTTCAGCCCCCAATTCCCACAAGACTTCAGGCGCTGCGCGGTAAGCCGCGCCATTTGCGCAATCGATCACCACTTTGAGCCCCTCAAGCGTCAGCCCTTGGGGGAAAGTGCCCTTGACCCGTTCAACATAGCGGAACCGCCCATCATCAATGCGTTTGGCCCGCCCGATATTTTCAGCCTGAGCAGGGGCAATATCACCAAAGACGAGCGCTTCGATCTCGGCCTCTGCCTCATCGGATAATTTGAACCCGTCTGGCCCGAAAAACTTGATGCCATTGTCAGTCGCAGGGTTATGGCTGGCCGAAATCATCACCCCGACATCTGCGCGCATCGATGGCGTCAAAAGCCCCACGGCGGGGGTCGGCACAGGGCCCAACAGCAGCACATTCATCCCCGTCGAGGTAAAGCCCGCAGTCAGCGCATTCTCGATCATATAGCCCGAGAGCCGCGTATCCTTGCCGATCACCACACGGTGACCACGGCTATTGTCCTGACGGAAATACCGCCCCGCCGCCGCGCCAAGCTTCAGCGCCATTTCCGCATTCATCGGATAGGCATTGGCCCGCCCGCGCACACCATCGGTTCCAAATAATTTACGGCTCATCTGCTCATCTCCCCCGCCGCGCCGCTGGAGGCCATCCAGAGCGCGATCATCTGTCTGTGTATCTCTATATCATGAACCCGCAGCATCTGTATCCCCTGCGATATCGCCCATAGGCCAACTGCCGCCGATGCCGCGCCGCGCTGGTCAGCGGCCTCAACACCCGCAAGACGCCCGATCATGCCTTTGCGCGAAACCCCCAGCAGGATCGGACAGCCCAAAGCATGAAACAACGACAGCCGTTCGAGCAGCGCAAGGTTATGCGGGTCTGTTTTGCCAAAGCCGATGCCTGGATCGATCATGATCCGCTCGCGCGCGATCCCTTTTGATACGGCCAAGGCCACCCGTTCTTCCAATGCATCATAAACATCGAAAATCACGTCGCTATAGGCGCTTGTCGCGTCCTTCTGCATCGTCTCGGGCAGGCCGATGGAATGCATCAAGACCACCCCTGCCCCCGTTTGCGCAGCCACATCGGCCAGCGCGGGGTCGAACTGGAAGGCCGAGACATCATTGATCACATCCGCGCCCGCCGCCATCGCCGCCTGCGCGACCGAGGCTTTGCGCGTATCAACCGAGATCGGCATATCCATCCCCTTGGCGCGCAGGGCCTCGATCACGGGGGCCAAGCGGGCCAGCTCAAGATCAGCGGCAACTTCCAGCGCTCCGGGGCGGGTGGATTCACCACCCATATCAATGATGTCAGCACCTTCTGCCAGCATTTCACGCGCCCGCGCCACCGCTTGCTCGGGCGCGTCATGCTGCCCGCCATCCGAGAAACTATCAGGCGTCACGTTCAAAATGCCCATCAAGGATGGATATGTCATCGTAATGCCCGCAAAGGGCACGCGCGGCGCGGTCAGGCGCTGCAACTGATCTACGGGGATATCACGTGCATGAACGATCTGGCCGCGCGGTTTGCCCCGCTCCAACACCTCAACCTCGCGGAAGTGGCACCAGCCACCCGCCAAGCTCAAATCATCCCCTCGGGTATCGGGGCCGGTTACGACAATCGGGCGAAGATATTGCGTCATGCAGGCGACCTACCTTTGCGGCAGGTCACAGACAAGGCCCAAGCCTTTTGCGGCAGTGCAGCAGAAGTGTCGGGTTGCGCCCTTGCCACGCCCGTGTTGAAAACGCGCGCTATGAATGACACTGCAAATCCCCTTCTGCGCAGCTTGCGCCTGACAGGCCAGCCCGTCACCCGCGCGGATGCCCCTTTCTATGCAGAGCTGTTCTCCAAGCCCGAGGTTGTGGCCTTCAGGCCTGACCCGACACCACTGGACTGCGCCGCCTGTGAGACCCGTCTGGAATTCGATCTCGCCCATTGGCAGGCGCATGGTTTTGGCAGATGGGCGCTTCATCATGCGGGCCACCCCGTGGGGCTTGGCGGGCTGACCCTGCGCGAGGGGTTTGACGGGCTGAACCTGTCATACCACCTTTTGCCCGCGCAATGGGGCCTTGGCCTTGCCAGTGAATTTGTCACTGCAGCGCTGGATTACGCGGCCCTTACACGTCCACAAAAAAGCATTTTCGGGCTCGTCCGTCCGCTCAACGCGCCCTCGATCCGTGTTTTGGAAAAGGCGGGTTTCAAAGAGGTGCGGCGCTTTGAGGATAAGGGCGCGCCGATGCTAGAGATGCGGCTAGAGCTTCGGTAGCGCCTCTGCCGCCCATGGCTCAACGGGAAGTGGTGCATCCTGCGGAACATCGCCCCCCAAGAGCACAAGGCGCTGCGCCTCAAGCTGTTCTGCCAGCCACAACGCCAAAGCCTCGCCAGCCCTGACCGACATCTTCGGCGCATTCACCGCATCCAGAACCAGTTTGGAGGGGGCCCAAACGCTGATCCGCCCGTGTTTCATGGCCCAATCAAGCTCGGTCCTGCTATCGACCACCACGCAACGATCATCGCGCGAGGCAAGAACCCATGCGTTTTGCTCAATCGCCAGCAGATCAATCCGCCGCTGCGGCATATCATGGGACGCGGCAGGGCTGGCCAGATCACTGGCACCCACACATAGGATCAATGGCGCGCCAGTGCTTTCGAGATGGTCCAGCAATGCAGGTAAATCCTCACGCCCGATCGCGTCATTCGAGAGATAGACCATCAAAGGATGGGGCTGGTCTTCGGCCAGTTTGAGATGCGCGCCCGATTGCGCCGTGCGCACGATCTCGACGCCCAAAGTATATGGCCCGCGATCCAGCTTTTCGATCCGCACAAAACAGCGCGCCGCCAGCGGATGGGTCAGGATACGCTCGGCAATCCGTGCGGCCAAAGTCTCGAGCAGGTTGAGCCGCTCGGCCGCCAATTCCAGATCAATCGCCTCGACGATGGTGTCATAGGACAGGATACGGTCCACATCATCCGAGGCCGTTTCCGCCAAGGAGCGCACCTCGACCACCACATTGAAGCGGATGCGCTGCGTGATCCCGCGTTCTTGCTGGAAGGCACCGATCTCGACCTCGCGCTCGTGATCGGACATCGAGATGCGATCAAGCGGATCAGCGCCCGCTGTGGCCTTCGCCCGCTCGGACGGGTGCAAAAATGCTAGGTTTATATCGTCACTCATCTGGTGTCGCCCTCTCTCTGGGGACGGTCTTTACCAGAGAGATATCAAACAACCCACCCAAACTCGTCGGGAAAAGGCTTCAAACCGACAACTGCGCGATCAGTATTGTTGACGATAGAAAATATGCGTGCCGATCCGCGCGGTGCGGGGGTAGGCGCTGGCCCAATGCGGATTGACGGCTGTGGTGTGGTAATGGCTGGCATCGCTTGTCAAAGGACGCTCGCCCCCATCCAGCATAATTGCAGAGACCCGCATCAAACGGTCCCACATCGCACGCTCGGTCACACGCTCGGGAATGCCATCGCAGGTATAGGAGAATTGGCAGGCATGGCGACGGCCCGTGCCCTGATTGACCACTTCGCAGACCGTATCGGGGTAATTATCCATATCGACGCGGTTCAGGATCACTTCGGCCACGGCATATTGGCCCTGAATGCTTTCGCCGCGCGCTTCGAAATACAGCGCCTCGGTCAGGCAATTCAGCTCGGACGAGCGGCGCGGACGCGGCATTGCCATCAATTGATCAACATTGTAGATTTGCGCACGGGAATTTCTGACGCCGAAATCGCTGGTGGTCATGGCCGAGCCGAGACGGCGAATACGTGTGGAACTGACCGAACGCAGGGCGGTGTGTTCGCTTCCCATCAGGCTCGTCAAACGCAATTCAATCGTGCCTACGGGTGCGGTTTGAACAGCAGTCAAGGCCGAGAGAATGGCTGTTGGATCGGTGCTTGTGCTTACTGTGACGTCAGCGCGTGCGGCGCCCGCCATGAAAGCCAAGCCCGCCGCCAAAGCGGTGACTACCTGTTTTACTGCCATTCAATCCATCCTTGGGGTTATTCCCCAATGTTTAACTGCGCGGTTTTCCGCAAGGCACTCGTTAACCTGAAAGCGGGGCATCGCCAAACCGCCCCTTAATCTTGTGCGCTATTGACCAAGCCCCCCAAGGGGTTGACCGCGCAGAAGGTCCGAATCACTTCAAATTGAGAAAATACATCAACGAATAGCGGCAACTATTTGTCAGATATAGATAATTGCCCTGCGGCCAGTTTCGCAACCGGAACGCGGAAAGGCGAGCAAGAGACATAGTCAAATCCAGCCGCGCGGCAAAAGGCGATCGAGTCGGGATCGCCGCCATGCTCACCACAGATCGACAAGGTGATGTCAGGCTTGGTCTGGCGGCCACGTTCTGCCCCCAAAAGCAGCAATTCGCCCACCCCATCCGTATCCATCCGCGTGAACGGGTCTTCGACAAAAACACCCTGCTGCACATAGGCCGACATAAACCGCCCCGCATCATCGCGCGACAGACCATAGGTCATCTGGGTCAGGTCATTTGTGCCGAATGACAGGAAGGCCGAATTCTCGGCAATCTCGCCTGCACGCAACGCCGCGCGCGGCGTCTCGACCATCACGCCAAGCCGGTAGGTAAAGCTTTTGCCCGTTTCGGCCTTCACCGCCGAGGCCACCTGATCGACGCGGGTTTTGACCAGATCAACCTCACGCGCAGCCGAGACCAGCGGGATCATGATCTCGGGCACCACAGGCTCTGCCCCTTGGCTGGCCTTGATCGCCGCCTCGAAAATGGCGCGCGCTTGCATGTCGTAGATCTCGGGCACGGTGATGCCGAGACGCACCCCGCGCATCCCCAGCATGGGGTTATATTCCTGCAGGCTCTCGATCCGCGATGCCACTTTACTGACGGGAATATCAAGGGCTTCGGCCAAGGCGCGAATGCCGTCACGGTCGGTGGGAAGAAATTCATGCAAGGGCGGGTCAAACAGACGAATGCAGACAGGCTTGCCCTGCATCATCTTGAAAATATCCGTGAAATCAGCGCGTTGCATCGGCAAAAGCCGCTCAAGCGCGGCCGCGCGATCCTCAGGGCCTTCGGCGAAAATCATCTCGCGCATCAGGGTCAGGCGGGCTGGGTCAAAGAACATATGCTCGGTGCGGCACAGGCCGATCCCGTCCACGCCAAACTGCTCGGCTGTTTTGACATCCTCGACCGTATCGGCATTCACTCGGATATCGATATCGCGCGCCGCATCGGCCCATTCCATCAAGCTGGCAAAGGCACCGCCAAGGGCAGGCTCGACCATTTTGACAGCCCCCACCAGCAATTCACCCGACGAGCCATCAACAGTCACCACATCCCCCTCATGGAAGACGCGCCGCCCTGACACGGTGAGGGTTTTCTTGCGGGGATCAAGCTCCAACCTGTTGGCACCCGTGACGCAAGGCAGGCCAAGGCCGCGCGCGATCACAGCGGCATGGCTGGTCATGCCGCCACGCTCGGTGATCACGGCTTGGGCCGCATGCATGGCGCGCACATCTTCTGAGCTGGTTTCCCGTTTGACCAGAATGCAAGGTTCCCCCTGCGCGGCCATCGCATTGGCCGTGGTCGAGGAAAACACCAGCTTGCCTGTCGCCGCCCCAGGGGCTGCCGCGATACCACGGGTGAGCACATCGCGCTCGGCTGTCGGGTCGATCTGGCGGTGCAGCATCTGGTTCAACGAAAACGGGGCAATGCGCATCATCGCATCTTCACGGCTGATCACCTCATCATTGGCCAAAGCCACCGCAATCTCGACCGCGCCAAGCGCCGAGCGGGGCGTTCTGACCGCATCCAGAATATGCAATTCCCCGTTCATCAGGGTAAATTCGATCTGCATTTCCTCACGCAGGCGGCGGCGCACGAGCTTTCCCGCATCGCGCAACGCATCGACGATTTCGGGCGAGGTATCTTCCAATGAAGGGCCGCGCTCATCCTTGGTGATAAAGAGCGCGTCTTCCTCACGCAGGGCGGCGCGGCCTTGGCCTTGCGCCAGATAGCGCCCCGTGACCTGCGGCGCGCCCGTCTCGCCCGAGACGAACTGGATCACGCCCGAGCCTGAAACCCCCTCGCCAATTCCCAGTGCCATGCGCTGCACCACCAGCCCCAGCCCCGCATCCGCAGGTGCGCCTTGCGCCTGACGCAGCAGGCGCGCAGTGGTGCCATCCCATGCGCGCGCCATAGAGCGCAGCACTTCGGCCAATTGAACGGCGGGGTCCTGAGGGAAAGGTTCCTCGGTTTCATCTTCGAAATATTGCTTGGCCAAACGCGGCGTGATGGTGCCGTCAAACATATCGGCATCAAGGCGCAGCACATCAACGGCATAGGATTTGATGAAATTGACATAGAGCTGATCCGCCGCGGCGGCAGAGTGGCTTTTGGCCAAACCGGCCGCGACCTCGTCATTCATCCCGATATTAAGAACAGTGCCCGGCCCGCCCCAATCGGGCATCTCACTGGAGGAGCGCACTGAGAGCAGCTTGCCTTCGCCAAAAACCCCCGTCAGCGATGTCATATCGGGCAGCTTGCCCGCAGCAATCGCGCGCACCGTGTCAAAGGACAGCCCAACCGTCAGCGGCACCGGAAGATCCAGACGGATCAGGCGCTGCAAGCATTTCGCACGGTTGCCATGCCGCGATTTGCGGATGTCAGCCGATGGTGTGATCTCGGTAAAGTCGGGCGTTGTGAGCACGGGTTTACGCCTATTTGTAAGTCCAGCGTGACACTACAGGGCCGTCACCTGCCCTGTAAAGCGCTGCGTTGCGGCATTTAACCTTCTAGCTTGTCCAGATCAGCCACACGGCCACAGATCTCGACGATCTCATGCAACAAATTCAAACGGTTGCGCCGCACAATGTCATTGTCGGAATTCACCTGAACCGCTTCGAAAAAGGCATCAATCGGTGCGCGAAGACCTGCCAATTGCGCCATGGCGCCTGCGAAATCCTCGGAGGCCAAAGCGGGGTTCACTTTGTCGCGCGCTTTGGCCAGCGCTGTAAACAGAGCGCCTTCCTCATCGGTTTCCGCGAATTTCTCATCCGCGCCATAGCGATATTCCACGCCATCCTTGGCCTCGGCTTGGGTCAGGATGTTATTGGCCCGCTTATAGCCTTGGGTCAGGTTGCCGCCATCCTCGGTCGCAAGGAAAGCCGCCAGAGCCTTGGCCCGCATCACCACAAGCGCCAGATCATCGCTGCCCGCCATCGCAAGGCAGGCATCAATCACATCATGGCGAATGCCTTCATCGCGCAAGAATACCTTAAGGCGGTCATGGAAGAAGGAGAGGAGATCGGCGACCAGATCAGCCGCATCCGATTTACCATGCTTTGCAAAGCCACTCGTAAGGACCTCTTCAAGGCTCATGCGGCGGCTTTCGGCCAAGAGAATACGGATAACACCCAATGCCGCACGGCGCAGCGCGTAAGGGTCTTTACTGCCTGTTGGCTTTTCATCAATCGCCCAGAACCCTGTCAGCGTGTCCAGCTTATCGGCCAAGGCAACGGCCATTGACAGAGGCGCAGTTGGCACATCATCCGAGGGGCCAAGCGGCTGGTAATGCTCCTCGGCCACGGCTGCGACCTCGGGGGAGAAGCCCGCCTCAGCAGCGTAATAGCGCCCCATAAGCCCTTGAAGTTCGGGGAATTCATAGACCATTTCCGAGGAAAGATCAGCCTTGGCGATCTTTGCGGCCTGCGCGGCCTCTTTCGCATCGGCACCCAGAAGCGGCGCGATTTCCTCAGCCAAGGCCGCGATCCGCTCAATACGGGCGGCCTGAGAGCCCAATTGCGCTTGGAAGGTCACGTTTTCCAGCGATTTGGTCCAGACCGAGAGGTCGGATTTCGCCACGCGGAGGTCGTTCTCCCAGAAGAATTTCGCATCCGACAGACGTGCCGACAAAACCTTTTGATTGCCCGCCAGAATGGTCGTGCCCTGATCTGCGGTTTCGCGATTGGCCACGGTTACAAACCGCTCGATACGGCCTGTTTTCGGGTTGCGCACGGAAAAGAATTTCTGGTGCTCTTTCATCGAGGTTTGCAAAACCTCGGGCGGCAGGCCAAGGAACTCCTCGCCAATCTCGCCCATCAAGACAACGGGCCATTCCACTAGCCCCGCAACCTCGGCCAGAAGCCCGCGATCAGGCACCAATTCAAGCCCTGCCGCGAAGGCCATCTGCTCGGCCTCATGCCAAATCTGCTCGGCGCGTTCGCTGGCAGACAGGATCACCTTGGCGCGTTTGAGCTTGGTCTCGTAATCCTCAAAGCCCGTGACCGCGAAACGACCCGCTGCCATGAAACGGTGGCCCTCGGTGGTATCGGTGCTGGTGATGCCATCCACATCAAAAGGCACGATTTCAGCGCCAGCCTCATCGCTTAGAATACACAGGATCGAATGCAGCGGGCGCACCCAACGCAAAGCCCCCGCGCCCCAACGCATGGATTTTGGCCAAGGGAAATTGCGGATCACGGTGGGCACCAGTTCGGCAATGATCTCGGCTGCGGGACGGCCCGCTTTGGTTACCTTGGCGAAATAGACCTGCCCTTTTTTCTCATCGCGCAGTTCAAGCTGGTCCTTGGTCAGCCCTGTCGAGCGCAAGAACCCCTCCAAGGCTTTTTCGGGCGCATCCGCGCGCGGGCCTTTGCGTTCCTCGGTCAAAGTCGGGCTCTCGATGCTGAGCCCCTCAATGGTCAGGGTCAGACGGCGCGGCGTAGAAAACGCGCCCGCGCTGGCATAGGTCAACCCCGCCTCAACCAGACCATCGGTGACCAGTTTCTTCAGGTCATCGGCGGCTTTGCCCTGCATACGGGCAGGGATTTCCTCGGAGAAAAGTTCGAGCAGAAGATCGGGCATGAATATCGTCCTGTAGCGGCGGTCTCAGATCCAGTCGAGATTAACGCGGGTGATCGGGTAGGCCTCTCCCATCCGCTCGCGCAGGGCGCGGAAACGGGGGCGAAGGTCTTTGAATTTATTCTCATGTGTTTCCGCCACGGTGAGGCGGATTTTCTCGAAAAGTTGTTGCTCTTCCATGGCTTCGAGAAGGTCCAGCTCGGCCCCTTCGATATCTATCTTAACAAAGGCGATCTCGCCATGCTCGGCCAGAAGGGTGTTCAGAAAAGCAGGGAAATCCATCAAGCGCACGTCGATGGCATGGCCCTTATCCTCGTCAATCATACGGCCACCATCCAGAACGGTGGATTTGACAGAAGCCCCTTTGGGGTTTTCGTCAAAATTCACCGCGCGCATCAATTGGATCGAACCCTCGCTCGTGCCAAGGGCTGCGGCATGGATGGTGACATTGGGCGTATCCGCAAAGCGTTTTTGCAAGGTCTCGATGCAATAGGGATCAGGATCAAATGCATGCACATGCGCGCCAGAGGCGGCAAGCTGCGCGGTCACATCGCCCACATTCGCCCCGCAATCACAAACCACATCACCAGGTTTGAGCATTGACACGATGCCGGACAGCAGGCCATCGGCATGGGATTTGCGCAAATTGCGGCGCGTGCGGCGGCGGAACTTGTCGAAATCAGCCTGCAATTGTTCAAGATCGGACGCAGGTTCGGACATTATCCTTCCTCCTCCTGCGCGGGGCATCCTTCGGGCAATGGATCGCCTGCAAAGGCCGCCTCACCGCAAGGGTTGATCTGCTGCCATGCATAGCCACGCCCCTCGCCATCAATCACCACAACACGGTCGATGCCGTATTGGATGTTTTCCTCGCCCATAAAGGCCAAAGCCGTGCCAGCCTCCAGCGCTTCACCGATAGCCTCGGCATCAAAGCAGGAGAACCAGCCCGGTGCGATCAACGGGGTTGGCGCGGGGTGGCTCTGGAAGGTTTCGGTCAGGGTGGGCAACCTGATCGGCGTTGTGAAACACGCGCGGTAGCGGATCGGCGAGGAGAAGGAATCGAGCCCGTCAAAGCCTTCGATCAACAAAGGCTCGGCCAGCCCCTCATAGGTTGTCAGCTTGATGATGGCGGCCTCACTTGCTGCATCCACAGGCGCGTAATAGGCGCGGGTCTGTGTGTACCACATGCCCGCCCCCGCAAGGGCGGCTGATAGAACAAGCGCTGCGACCACGAATTGACCCTTTCTCATGCGGCATCCGTTGCGGACCAGCCGCCCGCCTCTGTCTGCACAAAGGCATCTGCGCAAAGCTTGGCCAAGGCGCGTACGCGCCCGATATAGCCCTGCCGCTCGGTGACCGAGATCACCCCGCGCGCATCCAGCAAGTTGAACAGATGGCTGGCCTTGATACATTGGTCATAGGCTGGGTGCGCCATCACGATACGCTTGCCAGTCTTGGGGTCGTCATAGGCTTCTTGTAGGATGCGGGCGCACTCGGCCTCGGCCTCCTCGAACTGCTTGAACAGAACATCGGTATTGGCCACGTCGAAATTCCACCGCGAATATTCCTGCTCGGTCTGGCGGAAGACATCACCATAGCTCAGCGCAATCGGTGCATCCGGTGCGTTGAAAGGCATCTCCATTACATGGTCCACGCCAAGCACATACATCGCCAGCCGCTCAAGCCCATAGGTCAACTCACCCGAGACGGGGCGGCAATCATGCCCGCCGACCTGCTGGAAATAGGTAAACTGGCTCACCTCCATCCCGTCGCACCAGACCTCCCAACCAAGGCCCCATGCGCCAAGGGTCGGGCTTTCCCAATCATCCTCGACAAAGCGGATATCATGCAGCTCCATATCGATGCCGATCGCCTCGAGGCTGCCCAGATAGAGCGCCTGCAGATCGGGCGGGCTGGGTTTGATCAACACCTGATACTGGTAGTAATGCTGCAAACGGTTCGGGTTTTCGCCATAGCGGCCATCCGTGGGGCGGCGCGAGGGCTGCACATAGGCCGCAGCCCATGGCTTGGAGCCGAGCGAGCGCAGCGTCGTGGCGGGGTGAAAGGTGCCCGCCCCCACTTCCATGTCATAGGGTTGCATGATCGCGCAGCCTTGATCGGCCCAGTAATTCTGGAGCCGCAGGATAATCTCCTGAAAGCATTTGGGTGCCGTGGTATCAGCCATGATTGTAAATCCTGCTCTGCGCAAACCTGTGCCGCCTCAATACGGCCCACCCCCGCAGGGGTCAATTGGCGCAGGGGGCAATTTTGTGATGCAAAACCTGAACGCTCTGTTAACTTACGTGCCTAACCACTGGGGGCTTGCTGGGGCAAGCTGACGATAC
The DNA here is from genome assembly GCF_053570515.1 of Rhodophyticola sp. SM2404. Classification (NCBI taxonomy): domain Bacteria; kingdom Pseudomonadati; phylum Pseudomonadota; class Alphaproteobacteria; order Rhodobacterales; family Roseobacteraceae; genus Rhodophyticola; species Rhodophyticola sp. SM2404. The sequence continues at coordinate 226,822 of NZ_JBSEDL010000005.1, forward strand.
GGGAAAAATATAAATATGAAGTTTTGGGTTGCGCAGGTTTGTCTTGCGGTCGGGATTGTATTCATTTGCCACACAACATGGGTTGGTCAAGCACAGGCACAAGATCAGGTTTGGGTCCAGATTGAGGCCCATCCCGATCTGGCCACAGCCGAGTCGCGCGTGCGCGCTTATGCGCAGCTTGTCGATGACGTGAACGGGTTTCGCCAGCCAGCGGGCTGGTATGCCGTGGCGCTTGGCCCCTTTGACCGCGCAACTGCAAATGCGCGTCTGCGCGATTTGCGCGCGCAAGGCCTGATCCCGCGCGATTCCTATATCGAGACAGGCGATGTCTATCGCCAGCAATTCTGGCCCGTTGGCGCGAATGCCCTAGAAGCCGCCCCTGCCGAGCAGATCGAAACCACCCCCCTGACCGAGGCCCCTGAAGCCCCTGAAACCGCTACAGAGGAGCCAAGCGAGCTGGTCGAAGAGACCGAAGCCCCCCAAGCCGAGGTCCCAACCCTTGTGGTGATCGAGGAAACCCCCGCCGAGGCGCGCCGCTCGGAAGGACTGCTGACCCGCGAGGAACGCGAGGGCCTGCAAATCGCGATGCAATGGTTCGGCTTTTACACCGCAGCCATCGATGGCGCATTCGGCAATGGCACCCGCCGCGCCATGGGCGCTTGGCAAACCGCACAAGGCTATGACGCCAGCGGCATCCTGACCACGCGCCAACGCGCCGAATTGCTGGGGCAATATCAGGCCGAGCTTGCAGCGCTTGGCATGCAGCGGGTCACAGATACCCTTGCAGGGATCGAGATCGACCTGCCCTTGGCGATGCTCGAGTTTGCACGTTACGAATTTCCCTTTGCACAATTCGACAGCCTCACTGACAGCGGCGTGCGGGTTTTGCTGATCAGCCAGCCTGGCGATAGCAATACATTGGCAGGGCTCTACGAGATCATGCAATCGCTCGAGATTGTCCCATCCGAGGGTGAGCGCGAGCGCAACAATGAGCGGTTCTTGCTGACGGGCGCATCGGCGCAGCTGCGCTCGCACACGATTGCGCGGCTTGAAGACGGGCAGATCAAAGGCTTCAGCCTGATCTGGACGCCCGAGCGCGATGCCCAGATGGAACGTGTCCTGCCGATGATGGAGCAAAGCTTCAGCCCGATTGCGGGCGTGCTTGATCCAAGCGTGGCCGACCCATCGACGGCGCAAGGCATCAATCTTCTTGCAGGTCTCGAGATGCGCACAGCCGAGATTTCCCGCTCGGGCTTTTATGTCAGCGAAGATGGCGCGGTGATGACGAGCACCCAAGCGCTGGACGGTCAATGCAGCCGCATCATGATCGATGATCTCTATGAGGCCGATATCGCCTATCGCAATGATGACCTGGGGCTGGCCGTCCTGCGCCCACAAACCCGTCTGGCCCCTGTCAATTTTGCCGCTTTTGCAACCCTGCCCGCCCGCATCCGCGGTGATATCGCGGTGGCGGGTTTCCCCTTTGGCGGGCAATTGGGCACGGCCTCGCTGACCTATGGCGAGATTGCTGATCTGGCGGGGCTGGATGGCGATACCGATATCCAGCGCCTCAGCGTCGAGGCGCGCGAGACCGAAGTGGGCGGCCCCGTTTTTGATCCGACAGGGGCGGTGCTTGGAATGGTTCTGCCAAGCGAGGTTGAAGGCCGCAGCCTGCCCCAAGGGGTCACCTTCGCATTGCGGGGCGATATTTTGGCGGGCATCCTGAACGAAGCAGGCATCGCGCCTGTCGCAGCCCCGCAAGACCGCGCCTTGGGCCAAGAAGCCTTGGCGCGTCTGGGGGCGGATATGACGGTGCTTGTCAGCTGCTGGAACTAACGGGCTAATCCCGCGCATCAAACGAAAAACACCTGCGGTTCACGGAACAGGCCGCAGGTGTTTTCTTTGAACACGCTTGATCGGAATGGATATCTGAAACAGCCTCAAGCCGCGCTTAAAGCTGTGGCAGGACAGGCCTAGGCCATGCATGGCGTGCAAATAATCACCCCATATCCTTTTTGATCCTAGCCCTTTCCCTTGCAGGCATCTGGAATATGTTGCACCACGGACCCGACATAAAACTCTCGAGGCGCAGATGACAAACGGCACGATGGCAAGCGACGCAAAACCTACTGAAGAAATCTCGGTCCGCGAGGTTTTCGGGATCGACACCGATATGAAGGTAAAGGGCTTTGCCGAGGCCACCGACCGCGTGCCCGAGATCGACAGCACCTATAAATTCGACCCCGACACCACCCGCGCGATCCTTGCAGGCTTTAGCCATAACCGCCGTGTGATGATCCAAGGTTATCACGGAACGGGCAAATCGACCCATATCGAACAGGTCGCTGCCCGCCTGAACTGGCCTGCTGTTCGCGTGAACCTCGACAGCCACATCAGCCGGATCGACCTGATCGGCAAAGACGCGATCAAATTGCGCGATGGCAAGCAGGTTACCGAATTCCACGAAGGCATCCTGCCTTGGGCGCTGCGCAATCCAGTGGCGATTGTTTTTGATGAATATGATGCGGGCCGCGCGGATGTGATGTTCGTAATCCAGCGCGTGCTGGAGCATGACGGCAAACTGACTTTGCTGGACCAAAACCAGATCATCACGCCGAACCCCTATTTCCGCCTCTTTGCCACGGCCAATACAGTCGGGCTTGGGGATACAACGGGCCTCTATCACGGTGTGCAGCAGATCAACCAAGCGCAGATGGACCGTTGGAGCCTTGTCGCCACGCTGAACTATCTCAGCCATGACGCCGAAGCCGCGATCGTTCTGGGCAAAAACCCGCATTTCAACACCGAAGCGGGCCGTAAGCAGATCGGCCAGATGGTCACCGTGGCCGAGCTGACCCGCACCGCCTTTATGAATGGCGAATTGTCGACGGTTATGTCGCCCCGTACCGTCATCACTTGGGCCCAGAACGCCGAGATTTTCCGCGATGTTGGTTATGCCTTCCGCCTGTCTTTCCTCAATAAATGCGATGAGTTGGAGCGCCAGACCGTGGCCGAGTTCTACCAGCGCTGCTTTGACGAGGAATTGCCAGAAAGTGCCGCCAGCATGAGCATCGGCTGAGCCAAACAGCCATAAATGACACAGCTAAAACCGCTCCTTGGGGGGCGGTTTTTTTATGTGGCATGCTGGAAGCAATACATCGTTAAGCATAAAGTTTTTATACTGCACACTTTACAAACGTGTTTTCGGGCCGTTTGCTTGAATTATGGGCAGTGTAAAAACAATTTTACTGGTTTTGTTTCTAGGGCTTTTCGCCCCTGTCAGCCTTGCTCAGGCCAATACGGCCAATGATCCGATCCATCAATTTGCGACCTGTGCAGGGCGGCTTTCGGCCGAGATGGAGCATCAATGGCTGCTCTCCGATCCAGACGCGCGCCGCACCGAGGCCATCCGCGAGAGCATGCTGGATGTTTTGGCAAGCCTGACCCAAGCCGAGCAGGGTCGTAGGGTGCTGCAATGGCGCATTGAGGCCAAGACCGCCCATGCCGCATTGCTCAGCCGCGCCACCTTCCGCAGCGATGAATGGGCCAGTGATATGGCACATCGTTTGATACGGCATTGCTCCAGCCTGATCGTCCTGCCGCCAGAGGCGCTAGAAACCGACGATCAAAGCTGACCAAACCGCGCTGTTTTTCGTTTCTGACCTTGCCAGTCGGGGTGTGTTGAACCACATTCCCCCCTATGCAGAAGCCCTCAGACAACCCCGCTGATCCGTTCAAAAAAGCGCTGGCAGATGCCACGCGCGTTTTGGCAGATGATCGAGACCTTTCCGTCACCTATTCGGTGGATCCTCCGGGGACCTCGAATGACGCGGTGCGCCTGCCCCAGATCAGCCGCCGCATGAGCCGCGAAGAGGTGCTGATGGCGCGCGGCACGGCCGATGCCTATGCGCTGCGCCACCGCCATCATGATGCGAAGGTGCATTCAAAATATGACCCTGCAGGCCCCATGGCCCGCGATCTGATGGAGGCGATGGAAACCGCCCGCTGCGAAGCCATCGGCGCGCGCGAAATGCCTGGAACGGCTGGCAATATCGACGCCAAGATCGGATCTGAAGCACGGCGCAAGGGCTATGGCGATATTCGGGATCGTGCGGATGCGCCGCTCTCGACGGCGGCGGGATATCTGATCCGCCATCTCGCCACAGGCCGCGACCTGCCGCCTGAGGCCCAAAACGTCATGGAGTTGTGGCGCGGCTTTATCGAAGAGCGCTGCGGCGAGACCTTGGATAATCTCGATGAGACCCTCGCGGATCAAGCCAGCTTTGCGAAATTTGCCCGCAAGCTGATTGATGATCTGGGCTATGGCGACCAGCTTGGCGATGACCCCGATGAGATGGATAATGACAGCGAGGATGAGGGCGCCTCGGAGGAACAGGAACAACCCGATTCCACCGGCGACGGGGATGAGGATGACGAGCAGGAAAACGAGGCCGCGCCCGAGCGCAGCCAAGAGGAGCAACAAGACGAATCCCAAGCCCAAGTCCAGATGGATGACACGGGCGAGATGGAGGAATCCGAGGAACAGGAATTGCCCGAAGGCGAGGCCCCGACCGAGCCGCCCGCCCCTGCCCCCCATTCCGATGCCGACCCGAATTATACCGTCTTCACCACCGAATATGACGAAGAAATCACCGCCGAAGAACTGGCCGAGCCGCAAGAGCTTGAGCGCCTGCGCGCCTATCTTGATCAGCAATTGGAGCCGCTCAAAGGGGCCGTGAGCCGCTTGGCCAACAAGCTGCAACGCCGCCTTCAAGCACAACAAAACCGCTCATGGGAGTTCGATCTGGAAGAAGGCACGCTGGATGCGGGACGCCTTGCACGGATCGTGGCCAGCCCCACCACGCCTTTGTCTTTCAAGCGCGAAAAAGACACCGAATTCCGCGACACGGTCGTGACGATCTTGCTGGATAATTCAGGCTCGATGCGGGGCCGCCCGATCTCGATCGCGGCGATCTGTGCCGATGTTCTGGCCCGCACCCTAGAGCGCTGTGATGTGAAGGTCGAGATTTTGGGCTTCACCACCCGCGCTTGGAAAGGTGGCCGCGCGCGTGAGGAATGGCTGGCCAATGGCCGCAGCCAGCAACCCGGACGTCTGAATGATCTGCGCCATATCATCTATAAATCCGCCGATGCCCCATGGCGGCGGGTGCGCGATAATCTGGGCCTGATGATGAAAGAGGGGCTGCTGAAAGAAAATATCGACGGTGAGGCCTTGGAATGGGCGCATCGCCGGATGGCCAACCGCCCCGAGGCGCGCAAGATCCTGATGGTGATCTCGGATGGCGCGCCTGTGGACGATTCCACCCTGTCTGTGAACCCTGCGAATTTCCTTGAAAAGCACCTGCGCGATGTCATCGCTATGGTCGAGAAACGCCGCGCCGTGGAATTGCTGGCCATCGGCATCGGCCATGACGTGACGCGCTATTACGAGCGTGCGGTCACCATCACCGATGCCGAGCAATTGGCGGGTGCTATCACCGAGCAATTGGCCGCCCTTTTCGACACGGACCCAAGGGCGCGGGCGCGTTTCATGGGTATCCGGAAAGCCAGCTGACACGCCGCGCATGACCGATACCAGCCCCACCCGTTTCCAAAGCTTCACCAGCGCGGCCCGCCCCGAAAACGGGCCACCACGGCTGGAAAGCTTGCGGGCAAGACTTGCTGCGCAAGGGCTGGCGGGGTTTTTGGTGCCGCGCGCCGATGCCCATCAAGGCGAATATGTCGCCCCGCGCGATGAACGGCTGTCATGGCTGACGGGCTTTACAGGCTCGGCAGGCTTTGCCGCTATTCTGCCCGATATCGCAGGCGTGTTCATCGATGGCCGCTACCGCGTGCAGGTCAAATCCGAGGTGGATTTAAGCGCCTATACCCCTGTGCCTTGGCCCGAAACAAAACTTGAGGATTGGCTGATCGCGCATTTGCCCCAAGGCGGCGCAATAGGCTTTGACCCTTGGTTGCATAGCAGCGCCGAGATCGAGCGCTTGGAAAAGGCCCTGACACCAGCCCAGATCAGCTTGGTCCCGACCGACAACCAGATCGACGCGATCTGGCCCGACCAGCCGCCGCGCCCCGCAGGACAGGCAGAGGCTTATCCGGTTGAGTATGCGGGCACGCGTTCGGTCGATAAACGCGAAAATATTGGCGCGCTTTTGACCGAGAAGGGCCAATCCGCCGCCGTGCTGACCTTGCCTGACAGCATTTGCTGGCTCCTCAATATCCGTGGCCATGATCTGGCGCATTTGCCCGTGGTCCAAACCTTTGCGATTATCGCCGCAGACGGGCATGTGACGCTTTTTTCCGATCCTGAAAAGTTCGTCCCCCTCGGCCCTGATCCCGATATCACGATCAAGGCTTGGGACGCGTTTGAGGAAAGCCTTCAGGCGCTGACAGGCCCCGTGCAGATCGACCCTGCAACCGCGCCCCATCAGGTCCGTTTGACCCTAGAGGCCGCAGGCATCGAGATCGTCAAAAGCGTTGATCCTTGTATTTTCCCGAAAGCCCGTAAAACCACCGCAGAGGTCAAAGCCACCGCCCAAGCGCATCTGCGTGACGGGGCCGCAATGTCCAAATTCCTGCATTGGTTTGATGAGCAAGCCCCCAAAGGCGGGCTGACCGAGATTGACTGCGTGCGCGCGCTTGAAGGGTTTCGCGCAGAGACAGGCGCGCTGCTTGATATCAGCTTTGACACGATTGCGGGCGCAGGCGCCAATGGCGCGATTGTGCATTACCGCGTCACCGAAGACACCAATGCGCCGCTGAAAGAGGGCGAGTTGTTCCTGATCGATAGCGGCGCGCAGTATCAGGACGGCACGACCGACATCACCCGCACCCTGCCCGTGGGCCAAGTGGGGTTGGAGGAGAAAACCGCCTTCACCCAAGTTCTGCGCGGGATGATTGGCGTCCATATGGCGCGCTTTCCAAAAGGGATTTCGGGGCGTGATATCGACGCTTTGGCGCGCGCGCCGCTTTGGGCTGCTGGCCGCGATTTTGATCATGGCACGGGGCATGGTGTGGGGGTTTATCTCAGCGTGCATGAAGGCCCACAGCGGATCAGCCGCGTCTCGAGTGTGCCGCTTGAGGTGGGAATGATCCTGTCCAATGAGCCGGGATATTACCGTGAGGGGGCGTTTGGCATCCGGATCGAGAACCTGATTGTGGTGCGCGAGGCCCCCGCCTTGGCGGGTGGCGATGATCGGGCGATGCTGTGCTTTGACACGCTGAGCTACGCCCCGATTGACCGCCGCCTGATCCTGCCTGAATTGCTTACGGCGGCCGAGCGGGACTGGCTGGACGCCTATCATCGTGATGTGGCCGATAAAATCGGACCGCAGCTTGAGGGTGCCGTGAAAGATTGGCTGATCGCGGCCACAGCTCCCGTTTGACACAAGAACGTAACGTTGGATGTGCATTTAGGCGCTGGAGTGCTAGAAGACCGGCAATGAGGAGGAATAATCATGGCTGATCACATCACAATTCGCAAAGCGTCAGGCACCTATGTGGTGCGGACCAGCGGTGCAATTGTTGCCGAAAGTGCGGCCGTGCTGGAATTGTCCGAGGGCGATTATGCGCCAGTGATTTATTTTCCGCGTGGCGATGTTGCGATGGCTGTTCTGGAGCAAACCGACCGCCAGACCCGTTGCCCCCATAAAGGACAAGCGACCTATTTTTCGCTGGTCACACCCGAGGGCACGATTGCCGATGCCGCTTGGAGCTATGAGGCACCGCTGGATGGCGTAGCCGAGATCAAAGGGCATTTGGCCTTTGATGGCGAGAAGGTCACGGTAGAGCAGATTTGACCCCTGCCCCGCAGCTGATTGATTTTGCTGATGCAAAACCAAAGCCTCCGGCGGTCGTATTTTTAGAAAGATGAAAGAGCTTTAGCTATGTTCCTCGGCCGCGGTGGCGGCGAGGGCGCGGTTATAGGCTTTGAGCGCATCTACATGGAAGAGAGCGCCTTCCAATGCGGGCGGCCCATCACCCGGTGCGAGCTGGACCACGGGTACATAATCAAGGCCGGTACGCTCGAAAATCGGCAGCGCGCGTTCAAGCGTTGCATTGGTATCGGTATAAATGCCTTGTTCGATCAGGGTGAGAAGATGCTCCTGCAGGGCCGTGTTTTCATGATCCATGGGGCGCATCACTTTGCCCACACGAAACATCGAGAGCAGATAGGCCTGTGGGCCCGCGGCCAGATGGATATTTCGCCGCTCAAGCTGGGTGAGAAAGAAGGAGCGATCCACCATGCGGCTTGCGATCGCGATGGAGGTCGAGACGGCCACCATCACCGCAAGGCCTGTTTGCCAATCCCCCGTTAATTCGAACACGATCAGGGTTGTCGAGATCGGCGCGCCCAAAACGGCGGCTGCAACCGCGCCCATGCCTGCCAATGCATAAAGCGTCTCGGAGCCCGAGACATTTGGAAAGACCCCTGTTGCGATCAACCCGAAGGCCAGCCCCGTCATCGCTCCAATCATCAGCGAGGGCGAAAAGACCCCACCGCCCATGCGACCGCCAACCGTGATAGCGACTGCCGCGACCTTGATCATGGTGAAGACTATCACCTCATGCAGCAGCAATTGGCCTGTTAATGCAGCCGTTGTCGTTTGATAGCCGACACCGATGATATGGGGGAACCAGATCGCGATCGCGCCGAGCAGGAGCCCTGCCACCGCAGGGCGCAACCAGCGCGGAAGGCCGCTGCGCTGCTGGAGATTTGTGCCAAGCGTCTCGGTCCAGAAGATCGAGCGCATGAAGGCCACCGCCACCAATCCGCACACCACGCCCAAAAGCAAAAAGGCAGGCAATTCCACGTAGAATTGCAACGCGCTATCGGAGCCGAGGCTGTATTCCGTCATCTCGCCAAAGGCCAAACGGTTGATCACGGTGCCCGCAGCCGAAGCGATGACAATTGGCGCGAAGGCGTGAACGGCGAAATGGCGCAGCACGACCTCAAGCGCGAAAAGCGCGCCCGCGATCGGGGCATTGAAGGAGGCCGAGACCGCCGCCGCAACCGCGCAGCCCAGAAGATCGCGCCCTGTAATCCCGTCTGCCTTGATCCAATAGGACACTTTGGAGGAGATCACGGCCGCCAGATGCACCACAGGGCCTTCACGGCCAGTTGAGCCGCCCGAGCCAAGCGTGATCATGGAGGCCAGTGCCGAGGCGAGCCCCGCTTTATGTTCAACCCGACCATTATTGAGGGCCGCGCCCTCAATCACATCCGAGACCGATCTGACACGGCCATCAGGGGTGAAGCGGTGCAGGATCAGCCCCACGACCAGCCCGCCAATCATCGGGATCACAAGGATCAGATACCATGGCAGCCCTTCGGCAAAGCTGTGCAGCATCCGCACATCATCCACGCCATAAAGCCAGCTTTGAAGGGCATTGACGCCTTTGCGGAAAAACAGGGCCGCGAAACCCGCCGCGATCCCGATCACAAGCGCAATCAGCCAGAACTGGAACTGGCTTGGGCCTTTATCGCGAAGGATCTGCCAGCCAGATTTCAGCGCCGCAGCGATCTCTTGGGTCCAGATACGCATTTGCGTGTTATTCTCGTCTGCCACTCGTCCAACCTGCTGCGGGCTTGTTTTGATTTTTGCGGGCATGATGCGGGCACCCCGCGCCCCGCTGCATAACCATGTCTCATGGGGCATATTTTTCGAGGCCAGATCAACCGTCAAAACCCCGAAATCAGCGGCTTTCCGGGTGCAATGGTGCAAAAACCTTATTGCGGGTGCAACAATGCGCGGGCGGCGTCTCGGGCGGCATCGGTGATCGTATCGCCTGCCAGCATACGCGCGACCTCATCAACACGTTCGGCTGCATCCAAAGCTGTCACGCGACTTGTTGTGACCCCGTCCGACACATCCTTGGCCACGCGCCAGTGATGCGCCCCCAAGGCCGCGACCTGCGGGGAATGGGTGACGACCAGAACCTGTTCTCCATCAGCCAGAGCGGCCAAGCGCCGCCCCACCGCATCCGCCGTTGCCCCGCCGACACCGCGGTCGATCTCGTCAAAAATCATGGTCAGGCCCGCGGCCTCTTTGGTCAGGCAAACCTTGAGGGCCAGCAAAAAGCGGGAGAGTTCCCCGCCCGAGGCGATCTTGTTCAAGGCACCCGCAGGCGCGCCTGGATTGGTGGCCACGGTGAAGGTGACGGTATCAATCCCGTCAGCACCAGCCGCCGCTTGCGTGATCTCCGTCACAAAGCGCGCGCGCTCCATTTTGAGGGGGGCAAGCTCTTCGCTCATCGCCGCATCAAGGGCTTTGGCCGCAGCCGAGCGCGCGGCAGACAAGGCCTGCGCGGCTGTCTGATAGGCGGTATCGGCCGTGTTGAGCGCAAGCTGTAAAGCATCAAGCTGCCCTGCCCCGCCATCCAGCGCCTCAAGGCGGGCGCGCAGGTCATTGGCGAAACCGCCCAGATCATCGGCCAGAACATCATGTTTGCGCGCCAGCGCGCGAATGGCAAAAAGGCGTTCTTCGGTTTCTTCCAACTCATGCGGGTTGAAGGAGAGGCTATCGGCGAAACGCTCAACCTGTGATTGCGCGCCTGTCAACTCGACCATTGCGCGCTCAATCGCGGCCAGAGCCTCGTCCAACCCGCCTTCGGCCTTATCCGTGAGGCCTTCGATCCAGCGGGTGGCATTGCCCATGGCACCCTCGGCCCCCTCCAGCCCGAGCGAGGCCACCACGCGGGCGACATCTTCGCGCATACGCTCGGCGCTTTGCATCAGGCGGCGGCGGGCATCCAGCTCGGCCTCTTCGCCTTGTTGCGGATCAAGGCGGTCCAACTCGGCCACGGCATGGCGCAGGAAATCCTCTTCCTCCTTCATGCTGGCCAAGGCGGCTTCGGCCTTTTCGAGGGCGCGTCGCGCCTCGGATCGGGCGCGCCACAGGCTGCCCAGTTCCGCGCGTTGCGGGGCGAGGCCTGCGAAATCATCCAGCATGAGGCGGTGGTTTTTCGGATCAAGAAGGCCTTTGTCATCTTGCTGGCCATGCAACTCGACCAATGTCTCGGACAGCGCGCGCAGCACCTCGCCGCTGGCGCGTCGGTCATTGATCCAAGAGGTCTTGCGACCTTCGGGCGTATTCACGCGCCGCAGGATCAATTCTTCCGCTTGCGGGAAACCCGCCTCGCTCAGGATGGCATGCGCGGGATGATCCTTGGCCAGATCAAAAACCGCCACAACCTCGCCCTGCGCAGCGCCTGCGCGCACCAGATCGGCGCGCCCACGCCACCCCAGCACAAAGCCAAGCGAGTCCAGCAAAATCGATTTGCCCGCGCCTGTTTCACCCGTCAGCACATTGAGACCCGGTTGGAACTCAAGCTCCAAACGGTCGATCAAAAGCATGTCGCGGATATCGAGATGGCGCAGCATCTATTCCTGATCCAATGAAAGCGACCAAAGCCGTCTTGTCAGAGCCAGTCACCCACAACCGTCTGGCGCCAGATATCGCGCAGCCAGCTTTCGCCTGTTGCGTCAGGTGCCAGATTTTGACCGGTCAATTGGTTGAAGGCGTCATCATAGAAGGGCGAGGACTGGAAGTTATAGCCAAGGATCGCGCCAGCGGTCTGCGCCTCCTCGACCAAGCCGAGCGACAGATAGGCCTCGACCAGACGCAAAAGCGCCTCGGGCGTATGGGTCGTGGTTTGGAATTCCTCCACAACAACGCGGAAACGGCTGATCGCGGCGGAGTAATGTTCGCGGCGCAGATAAAAGCGTCCGATCTCCATTTCCTTGCCCGCGAGATGGTCAAAGGCGAGATCAAACTTCAGCGCGGCGCTATCGGCATATTCGCTATCGGGATAGAATTCGATCACGGTCCGCAAGGCCTGCAAAGCTTGGAAGGTGATGCCCTGATCGCGGCCGACCTGATCGATCTGGTCATAATAGCTGAGCGCCAGAAGATATTGTGCATAGGCCGCATCTTCATCGGCTGGATAGAAATCGATAAAGCGCTGCGCGGCACTGCGGGCGGCCTCATAATCACGATCTGCATGATAGCTGAAGGCTGCCATGATCAGCGAACGCTTCGCCCATTCCGAATAGGGATAGAGACGCTCAACCTCATTAAAGAGCCGCGCGGCTTCTTCTGGGTCGTCATTGCGCTCAAGCTCGAACTCGGCAAGCTGGTAGATATCTTCGGGGCCAAGCTGTTCCAGCGGGGTGGTGTTTTCGCGCGGGCCAAACAGGCCACGGCGCGGCTCGCCATCATTGCGCGCACCGCATGCTGACACCAATGTCACAAGGCTGAGGACGACCCCGATCTTGAGTCCCGCTTTCAACTTATCTTGCCTGCTTGCCATGCCTACCAACCCATATGCGTAGCTTCCGAGCTTAGCCGCCCGATTTCCCTTGCATTGGTCCTAGCACATTAATTTCGAGGGTAAAACGTGTGAATAGCGTTAGGCGACATGTGCGAGATCGGCATGGTTCACGCCCATGCCGGGAAGGCGCGCGGCCATCTCGGGCGAACACTCAACCATGCGAAACGCACCGGGCGTGTTGAACAAGGCGCGCAGCAACTGATTGCTGAGCATATGGCCCGCACGCATGCCTTCGTAATGGCCAATGATCGGCGCGCCCGCGAGCGACAGATCACCCAAAGCATCCAACATTTTATGGCGCACAGCCTCATCCTCATGGCGGAAACCGCCAGGGCTGAGAACTGTTTCACCATCAACGACAACAGCGTTTTCATAGCTGCCACCAAGAGCCAGCCCCGCTTTCTGCATCGCCTCAACATCGGATTGGCGACAGAAGGTGCGGCTGTCGCATAACTCGCGAACAAAACGGCCATTGGCCAGATCGGTAAAGCGGGTCTGTGTGCCGATAGCGTCATCCTCGAAATCAATCGAGAAGCGCATCGTCAGACCTTCGGCCGGCGACAGGCTGGCCGTGGCATAGCCATCCGAGACCTCAACCTTTTCCAAAACCTCAATCGCGTAGATCGGAGTGCCTTGGCGCTGGATACCTTTGGCAATCATCGCACGCACGAATTGCGCGGAGGAGCCATCAAGGATTGGAACTTCGGGGCCATCAAGCTCGATCAAGGCGTTATGCACGCCGATCCCAGCCAAGGCCGCCATGATATGTTCGATCGTCGAGACGCCAACACCATCGGCGTTTTCGATCTGGGTGCAAAGACGGCTTTCGGGCACGGCATCATAGCGCGCAGCGATCAGCGGATCACGATCCGTGATATCCAAGCGGCGGAACCAGATGCCGTAATTCGCTGGCGCGGGCTGAACCACCATACGCACGGGGCGACCGGAATGAAGACCGATGCCCGAGAAGGTGGTCGCTGATCGAAGTGTCGCCTGCAAAAAAGTCACCAGTCTTTTGTTTCCCTAGACACCCAGAAACCGCCATAGCAAGCAGATTAAAGGGATGTAATGCTGATACAAATTTCACAGGGAAGCCACAATTCAAGCTTTATGACTCGTTGCAACAAAGGCCGAAACCATAGGCGGAACTTTGCCAATCACGCTTGCGCGGAAATCTAACACCCTGTTATTCAAAAGAAAAAGGGCTGACACAAGGCCAGCCCTCTTCTTAACCATTTGTTAAATTTAATTTGCCTGACGACGCAGGAAGGCTGGGATTTCGATGCGTTCCTGATCGGGATCGACTTCGGTTTCCTCTGGTGCGGGACGGGTTGCCATTGTGGGCTGGCGACGCTCTACAGGGGCGGCATGTCCATCGGAATGGCCCGCCATGCGGTTGATCAGGGAGTTGATCCCGAAGCGCGGCTTCTCTGCAGCAGGCTCAGGCTGTGGCGCTGGTGCATGGGACGCGGCGGGCGCATCCTTGTGAATTGCGGCCTTCAAACGCTCCAGCGCCTGCGGCGAAGGTGTGCCTGCAGGATTTGGCTTTGGCGCTACATATTCCTCTGATCCCGCCTGCTCAACAGGTTCGGCGATCTCGCGTGGCTGATAGGCGGGTGGAGGAACATCGCCACCGGCTGTCTCAACTGGGAAATGCGGTGCGGGGGCCGCCTCGGTCTCTGCCGCGTCCAGTTCGCCAAAGAGCGATGGCTCCTCGACAACAGGCTCGCTTGCTTCCTGAGCGGCAAAGCTCGGGGTTTCCACAGGCGCCGCGGCGGCGGCGGCTTCGGCCACAACTGGCGCTTCAGGGCGCATACGGCGCAGTGGCGCAGGGATATCCTGAGCGGCTTCGCTGACATCGATACCCGTGGCCACAACGCTCACGCGCATTTTGCCTTCCATATCGGTATCCAGCGTGGAGCCCACGATGATATTGGCCTCTGGGTCAACTTCTTCGCGGATGCGGTTTGCTGCCTCGTCCAGTTCGAACAGGGTCAGGTCATAGCCACCAGTGATATTGATCAGAACACCACGTGCGCCTTTGAGGCTGATTTCATCCAGAAGCGGGTTCGCAATGGCTTTCTCGGCGGCTTGTACCGCGCGGGTTTCACCATCGGCCTCGCCCGTGCCCATCATCGCCTTGCCCATCTCGTTCATCACAGCGCGAACATCGGCAAAGTCGAGATTGATCAGACCGGGGCGAACCATCAGATCCGTCACACCTTTAACACCTTGATAGAGAACATCATCCGCCATGGCGAAGGCTTCGGTGAAGGTCGTTTTCTCATTGGCCAGACGGAACAGGTTCTGGTTTGGAATGATGATGAGCGTATCGACAACCTTCTGAAGCTGCTCGATCCCCTCTTCGGCCTGACGCATCCGCTTGGCGCCTTCGAACTGGAACGGCTTGGTCACGACACCAACGGTCAGCACACCCAATTCACGCGCAGCCTGCGCGATGATCGGGGCTGCGCCCGTACCTGTGCCGCCGCCCATGCCAGCGGTAATGAAACACATATGCGAGCCTGCGAGGTGATCTACGATATCCTCGATGCTTTCTTCGGCAGCGCTTGCGCCAACGGAGGGGCGTGCCCCTGCGCCAAGGCCTTCGGTTACGCGGGCACCCATCTGGATGCGCGAGCTGGACTTGGCGTGCTGCAAAGCCTGCGCGTCGGTATTGGCTACAACGAATTCACAGCCATCAAGGCTCTGTTCGATCATGTTATTGACGGCATTGCCGCCTGCGCCACCTACACCGAAAACGGTGATGCGTGGTTTCAGCTCGGTTTGAGCTTCGGGCATTGTAAGGTTGAGTGTCATAGCTCTGTCCGCCTGTTTGTCCTAGTTACGACCACGGTCTTGCTGCCGGTTGGCCAATTTATCTGCCTTTTGCAGAGATAGTAGAGCGTTAAACAGCTATCGTCACGCGAAAATTAGCAACAAAACGCAAAATATGGGGCGCGAGCCCTTGATTTCGGCAGGATTTCGCTGCCGCCGACTGCATCTAGCGGTTTAGCAAGGGGCGAACCCTTACCAATTGTCTTTGAACCACTTCACCGCGCGTTTGAGGGAGCGCGCCGGATAGCGGTCTGCTGGCATCTCGAAATCCCACCACTCATCCTGCGGATAGGCCGCGAATAGCGACAGCCCCACACAGGCCGAGAAGGCAGGCCCGCAAGCCGATTGAGGCAGGCCCTGAACCCGCAAGGGACGGCCCAAACGCACCTGATTACCCAAAATTTTGGACGCCAGACCATCAAGGCCAGGCAATTGACTGCCACCGCCTGTCAGCACGATGCGCTGGCTTGGCAAATGCTCGAACCCTGCCGCATCAAGCCGCGCGCGGACTTCTTCTAGAATTTCCTCAACACGTGGGCGCATGACGCCGATCAGTTCCGCGCGGCTCACGCGGCGACGGTCATGATGCCAATCGCCCGTATCCGCCTCCAGCTCGATCATCTCGCGATCATCCATGCCCGTGGCAACCACGCCGCCAAAACGGGTCTTGATCCGCTCGGCCGCGCCCATGGGGATTTGCAGGGCTTGCGAAATATCGCTGGTCACGTGATCGCCACCCATCCGAACGGTATCGGCAAAGATCATGTGCTTCTTGATGAACACCGAAATGCCCGTGGTGCCACCGCCCAGATCAACACAGGCCGCGCCCAGTTCTTGCTCATCCTCAACAAGGCTTGAGACACCCGCAACATAAGGCGAAGACGCCAGACCTGCCAATTCAAGATCACAGCGTTTGATACAATAGAGCAAAGCCTCAACCGCGTGCTGCTCGACCGACAAAAGATGCATATCAACCGATAGGTTATTGCCGATATGGCTGCGCGGGTCAGACAGGCCAGTACGGTGATCAAGGGCGAAATTCACAGGCTGCGCATGCAGCACTTCGCGCCCCTCCCCAAGATCTGGCACATCACAGGCCGCCAGAACGCGGGCCACATCATCCTCGGTCACGGTGCCTGTTTGCAAGCTGACCTCGCCCACCAAACCATAGGAGCGCGGACGCGCGCCTGCGATGCTGGCGATCACGTGATCCACGCGGGTATCGGCCATTTTTTGCGCTGCCTGCACCACTGTGCGGATCGCGCGTTCGGTTTCCTGCATCGTGTCGATTTCACCGAATTTCACGCCACGCGAACGGGTCGTTGCAGCTCCGATCACCCGAAAATTCGACTGCCCCGCCATTGCGCCAACACCCTCAGAAGCGCGAAACCCCTCGGGGTCATCAAAGCGCAGCACAAGACAGGCGATTTTGTGGCTACCAATATCGAGAATGGCGATAACGCCACGGCGCATGGCTTCTTGACGTTTTGCGCGCATCGCACGCTGCGACTGATACAGCATACTCATCCGTTTTGATCTCCATTTACGATCGCAGTGCCCCGCATACGGTGCAATTCGGTGATTGCATCGGGGGTCAGTTGAAGGGTTGGGCGCTCGGGGTGGCGCATATCAATCCGCAGAACATCGCGGTCGAGAACATCTTGCATGTCGTGCAGGGCCAGCACGCGGTCGAGGGTCCGGACGGGGTCTTCCTCAGGCAGCAGGATGCGCAAGCCATCGCTCATCACAACATCCCAACGCCGCTCGCCCATGCGCACAAGGCCTTGAAGCCGCTCGGAAATCGGCGCGGCTGCCGCGAAAAGGGCAAGCGCTTCCTCCACAGCCAGATCAGCCCCCTCGCCCGCCACCATCGGCATCGGCTCGTCAAAGCCGCGCTCGGTGATATCGGCGACGAATTCTCCCTCGCGGTCGAGCAACACAATCGCATCACGCCGCTGCCAGATCAGAAGCGGCACGCGCTCCTCGACCACAACCGACAGATAGCCACCCGATTGCACCCGCAGCTCAGAATGCAAGACGGCCGGGATTTCTTCGATCCGCTGCTTCATCTCGACAAGGTTCAGATCAAATGAGGAGACGGGGAAATCAATGGACAGAACGGTGCGAATATTCTCGGCCAGATCGGGGCTTGCACCCTCAATGCCCATGACATTCACCAGAAATTCAGGCCGCCCTTCGATCTCGCGCCGCATCTCGGCCAAGCTATCGCTCATGCTTTGGACCTGTTCCTCATCCGAGATGAACCAGCCAAGGGCCACAATGGCAAAAAACGCAGGCACACCCACGCGGACCAAGCGGCGGAAAAACGGCGTGAGCCAGAGGCGCTGGAACCGATAGGACCAGATCGAGGGCGCTGGATCATGTGGGTCTGGGCGCGTGGCGTTCAACGGTCGCATGAGGCATCCTCCACCAACCAGCGGCATAAGGCGCCAAAGCTGACGCCTGCGGCCTCGCCCTGCTCGGGCGAGAGCGAGGTTGGCGTCATACCAGGCTGGGTGTTCACTTCCAGAATGATCAAACCGTCAAGCCCGCGCGCCTCGTCCCAACGGAAATCCGTGCGGCTGACACCGCGGCAGCCAAGGGCGTCATGCGCCGTCACGGCCATGCGCATACAGGTCTCGAAAATCTCGGATGGGATATCGGCAGGGACAACATGGCGTGACCCGCCTTCCTTGTATTTCGCGTCATAATCATACCAGCCATCCGTCAGGATATCGGTCACCGTCAAAGCGCGGTCACCCATCACGGTGGTTGTCATCTCACGGCCCGGTGCGAAGGTTTCAACCATCACATGCTCTGGCATGTCATCGGACAGTTTGGGCGGCGTATTCGCCTCTTCACCCACCAGATAGACCCCGACCGAGGAGCCTTCATTATTCGGCTTCACAACATAAGGCGGGGCCATCACATGGCTGGCTTCCACCTCGGCCTTGGAGCAGATCACGCTATCGGCCACAGGAAGGCCCGCGCCGCGCAAGGCCAGTTTGGAGCGCTGCTTGTCCATCGCCAAAGCCGAGGCCAGCACGCCCGAATGCGTATAGGGAATGCGCATCCATTCAAGGATGCCTTGCACACAGCCATCTTCGCCCCAGCGGCCATGCAGCGCGTTGAACACAACATCAGGTTTGATCTGGGCAAGCTTTTCGGAAAGGTCGGGGCCTGCATCGACCTCAACCACCTCGAATCCTTCTCCCCTCAGCGCCTCGGCGCATTCGCGACCTGTGGACAGTGACACCTCGCGCTCGGCGGAGGGGCCACCCATCAGGACGACAACAAGGGGGGGAGTTCTGCTCGAACCTACCGCCACATCTGCCTCGTATACCGTCGGGCTGTTTTCGCCCGTTTCGGTGTTTATCTTTCGCCGATTGGTTTTTTGATCCGGCGTTTAATCGCCCGCAGGGTCACCCACGCGCATAATTTCCCATTGTAGCTCTATTCCGCTGTTTTGGAAAACCTTTTTTCGAACCTCTTCGCCCAATCTTTCGAGATCATCGGCGCTGGCACTGCCTGTATTGATCATGAAATTGGAATGCATCTCGCTCATCTGTGCGCCGCCGATCCGCGCGCCGCGCATGCCTGCGTCATCAATCACCTTCCACGCCTTCAATTCATGGCTGTCATCGGCCCTGCCCGTCGAGGAAAATCCGGCGGGGTTGCGGAAGGTCGAGCCTGCGCTGCGATCCTTGGTGGGTTGGGTCGCATCGCGCTTGGCAAGCTGGTCGGCCATGCGATCGGCCAAAGCCTGCGGGTCACCCGCCTCGGCCCTGAAACGCACCGATGTTATCACCGCGCCCTCGGGCAGATCGGTCTGACGATAGGCAAAACTGATATCCTCAGGCGCAAGCGTGATCGCCGTGCCATCGCGCAACACCGCCTCGGCCTGCACAAAATGATCGGCCACATAGGAGCCATAGCAGCCCGCATTCATCCGCAAAGCCCCCCCGATGGAGCCTGGAATGGTGCGCAAAAAGGTCAGATCAAGCCCTGCCTCGGCCGCGCGGCGTGCCACATGCGCATCCAGCGCCGCAGCCCCCGCCGTGACAAGCCCCGCCTGCGCATCACAGGTGATGGCATTAAACCCCCGCCCCAGACGGATCACGACAGCGCGCAAACCGCCATCACGCACAATCAGGTTGGAGCCGACGCCCATCGGAAACACAGGCGTTTGGGATGGCAGTGCGGCCAAAAACGCGGCCAGATCATCGTGATCGGCAGGCTGGAACAGATAATCCGCTGGCCCGCCAACGCGCAGCCAAGTCAGCTCCGACAAGGGGCGATCAGGCGTCAAAGCGCCACGAGGGGTGGGAAGATCACTCATGCCCTGCGTGATAAGACGGAAGAGGATACCGCGCAAGCCATTGGCCGCGCCTGCCCCAGCGCCATCGCCGAGTAACGGGTTGGCGAAAGATACCTTGCCATAGCCGAGCTTTATGCCCGCCAAATACATCTTCGATATGAAGAGCAGGTCACGGTCTGCAGATCGCAGGCGCAAGGGTTTTGACGCGCACGACCCGAGGGGAGGAAGCGCCACAGGCGCGCCCACCCCGTGGGGTCGGGTCGTGCGCGACAAAACCCGCTTGGCGGGTTTTGTGAGGGCTATTTAGAACCGCCTTTCCCTAGTAATACTTTAATAGTCCTTGGGGCAAAAAACGCCGCGCCTGCGGTGGCCGCAACGACGGGCGTGGGGAAACCAAGACCCAAAAGCACAGCAGAACAACCGCCCGTTAAGGCGAAGTTCCATGACGTATCAACTATATCTTCTACGTTTTGTCGCGGCCAAGCCATGTACTGGTTGGCAAAAACGCGCCCCAATGACAAAATCTTTTCTGCATCCTTATCACCGACAGCACCCTCGGGAACAGCATCGCGAAGGCGCTCTATCGCGCGATAGATCACTGAAAGCGTTTTGATTTGCTGGACACAAATTTCTTGATGCTCATCAGAGGTAAAATTGATCTTCTGCAAGCGATCTATTTCCAACGAGATCATACCAAGCACGGCATCAAAGGTCGCGGGCAACTCGGAACGAGTTGCGCTAATGGCCTGCTTGACTGCCCCTATTTCAGACGTCGTTGAAGAAGGTCGATTTTGCAGAGCACGGTCAATGATTTCATCAGGGGTCAGGTCTGGGGAGCCTTGATCGGCACCAATCGTGCTAAACTCCTCCACCACCCCTGCAATCCGATCCAGAACCTCTGTATCTGTCCCCGTCCAAAAGGCTTTGTCCTTCTTGGCCAAGGCGATGAGCAAGGGCATATTTTGCGGTCGGGCATGAAGGGTGTTTTCGTAGAGGTCCTTGAAAACCTGCCATGCGGGGTGGCGCTCGAAAAGCGGTTCGGCACTGGTCCAAACCTCGGCAAGCGGGTCTGCGGCATCAGGCCAGAGAGGTAACTTCGTTAGGTCCTCGCCCTGCTCTGAGGCGAAGGCGTCGGCGGCGAAGGCACCGGCGGCGTCGGCGGAGGCGTCGGCGGAGGCGGCGGCGGAGGCGGCGGCGGAGGCGGCGGCGTCGGCGGAGGCGGAGGCGGCGGAGAAGGCGGCGGCGGAGGCGGAGGCGGCGGAGAAGGCGGCGGCGGAGGCGTCGGCGAAGGCGGAGACGGAGGCGAAGGCACGGGCGGCGAAGGCGGCGGCGGAGGCGGAGGCTCCAAGCCCAAGTTTTTTAAACGCGGTGCGGTCCTCATGAGACACCGCGTTTAAAAGACTATCCCGAAAAACGGGTAAGGCTGCAAAATCATCTTGTTGTGACCGCGCACAATATTGGGCCCAAACAGGCAAAATCCGCATCGCCGCGCGATGCGCGATCTGCGGGGCAACCTGCAAAACCTGATCCTCAGGCAGGCCGTTCAGCCATGCCTCTAGATCATCCGTCGATCTAATTTCTTCCGCCTTCATACACGCCTACCCGAACACACCCTATGTGCCCAGATTAGGGAATACCGCCGCGAGGGGAAGCCCCCTATTTCTGCAACCTTGCAGGTAAGCCATTGGCCCAAGCCGAGATCGTGCCCGCGCCAAGGCAGACCACGATATCGCCCGCGCGGGCCTGTTCGCGCACGAGGCGTTCCAGATCATCCTCGGAATTGACCACCCGCGCATGGCGGTGGCCGTGGCGGATCAGCCCTGTGACCAGATCTTCATGGCTGGCCCCTGCAATCGGCTCCTCGCCTGCGGCGAAGACCTCGGAAATCCCCACCACATCGGCATCATTGAAGCAGGAGCAGAACTCCTCGAACAGGCTGGCCAGACGGGTATAGCGATGCGGTTGATGCACCGCGATCACGCGGCCCTCGCTGGCTTGGCGCGCCGCTTTCAGCACCGCCGCGATCTCGACGGGGTGGTGGCCGTAATCATCAATGATCGTAACGCCATCCACTTCACCCACTTTGGTGAAACGGCGGTTCACACCTTTGAAATTCTCCAGCGCGTCACGGATTTCAGCGCCCTTCATCCCCAGATGCCGTGACACCGCAACCGCCGCCAAAGCATTGGAGACATTGTGATCACCGGGCATGGGCAGGGTGCAGCCCTCGATCACCTGCCCCTCGGCCTGAAGCGCGATATCGAAATGCGCGATCCCGCCCTTATAGGTCAGGTTGACAGCGCGCACATCGGCCTGCGCATTGAACCCATAGGTGACCACGCGGCGATCGGTGATCTTGCCCACAAGGCTTTGCACCTCAGGGTGATCGGTGCAGCACACGGCCAGCCCGTAGAAGGGGATATTGGAGACGAAATCAAGGAAGCCCTTGCGCAGGTTTTCGATGCTGCCCCAATGCTCCATATGCTCGGGGTCGATATTGGTGACCACGGCAATCGTGGCAGGCAGACGGTTGAAGGTGCCATCGGATTCATCGGCCTCGACCACCATCCAATCGCCCTGCCCGACCCGCGCATTGGAGCCATAGGCATGAATGATCCCGCCATTGATCACAGTTGGGTCAACCCCGCCCGCATCCAGCAAGGTCGCCACCATCGTGGTGGTCGTGGTTTTGCCATGCGTGCCCGCAATCGCCACATTGGAGCGCAGGCGCATCAACTCGGCCAGCATCTCGGCGCGGCGCACAATCGGCAGGCCTTTCAGGCGGGCTGCATCAAATTCGGGATTGCCCGGCTTGATCGCAGAGGAGATCACAACAACCTCGGCCCCTTCCAGATTTTCAGCATTCTGCCCGATAAACACCTTCGCCCCGAGCGCTTCCAGACGTTCCGTGATCTTGGACGCTTTGAGGTCCGAGCCCTGCACCGCATAGCCATGGTTGAGCAGCACTTCGGCAATGCCCGACATGCCGATGCCCCCGATCCCCGAAAAATGGATTGCGCCCAATTGGGTCGGGAGTTTTGTGACTGCAGCGCTCATGGGCGGCCTTTCTCGGACAGGGTTTCAACAAGGGCGACAAGCCGCTCGGTCGCATCGATCATGCCTTGGGCAAGGGCTGCCTGCGCCATGTGATTGGCCGCGTCGGGCTGCGATAAAACAGCCTCGATGGCTTGTGCAAGGCTCTGTGCGTTCAATTGCGATTCAGGGATCAAAATGGCCGCCTCAGCATCCACCAAGCCGCGCGCATTGGCGGTTTGATGATCAGCCGTGGCAGCCGCAAAAGGGATCAGGATCGCAGGCCGCCCGATCACCGAGATATCAGCAACCGAGGATGCGCCTGCACGGCTGATCACCAATTGCGCCTCCGAAAGGCGGCGGGGAATATCGCGGAAGAACGGCTCGATTTCGGCGGTGACGCCCATGGCCAGATAGCTTTGGGTCACATGCTCGATATCCTCAGGGCGGGCTTGCTGCGCGACGCGAAGGCGCGCGCGCAATTCCTCGGGCAAAAGGGCAATTGCGGGCGGCACACTTTCACCAAGAATACGCGCGCCCTGACTGCCGCCAATCGCCACCAGCGACATCGGCCAATCCCCGGGCGGGGTGTAGGGGGCGCCCGCGCGCTCCATCACCGAGCCGCGCACGGGATTGCCCGTATGGATGCCCTCAATTCCATCGGGCAAAACCGTGGGCCATGTTCCGCAGGCAATCGCATCAACGCGCTTGGCAAAGAGCTTGTTCACACGTCCCAAAACGCCGTTTTGTTCATGCAACATCCGAGGGCGGCGCGTGATCCAAGCGGCCGCCACAGACGGGATCGACGGGTATCCGCCAAAGCCCACAACCATATCGGGCTTTTCACGAAGCATGCGGAAACTGGCCGCAACAATGCCGCCCAAGACGCGGAAAGGCACCAACAGCTTCGCCACAATCCCGCCCCGCGCAAATGTCGCCGAGGCTACTTTGCGAACCTCGACCACATGCGGGAACCCCCCCGCATAACGCGCACCGCGGGCATCAGTTGACAACGTCACCTTCCAGCCTTTGCGTAACATCGCCTCGGCCAAGGCTTGGGCGGGGAACATATGCCCGCCTGTCCCGCCTGCCGCGATGATCAAATGGCGTTGCCGCTCGGCCATGGGTTACCTGCTCCGCTTGATCAAAATATCGCCAATACCGCCTTGCGGACGCGAGCGGGTGAAGGCCAGCAACATACCAACCGAAATCCCCGTCGCGATGATGGAGGAGCCGCCATAGGACACGAATGGCAGCGTCATCCCCTTTGCAGGCAAAAGCCGCACGGCCACACCAAGATTGATAAAGGCCTGCAGCGCCAGAAGGCTTGCCAAGCCCGCGCCTGCCAATCGGATGAAAGGATCACGCTCCTTGGTCAGGCGGAAAAACGCGCGCAAGGCAACGGTTGCAAACAGGGCGATGATCATCAGCACCAGAACCACGCCATATTCCTCGGCGGCAACAGCAATGATGAAATCGGTATGGGCATCTGGCAAAGTCCATTTGACCGAGCCTTCCCCCAGACCCGTGCCGAAAATTCCACCCTCGCGGATCGCATTGGCCGCATAGGCCAGCTGCGTATTGGGGTCGACCTCGGCCGAGAGAAACCCGTCAATGCGGCGCGCGAAATGCTCGGAATTGGAATAGGCGAAACTGCCGCCGATCAGGGTGACAATACCAACCCCCACAAGCAAAAGCATCGGCGCACCCGCCACGAAATAGATCACGCACCATGAAAACAGGATCAGCGCGGCTTGCCCGAAATCAGGCTGAAGCGCCAAAAAGCCCACAATGGTGATCGCCGTAATAAAGGACACGGTTTTACCCGGAGGGCCACCCAAATCCTGACTGGAGGCCACCATCCATGCCGCAAACACCACGAAAACAGGCTTGAGGAATTCAGACGGTTGCAACGAGGCAAAGCCAAGCGAATACCAGCGCACCGCCCCTTGCCCGAAATCCGTGCCAAAAACAGGCAGCATGGCCAGCGCAACCATCGCGCCAAAAAAGCCCAGAACCGCGACGCGGCGCACCTGCAAAGGCGACAGCATCGAGACCAGAACCATCGCGGTCAGTCCCAGAAACCCGAAAAAGGCTTGGCGCGAGACATAATGGAACGGGTCATGCCCGTTACGCTCGGCCAAAGGCGGCGAGGCCGCGAAGCCAAGCAAAATACCAATTGCAAACAAAGCCAAAATGCAGCCGATCGTCACCCGATCAACTGTTCGCCACCAACGCGGCAAAATCGCCTCGCCGGATTGCACGAGAACCGTGCCATGCGCCATTTCCGTCATGGATTACCGCCCAATACTGCCTCTACCAGCCCGGGTTGTTCCCGGATCTGACGTGATACTAGCGAAAAATGCCCGCCCTGACCAGAGAAAGCCTACGCGCAAAGCGGCCGATTTCAGCCGATCAGCTTTTGCACCTGATTCATGAAATCCTGCCCGCGCGCCTCGAAATTATCATATTGGTCAAAACTCGCCGCCGCAGGGGCCAAAAGCACCACATCGCCGGCCTCCGCCTCGGCTGTTGCGCGGGCCACCGCGCGCTCCATGCTGGTGCAAATCTCATGCGGGGTATCGCCAAGCTGCAAGGCGAAATTCTGCGCCTCGCGCCCGATCACATAGGCTTTGGCGACCGATCCCAAAGCAGGCTTGAGGGCGTCCAGACCGCCCTCTTTCTCCAAGCCCCCGCAAATCCAGCGAATACGAGGAAAGGCGGCCAGTGCCTTGGCGGCTGCATCGACATTGGTGGCCTTGCTGTCATTGACGAACAAAACCCCCTCGCTCTCGCCCACCACCTGACTGCGATGAGGCAAGCCAGGATAGCTGTGAAAGGCCTGCTCGATCACTTTGGGCGCAATCCCCAAAGCGCGCACGGCCGCATAGGCGCAACAGGCATTCTGATGATTATGCGCGCCGGGCAAGCCCGTGATGGCGCGCAGATCAATCGAGCCTGCCTGCCGCCCTTTGCGATATTCCGACAACCAGCCCTTGCGCGCGAACACATCCCATCCCACACCCGTCAGCTTCTGCCCCGAGGAGATGCGGATCACGCGCCCGTCTGCCGCACCCATCGATAATTGATTGGCAATATATTTACCCTCAGCCTCATCCACACCGATCACCGCACGATCAGGCCCGCCTTCGGCAAAAAGGCGGCGCTTGGCAGCGAAATACCCGCCCATTCCGCCATGACGATCCAGATGATCAGGCGAGAGATTGGTGAAAACAGCAATATCAGGGGTCAGGGCACGGGCCAGATCGGTCTGATAGCTGGATAATTCCAGCACAATCACTTCGCCATCCTCTGGAGGCTCGATATCCAGAACCCCGCGCCCGATATTGCCCGCCAATTGCACAGGCGTTCCGTTTTCTTCCAGAATATGCGCAATCAGGGCCGAGGTGGTGGATTTCCCGTTCGAGCCTGTCACCGCAATCACGCGCGGCGGGGTATCATGGTTCACCCAATCCCCCTGCCCGAGCGAGCGGAAAAACAGACCCACATCATTATCAACCGGAACCCCCGCATCCCATGCCGCCACAATCGCGCGATGGGGTGCAGGATAAAGATGCGGAATACCGGGCGAGGTCACGAGCCATGACACATCCTCAAAAGCATCAGGCTTGAGCGGATCCCAAATCGTGAAGCCCTCAGAACTGGCAGCGGTTCGCCCCGCCTCGCCATCATCCCAGCAGAGGGCCTCCGCCCCGCCCGCCTGCAAGGCGCGCGCCGTGGCCATGCCTGAGCGCCCCAGCCCCAGAACTCCAACTCTTTGACCTTCAAACCCAAGCACGGGGATCATGGCACTTCCTTTGACTTCATCTTTCACCAAATACGAGCGTCACCAAGATCAGCCCGATGCGTCAGCGCAATTTCAGTGTCGCAAGTCCGATCAGGGCAAGGATCAGGGAGATAATCCAGAAACGGATCACCACCTGCGGCTCGGCCCAACCCTTTTTCTCGAAATGATGGTGGATCGGCGCCATCAGGAACACGCGTTTGCCTGTCCGTTTGAAATAGAGCACCTGAATAATCACGCTCAAAGCCTCGGCCACGAAAAGCCCGCCCACGATGGCCAGCACGATTTCATGCTTGGTGGCCACCGCAATCGCGCCCAAGGCACCGCCCAAAGCCAGCGATCCCGTATCGCCCATAAAGACGGCTGCGGGTGGCGCGTTATACCACAAAAACCCAAGGCCACCGCCAATAAGGCCAGCACAGAAGACCAGCAATTCACCCGTTCCCGGCACGTAATGCACATCCAGATATTCGGTGAAATCGACGCGCCCGACCGCATAGGCGATCACGCCCAAGGTCGCGGCTGCGATCATCACAGGCATAATTGCCAAACCATCCAAGCCATCGGTCAGATTGACCGAATTGGCGCTGCCCACAATCACGATCATCGCGAAGGGTACAAAGACCCATCCCATATTGATCAGAACCTCTTTGAAAACGGGCACCGCCAAATGATTGCTCAAATCAGACGGGTGCAAATAGCTCGCGATCAGGGCTGCGACCGCCGCAATGACCAAACCGATGCTAAAGCGCACCCTGCCCGACACGCCCTTGGTCGTGTTGCGGCTGACCTTGGCCCAATCATCGGCCAGACCGATACAGCCAAAGGCCACGGTGACGCCCAGAACCATCCAGACAAAGCCGTTATCAAGTCGCGCCCAAAGCAAGGTTGAAAGGGTCAGGGCGGCCAAAATCAGCAAACCGCCCATGGTAGGGGTGCCCGCCTTGGTCAAACGGTGGCTCTCGGGCCCATCCTCGCGGATCGGTTGGCCATGGGCGTATTTTCTGCGCAGCGCATTGATCAGGGGGCGCCCGAAAATGAAGCCGAAGATAAGTGCTGTGAAAAAGGCACCGCCCGCGCGGAACGTGATGTAGCGGAAGAGGTTAAAGAAATCCCCGCCATCCGATAGTTCGCTTAACCAATACAACATATGGCGGTTCCTTTATCGCTTCTCCGCTACCGATTGCCCCAGTTTGCGCAAGCCGTCAACCACGCGGGACAGCTTTGACCCATTCGAGCCCTTGATCAAAACCACATCTCCCGCCTGCAATTGGCGCGGCAAGGCGCGCGCCATCTCGTCGGAATTCTCGGTATGAAGCCCTCTTTTCAGTTCGGGCAGCGCGTCATGCAGATGCTGCATCAATTCCCCCGAGGTATAGATCAGATCGATGCTCTCGACCGAGGCGAGATCGGCAATCTCGGCATGCAACTCGGGGCCTGCCGCACCCAATTCGCGCATATCTCCCAACACCGCGATGCGGCGGCCCTGCAATTCGGGCTGGCTGGCAGCCAAGACCTCAAGGCTTGCGGCAATCGAAGCGGGATTGGCGTTATAGGCGTCATCGATCAATTCGACGGCCAGATCATCTGTCGTGCTCAAGACCAAACGCTCGCGCGTGCCGCGCCCCGAATAAGGTTGCCATTGCCCCAAAGCCATCGCCGCTTGCGGGATATCTCCGCCCGCCGCCTGCACCGCCGCAAGAACCGCGACCGCATTGCGGGCCAGATGCCGCCCCGGAACGGCCAGTTTGAAAAGCTGCTCAATACCCGAGAAACTGGCCCGAATGACCGTAGCGGTATCGCTCAGCGTCACCCCCGTCAGATGCGCCTCCGCCTCAGGGGCCGCGCCAAAGCGGATCAAGCCCGCACCAACGTCTCGTGCTTTTGCAAAAAGGATATCCGAGGTCTCCAGATCGGCATTGGCAAGGGCGATCCCGCCTGCAACCAATCCCTCAAAGATGCTGGCCTTTTCATGTGCGATCCCCTCGATCTGCCCGAAGGCTTCGAGATGGGCCTCGGCAACCGTAGTGACAATTGCCACATGGGGCTGTGCCATGCGGGTCAGGGGCGCGATCTCGCCGGGCGCATTCATCCCGATCTCGATAATCGCAAATTCCGTCTCGGCGGGCATACGCGCCAAGGTCAAAGGCACGCCCCAATGATTGTTATAAGAGGCCTCAGCCGCATGTGTGCGGCCTTGATCCGAGAGGGCCGCGCGCAGCATTTCCTTGACGGTGGTTTTGCCGACCGAACCTGTCACCGCGATCACCTTGGCTTTTGTCCGCGCGCGCGCCGCGCGTCCGAGCGCCTCAAGCCCGTTGAGCACATCCTCCACGATCAGCAGCGGCGCATCCTCGGCCACCCCGTCAGGAATGCGCGAGACCAGCGCGGCCCCTGCCCCATTGGCCAAGGCATCGGCCACGAAATCATGCCCGTCGCGCGCGGCCTTCAGGGCCACAAACAAATCCCCCTGCTGCAAGCTGCGCGTGTCGATTGAGACGCCCGTGACCGACCAATCCCCGCGCACCTGCCCGCCTGTGGCCTGTGCCGCCTCATCTGCCGTCCAAAGCGCGCTCATATCCGCCCCTCCAAGGCCGCCACGGCAACACTGGCCTGTTCGACATCATCAAAAGGATAGACCACATCGCCCACAATCTGCCCCGTCTCATGCCCCTTGCCCGCGATCAGCAGCGCATCCCCGGGGGATAGGTTATCCACAGCCCGAAGGATCGCCTCAGCTCGATCTGCGACCTCAATCGCCTCGGGGCAGGCTTGGAGAATCTCTGCCCTGATCCCGTCAGGATCTTCTGATCTGGGGTTATCATCTGTCACAAATACAACATCCGCATGATCTGCGGCCGCCTGCCCCATCAAAGGCCGCTTGCCACGATCACGGTCGCCGCCTGCGCCGATCACCACCACCAAACGCCCCATCACATGCGGGCGCAATGCCTGAAGCGCGGTTTGCACGGCATCGGGGGTATGGGCGTAATCCACAAAGATCGGCGCCCCATGCGATCGCGTGGCCGCCAATTGCATCCGTCCACGCACGCCTGTGAGTTTCGGCAGGACGGAAAACACCGCCTCGGCCTCTTCTCCTGCGGCGATCACAAGGCCAGCCGCCACCATCACATTCATCGCCTGAAAGCTGCCGATCAACTCAAGCGCAACTTTGTATTGATTGCCCTGCCAGCGGAACAGCACTTCCTGCCCCGTCTCGGTCATCCGAAGCCCCGTGATCTTGAGCCGTGCCGCGCCATTGCTATGGCCCACGGTGATCACTTCGATTTCGCGGGCATCGCAGGCCTCGACCAGATCAGCGCCATGGGGGTCATCAATATTGATCACAGCCGTGCCGTCTTCCGACAGCAACTCACTGAACAGCCGCGCTTTGGCCTCGAAATAGGCCTCCATCGTGCCGTGGTAATCCAGATGGTCTTGGGTGAAATTCGTAAATCCCGCCGCAGCAAGCTGCACGCCTTCCATGCGGCGCTGGTCCAACCCGTGAGAGGAGGCCTCCATCGCGGCATGGGTCACACCGGCATTGGCCATGTCGCCAAGCACGCGGTGCAGGGTCAGCGGGTCGGGCGTTGTGTGAATGCCAGGGGCCGAGAATGCGCCCTCCACGCCAGTCGTGCCAATATTGACGGCCTCCAGCCCCAAAAGCTGCCAAATCTGGCGGGTGAAGCTGGCGACCGAGGTTTTGCCATTGGTGCCCGTGATCGCAACCGCCACATCGGGCTGCCGCTCGAACCAGAGCGCGCAGGCATGCGCAAAGGCGGCGCGCGGGTCTTCGACAACAACAAGGGTGCACTCACTGCCTTGCAGCGCAGATTTCGCAAGCTCCGCGCCCGCGCGGTCGGTCAACACAGCGCTGGCCTGCATCTCGATCGCGGTCTCGATGAAGCTGGCGCCATGGATATTGCTGCCAGGCAAGGCGGCAAACAGATGCCCGCGCTCGATCATCCGGCTATCAAGGCTGAGCCCTGTAATCTCGACATCTTGCCCGCGCGTGGGGGTCAATCCCAAGGCAGAAAGGCGTTTGACCTCAGGCGTCATGCCCGAATCCTCCCAATCACTCTTATTGTGAGGCGTTGGATAGCTGAGTGTTGGCCAAAGGTTCAATCTCTGGTCGCATTCCCATCAATGGTGCTGTGCGTCGAATGATCTCGGCGGCGACGGGAACGGCCGTCCAACCCGCGGTCCGCCGCGTTTCGCCAAGCGCTACAATTTCCGGCTCATCCAAGGTGACGATCAAGGCATATTCAGGATCATCGGCAGGGAAAACACTGGCAAAAGTGGCAAGGACGCGATCCTCGTGATAGCCGCCCTGCGGGTTTGGCTTATCGGCGGAGCCTGTCTT
This sequence comes from Rhodophyticola sp. SM2404, assembly GCF_053570515.1. Taxonomy (NCBI): domain Bacteria; kingdom Pseudomonadati; phylum Pseudomonadota; class Alphaproteobacteria; order Rhodobacterales; family Roseobacteraceae; genus Rhodophyticola; species Rhodophyticola sp. SM2404. The sequence continues at coordinate 257,530 of NZ_JBSEDL010000005.1, forward strand.
GCCACCCACGGCATAGCCCTCGACATTGCCAAAACTGGCCGTGCCTTCGGTGACAACCGCGCGCAGCATGGTGCTCATCGCGCGCGAAGTTTCCTCGGAGATCACGCGCGCGCCATTTTGCGGCCCGTCTTGGCGCAGCAAGGTTGGAAAGACGCGCGTGCCGCCATTGGCGATGGTCGAATAGGCTGCCGCCAAATGTAGCGGCGAGCTGGACAGACCATGCCCATAGGAAATCGTGGCAGTCGACAAATCACCCCAACGGGCAGGTGCAATCGGGCGGCCCGTGGCGGCCTCCACCATTTCCAATTCGGTCGGTTCAAGAAAACCGAGTTCTTCCAAGAACCCGCGCTGCCGTTCGCCGCCAATCATGGCCGCAATCCGCGCGGTTCCAACATTTGACGAATGCACGATGACATCGGTGACCGATTGGGTGGCCCCGTAATCATGGAAATCATTGATCGAGAAACCGCCCAAGCGCAAAGGCGCTGTGGTATCGATCATGGTCTCGGGATTGACCAAGCCCAATTCCATCGCTTGGGCCACAGTGAAAATCTTGAAGACCGAGCCAAGCTCATACACGCCCTGCAACGCGCGGTTGAACAGGGGGCTATCGGCGGCCTCACCCTCGGTCAGGGGACGCGGGCGGGAATTGGGATCGAAATCGGGCAAGGAGGCCATGGCCCGCACTTCGCCCGTATGCACATTCATCAACACAGCCGTGGCCCCACGGGCATTCATGATTGCCATGCCGCCTGCCAGAACTTCCTCAATGGCGGCCTGAACAGGCAGATCAATGGACAATTCCAAGGGCGCGCCATCGCGGGCAGGATCGCGCAGCTCGGTATCGAATTGCGCCTCGACCCCCGCCACTCCGATCACTTCGGCGGCATTCACCGCTTCTTGGCCAAAGCTCGCACCACCAAGAATATGCGCGGCAATCGAGCCATTGGGATAAAGCCGCATCTCGCGCGGGCCAAAGAGCAAGCCAGGCTCGCCCAGATCATGAACCATCTGTTCCTGCTCGGGGCTGATATTGCGGCGCAGCCAGACAAAACGGCGCTCGGCGGTGAATTGGCGGGCCAGACGTTCGGCATCAAGATCAGGGAAAATCCGCACCAGACCCTCGATCGTGGTGGGCACATCGATGATCTCATGGGGGTGGGCATAAAGCGAATTGGTGATCAGATTGGTCGCCAAGACGCGGCCATCACGGTCCACGATATCGGCACGGGTGTTCAAAATGGCCGAAGCACTTGTCGCGATGCGCGGCTCTTCGGCCTCGGCGGTGGCCAGCGAGGCCATTCTGAAGCCGACAGTCGCAAAGGCGGCGAGGAAGCAAAAAGCCATCAAGAGCAGACGGCTTTCGGCGCGCTGGCGCATCTTGTCCCTCTCGGCCTCATGGCGCAGGCGCAGGTTCTCGCGCTCGATCGCATCGGGGTTTTCGCCCTTGCGGCGCGCCTCAAGAATGCGGGTCAGCGGGCGAAGCGGTATACGCGGGGTCATGGCAGCACCTCTGCATCCGAGGCGTTCTCGAACAGTATTTCATCCTCTGGGATCGGCTCAGGCGGGCGAGGATAAGCGATTTCGGCGGTCTCTCCGAATTGTGTGGGGCTCATGGATAAAAGACCCAGACGCTCGAAATTCATATCGCTCAACTCACGCAGGCGATCAGGACGGTTGAGATAGGCCCATTCCGCACGCAAAACCGAAAGGCGCTCGCGCTCCACGCCGATGGCGCGCTGCAAACGCTCCACTTCGCGGATGGAATGTTGGGTCTGGATATTCTGATGATAGGCCCAATAGCCCAAGCCGATCACGGCACATGCTGTCAGGAAACTGAAAAAGCCACGCATCACAGCACCTCCGGCATTTTGGGCAATCCAAGCGCTTTACGGTCCACGGAGGCCGCTGGCGCATCTGTGCGGGTCGCAACGCGCAATTTCGCCGAGCGCGACCGCGGGTTCTGGGCCAGTTCCGCCTCATCAGGGGCGATGGCTTTCTTGGGTGTCAGGGTAAAACCTGGAATTTGCGCCTCGGGCTCGGGCGCATGGCGCGAGCCGCCCCCGCCTGTGCTCGCACGCAATTGCAAAAAGCGTTTTACCACGCGGTCCTCAAGGGAATGGAAGGTCACAACCGCCAAGCGGCCACCAGATTTCAGCGCGCGCTCTGCGGCCTCCAGCCCTTCGACCAATTGGCCCAATTCATCATTCACCGCGATGCGGATCGCCTGAAAGGATCGGGTCGCGGGATGGCTTTGATTGGGCTTGGGGCGCGGCAGGCATTTCTCAATGACGCGGGTCAGTTGCAAAGTGGTCTCGAAGGGCTGGAGCGCGCGGGCGGCCACAATGGCACGCGCAATCCGGCGCGAGGCGCGCTCCTCACCGTAATGATACAGAATATCGGCCAGCAGCTCTTCCGAGGCGGTATTGACCAGATCAGCCGCTGAAAGCCCGCTCTGGCTCATCCGCATATCCAGCGGCCCGTCGCGCATGAAGGAAAAGCCGCGCTCGGCCAAATCAAGCTGCATCGAGGACACGCCCAGATCCAGCACAACCCCATCCAATTCGGGATGGCCCGTTTGCGCGGCCTGTTCATCCATATCGGAAAATGTACCCGCAACCAGCTTCAGCCGCGTGCCGTAATCGCCTTGCCACGCGCTTGCCATCTCAAGGGCCAAAGGGTCCCGATCCACGCCGATCACTGCATCCGCCCCCGCCTCAAGCAAGCCACGGGCGTAGCCACCAGCGCCGAAGGTTCCATCGAGCCAAACGCCCGTGACGGGACCTGCCGCTTTGATCAGCGGCGTCAATAATACTGGAATATGCGGGCGCTTGGCGGGGGCGTCCGGCTCCTCCGCCATGATTACTCGCCCCCTTGTGCGACCAACTCATCGCCCTGAGCCACCAGCGAAAGCGGATCAAAGAAATCATTACCCTGCCCCAAAGCCGCCAGAAGAGTATCCATGTCCTCATCGGCTGCTGCGGCATCAACCGGATTGAGGATGTGAAACTTGTCGCCCATCCCTTGGAACAGCGCTTCATCGGCAAGACCGAGCTTTTCGCGCGCGGCGGGGGGCAAAACCAGACGGCCCGTGTCATCCACGGTCGTCTCGTCGCATTTGCGGTAATAGAGATATTCCAACGCCTTGCGCACAGGTGTGCCAAGCGGTGTGCGGCGGATCATGCCGTCAATCTGGTCAAACGCATCGCCAGAGAGGCATTCAAGGAAGTTTTTCGATTTATCGCCATAAGCAATATAGAGGCGCGGCGGCGCACCTGCGGTGGCGCTTTTCTGATCAGAATTCTGCAGGACACGACGAAACTTGACCGGGATCGAGACCCGGCCTTTTCCGTCCATCTTGTTCAGGCTTTCGCCTTGAAACCTGCGTTCCACGTCTTTGCGCCCTATTTCGGCCTCAATTTGGCCCTAGTTTTCTTTTGCGCCGCTCTGGTTGGCCCGTTTGGGCCCCAGAAACGACAACGGCGGATCGAGCTAGCTGCCACTGCCCAATCCGCCGCCCTGTCCCATTTCTGGGTGACCAACTGCGCAAGCCACCTGGGGGGATGTCTGCTCGTTTGCGCGTCGGCTCTTCTTCCAGCAAGAGAGATGCCTGTATGAACACCTGCCTTATTTTTATTTTTGATCAGAGCTTTGGGAGCTCTGTGTTCGACCTCTGTTGCCTTGGTTAATCTTGTCTCATGGAATAAATTCCCAATCAATCCCTTTTTTTGGGAAAAAATCCCAACACTTGGTTTTTGAGGCATCTTTAGAACAACATATGGTGGGTGAAATCAGGCAAAATACCGCTTAAGTTGTGGGTGGGGCCATTTTACACGCAACATGTAGGGGTCAGCGGGCCGTCCCAGAATTTGGAAGATTTTTCCAAGCACCGCGCAAAACATGCGCACAGATCACACGGACTGGCCAGAAAACCCCGCGGATCGGCACGAATCACCATGAAAAAAGCCCGACACACAACGCATGCCGGGCCTAGAAATCCATGTCTTGGGGTGTCGCTTAGGCCATCCCGCCTTCGACCAGCCTTGCGGCCAGTTGCGCATAGGCCTGCGCCATCGGCCCCTCGCCCGCCGCGATTGGCGTGCCTGCATCGCCCGCAATCCGCGTCTCAAGCGAGATCGGCAATGCACCAAGGAAAGGCACATCGATCCTGTCCGCCTCGGCGGCAACCCCGCCATGGCCGAAGATATGCGCCTCATGGCCGCAATTCTCGCAGATATAGGTCGACATATTCTCGACCAGACCCAGAACAGGGGTTTTGAGCGTGTTGAACATATCAAGCGCCTTGCGCGCATCCAGAAGGGCCACATCCTGCGGAGTGGACACCACAATCGCCCCCGTCAGCTTGGAGCGCTGGCACAGAGTCATCGCGACATCGCCCGTGCCTGGGGGCAGATCGACCAGCAGCACATCCAATTCCCCCCATTCGACTTGGGTCATCATCTGCTGCAAGGCCCCCATCAGCATCGGGCCACGCCAGACCACGGCCTTTTCCTCGGCCAGCATCAGCCCGATCGACATCATCGTGACGCCGTGATTATGCAGCGGAATAATAGTTTTGCCATCGGGCGAGGCGGGGCGTTTCGAAATCCCCATCATGCGCGGCTGCGAGGGGCCATAGATATCCGCATCCAGCAGGCCCACCTTGCGGCCCTGTTTGGCCAGCGCCACGGCCAGATTGGACGATACCGTTGATTTGCCAACACCGCCCTTGCCCGAGCCGATGGCCAAAATCCGTGCAACCCCTTTCGGGTTCATCGGCTCATTCTGAGGCTTGGGATGACCACCTATCTTGAGGCTCGGCGGCTGGCCGCCTTGCGCAGGCGCGGCGGGTGCTTTGGGTTGGGGGCCATGCGCCGTCAGCGCGACGGTGGCTTGGGTCACACCTTCTAGATCCTGCACAAGCTTTTGTGCGGCCTGACGCAGGCCTTCCATGGCTTTGGCAGCTTCGGCGCTTTCTGCCTCGATGATAAAGCTCACGCGCGTATCCGCGATTTGCATAGCGCGGATCAGATCACGGCTGACCAGATCGCCACCATCAGGCAATGCAAGTGTTTTCAGGGCTTCAAGGACAGTCTCGCGCGTCACGCTCATTGGCTTTGGCCTTCTTTTCGGTCTTTCACTCTGAACAGGGACATAAGCCAGCTCTCACGCTTTCACACCCCCTAGAATGATTGCGGCCTGCGCAAGGATGCCCAAAACACCCGCCACAACCAAGGCAGGTCCAATCTCGATCCATTCGGCAAGACCGCCAATCGCCAATGCCCCAAGGGCGACCGTCCCAAAGCCCACAACGGTCCAAAGGCTCATGACGCGGCCCCTGAATGCATCGGGCAGATCAGTCTGGATCGCCGCCTGCAAGGACACCCCGCACCATGTCGCGCAAAAGCCCGAAATAGCGGTAGCCGCCAGCGCCAACGGCCAAATCGGGGCCAGCCCCATCAGAACCACGGCAACCTGCCCCACCATCGCAGCCAAAAGAACCTGCCAAGGGATGCGCGCCCCAACCGCGCCCACACCTACGGATTTCAGCATGGCAGCCACCAGCGCCCCAGCTCCCGCCGCCCCCGTCAACAGCCCCAGCCCTGCCGCGCCTCGCTCGAAAGCGCCATCGGCCAGCACGGGCAGCACCTCCAAGGCTCCGCGAAGGATGGTCGCAAAGACCACCGTGATCAAAAGCGCTTGGCGCACCAAAGGGCTGGCCATCGAATACCGCACTCCTTCGCCCAATTCGCTCAGGAAAGGGGCCGCGGCGCGCGGCGGCAGTGAACGCGGGCGCAGCCGCATCAGAACCACAATCATCGGAATATAGAAGGCAACCGCGACCCAAAGGCTGATTGCCGCGCCAAATTGGGCAATGATCAGCCCTGTCACGGCAGGGGCCACCAGACGCGCGAGATTGAAATTCAGCGCCGTGACCGAAACCACATGCTGCACCATATCAACCGCCACCAAGCGCGGCCCCAACGACATGCGCACCGGATGATGCGCCGAGCTGATCACACCAATCATCAGCGCCGCCAGCATCACCCCCACGGGCGCGATAAAGGGCAAAAACAGCGCCAAGAGGGTCAGGGTCAGAATCATGGCGCCATTGGTAAAAAACGCGGCCGTTCGAATATCCATCCGATCTGCCAAAACACCAAAGAAAGGCCCCGCCACCAAGGTCGGCGCCATGCTCAAACCTGCCACGATGCCTACAAATCCGGCAGAACCCGTCAGCTCCCATGCGATCCATGCAAGGGTAACACGCTGCATCCAGATGCCTTGGACAGCAAAGAAGATCCCTATAAAAAACAGCCTGAACTGCCTGTCCGAGAAGGCCAGAAGGGCCATACCACCACCTCTTTTAAGCGCCCGTTAATAGGTCAGCCTTTGCTATGCATTTTCTGCATAGCAGCATTGACCAAGCACGGGATTGTGCGAACGCAGCATTGGGTTATCTTCAGTCTCAACGAAAGGGCAAACGCCCAATCATGAATTACCGCGCTGAGGCCCAATTCGGGGCCAAAAGCGAAAACCGCAAAACTTGAACCGAGGATTTACCAATGGCCTATGTCGCAGGTAGCCGCAATACAACGATCTCCATGGGCGCACGCCTTGCCGAGATCAAAACACAGTTTTCCGAAGCCTTCACTGCATGGCGCGTATATCGCCGCACAGTGGCCGAGCTTCAGCAACTGACAACACGCGAATTGAGCGATCTGGGCATCTCGCGCTCCATGATCCGCCGCATCGCGATCGAAGCGGCTTACGGCGAGTAAGCGCAAGCTTGAAGAACACCTGAACGCACCTCCTCCCTCTAGCGTTCAGGAACAGCGGTAAATCTCCTCCTCCTCCCTTTGGGGATGAGCCGCGAAACAAGGATCGAAAGATCCACATGGAACCGTCGCCCCTCTCCTCCCTCGGGGCACGTGACCAAGGCAGCGGCCCTCTTATCCTCCCTCTGAGGGTCGCTGAACTTCATACCGGTCGAAAGACCGAGCCATCGGTTGCCTTCTCCTCCTCCCTTTGGAGGCAACTGAAACAAGGCGGTGATGCTTCCTCCTCCCTTAGCATCACCGCTTTTTTTTGTTTTGGGCTGTCTTTCCCCGCCACGCCCCGTAGAACACCCCCATGACACTCGACCTTTTGATCCCGCTTGCCCTATTCGGCATCGCCTCCTCGATCACACCGGGGCCCAATAACCTGATGCTTCTGGCCTCAGGAGCCAATTTCGGCTTGCGACGGACCCTGCCCCATATGCTGGGGATCAGCTTGGGCCATGCGTTTATGGTGGCGATGGTGGGTTTGGGCTTGATGCAGCTTTTTGATCTGCTGCCTTGGCTGCGGATCAGCTTGATGGTCGTAAGCGCGGCCTATCTGCTGTATCTCGCATGGAAGATTGCCAATGCCGCCCCCCCAGAGGATGCGCCGCAAAAGGGCCGTCCCTTTACCTTTTTACAGGCGGCGGGCTTTCAATGGGTCAACCCGAAAGCGTGGTATATGGCGATCTATGCGCAGACAAATTTCACCACGCCCGAGGCCAATTGGAGCGCTGCGATTGCGGTGGCGCTTGTCTTTGCGGTGGTGAATTTCCCATCCGTGGCCGTTTGGGCATGGGGCGGCACGCAGCTCAAACGCTTCCTGTCCACGGGGCGGCGTTTACGGGTGTTCAATATCACAATGGCCTTGCTGCTTGTGGCCTCGCTCTACCCGATGCTAACCAGCTAGGGGCACAGCTCAAGCGCGCTTTAGCTCAGAACGGCACGTCATTGCCCGCCCCTGCGGCCTGCAGGAAACGCGCGACCACCTTTTTGGAGCCCGCCTTGTCGAATTCCACATCCAGCTTGTCACCCTCGATCTGCATCACCTCGCCATAGCCGAATTTCTGGTGAAACACACGATCGCCGATCTCGAAGCCGCTGATCGCCTCGGCATCAATGATCATATTGCGCGCCTCGCTTGGCTGGCGCGTGCCATATTGGCCCTGATTGGCCTGCAAACGTTTCCATCCAGGCGAATTATAGACATCCGCCCGCCCCGCGCGCGCATGCAAATCCGAGCCGCTCATCATCTGCGCCACAGGCGAGGCGCTTGACGATATACCGCCCCCTTGGCCACCTTGATGCCCATAGAGCCCCGGCGGGGTCATGACCTCGACATGGGCCTCGGGCAACTCATCAATAAAGCGCGACGGCATCTGGCTTTGCCATTGCCCATAGACACGGCGATTGCCCGCAAAGGAGATTGTGCAGACCGCCTCGGCGCGGGTGATGCCGACATAGGCCAGCCTGCGCTCCTCCTCGAGGCCTTTAGCCCCCGCCTCATCCATCGAGCGTTGGCTGGGAAAAAGCCCGTCCTCCCATCCAGGAAGAAACACGACAGGAAATTCCAGACCCTTGGCGCCATGCAAGGTCATCAGCGTGACCTTGGGCTGGCCGTCATCTTGTTCATTATCCATGATCAGGCTGACATGTTCGAGGAAGCCTTGCAGGTTCTCAAAACCTTCCAGCGCCTTGACCAATTCCTTGAGGTTTTCCAACCGTCCGGGCGCTTCTGGGGTTTTGTCGTTCTGCCACATCGTGGTGTAGCCCGACTCGTCAAGAATGATCTCGGCCAGTTCGATATGGCTGACCTGCGCGGGCGCGGCATCCACAGGTTCGATCAGGTCATCGACAGGCCCCACCTGCCGCAAGGGCCCATGCAGCATATCGCGCCAACGGTCGAGGTTATTCACCAGCCGCGCCAGCTCAACCGCCCCTTTACCCTTGATCTCGCCCGCCTCGACACACAGCTTCGCGCCTTCAATCAGGCTGATACCATTGGAGCGCGCCATGCGCTGGATCGTGGCAATCGCCTTATCCCCAAGCCCACGCTTGGGGGTATTCACGATCCGCTCGAAAGCCAGATCATCATCAGCGCTGATCACCACGCGGAAATAGGCCATGGCATCGCGGATCTCCATCCGCTCGTAGAAACGGGGGCCACCAATGACGCGGTAGGGCAGACCAATGGTCAGGAAACGGTCTTCAAAGGCGCGCATCTGATGCGAGGCGCGCACCAAAATCGCCGTATCTTCAGGGCTGAACGGGTCCATCCCGCGGGTGCCGCTTTGCGCGGCCTCAATCTCATCGCCGATCCAGCGCGCTTCTTCCTCACCATCCCAATGACCGATCAGGCGCAATTTCTCGCCATCATCGCCATCGGTCCAGAGCGTCTTGCCCAAGCGTTCGCTATTGCCTTTGATCACGGCGCTAGCGGCGGCCAGAATATGCCCCGTGGAGCGGTAATTCTGCTCCAGCTTGATCACTTTCGCGCCGGGGAAATCTTTCTCGAAGCGCAGAATATTGCCCACCTCGGCCCCGCGCCATCCATAGATGGATTGGTCATCATCGCCGACCACGCAGATATTTTGATGACCCGCTGCCAGCAGCCGCAGCCACAGATACTGGGCGACATTGGTATCTTGGTATTCGTCTACAAGAATGAAGCGGAACCAGCGCTGATATTGCTCCAGCACATCTTCATGGCTCTGGAAAATGGTGACCATATGCAAAAGCAGATCACCGAAATCCGCCGCATTGAGCGTTTTGAGCCGCGCCTGATATTGCGCATAAAGCGCTACGCCGCGATGGTTAAAGGCCCCCGCATCAGCGCTTGGCACCTTGTCAGGTGTCAGCGCGCGGTTCTTCCAGCCATCAATGATGCCTGCCAATTGCCGCGCGGGCCAACGCTTCTCATCGATGCCTTCGGCATTGATCAGCTGCTTCATCAGGCGGATCTGGTCATCGGTATCAAGGATCGTGAAATTGGATTTCAGCCCGACCAATTCGGCATGGCGTCGCAAAAGCTTCACACAGATCGAATGGAAGGTGCCAAGCCAGCGCATGCCTTCCGCGGCAGGCCCCACCAGCCCCGTCACCCGATTGCGCATCTCGCGGGCGGCCTTATTGGTAAAGGTTACCGCCAAAATCTCGTCAGGTCTGGCCGTGCCTGTGCTGACCAGATGCGCGATCCGCGCGGTCAGGGCCCGCGTCTTGCCCGTGCCAGCGCCGGCCAGCATCAAGACAGGGCCGCTCAAGGTTTCAACTGCCTCGCGTTGCGGCGGGTTGAGACCGTCGAAATAGGGCATCGGGCGCGCACCCATGGCGCGGGCGGACAGGCTGGCGGCCTCAAAGGCCTCTGAATCGTCAAAGCTGCTCATGCGAGATAGATTACAGGGGAACGCCGCACAGTTAAAGATTTGTTCTTAAATTGTTCGCACAGGCCAAAAACAGGCGAAATGCAGTTCCAACTCTTTACTCCGCCCGCCAAATCGGGCTCTTTGGCGCCTATGGATTTACACAGCCGATACCCCGCAATCTCCGATCTCAAAGCCCGCGCCAAAAGGCGCATCCCGCATTTCGTGTGGGAATATCTCGACAGCGCCACGGGGGCCGAGACGATCACCCATCGCAACCGCACGGCATTGGATCAGGTCTTGTTTCGCCCTGCCGCCCTGCGCGGTGAAATCGCGCCAGATATCTCGACCGAATTTCTGGGCAAAGCCTATGCCGCGCCTTTTGGCATGGCGCCTTTGGGGATGTCAGGGCTGATCTGGCCCGAGGCCGAACTGCATCTGGCGCGGCACGGCGCGGCAGCGGGCATTCCCTATTGCCTGTCCACAGTCGCCACCCGAACGCCCGAAGATCTTGCCCCTGCAATCGGACAACAGGGCTGGTTCCAGATGTACCCCCCGCGCGACCCTGATATCAGACGCGACATGTTGCGCCGTGCGCGCGAGGCGGGGTTTCACACGCTGATCCTGACGGTGGATGTCCCCGCCGCCAGCAGGCGCGAACGCCAGACCCGAGGCGGTTTGGTGCAACCGCCCAAACTGACGCCAAGGCTGGCCGCGCAAGTGGCGCTTTGCCCGCAATGGGCGCTTGGAATTGGCACCGCAGGCATGCCGCGGATGAAGCTGATGGACAGCTACGCGCCCGAGATTGCGGGCAAAGGCACCCTGCCCTCAACGGCTCATGTCGGCTATCTGCTGCGCGCCGCCCCTGATTGGGACTATCTGGCGACGCTGCGCGATGAATGGGAGGGGCCGATCATCCTCAAAGGTGTGATGGAACCCGAGGTCGCCGCCCGCGCAGCAGATGCGGGCGCAGATGCCGTTTGGGTCTCGAACCATGCGGGGCGGCAATTCGATGGCGCGCCTGCCGCGATTGATGTGCTGGCCCGGATCAAATCCGCAACCGCCCTGCCCATCATCTTTGATAGCGGGGTCGCGGGCGGTTTGGATATCTTGCGCGCCCTCGCGCTCGGGGCCGATTTCGTAATGATGGGGCGTGCATGGCATTACGCGCTTGGCGCGCTTGGGGCCGAGGGGCCCGCCCACCTACATGACCTTCTGGAACGCGATATGCTGTCGAATATGGCCCAGATCGGCGCCAAGACCTTGGCTGATCTGCCGTCACGTCTTGTTAACTCAGCCTAGAGAAAGCGGCTTCCCAATCCTTTAACGAACAGTTAATGTTCGCCTTATGTTCGAAGCCGATCTCATCCCTATCATTTGCGCTTTGCTGCTTGGCGGCACGCCAGAATATCGGGTTGCCTATGACATCAATGAAGGCCAGCACTCGGTTCGGATGGATTGCCTGACCAGCGAGCATGCCATCGAGATCGGCCTTGATGATCGCCGCTCAAGCTATGACAGCGTGCATCAGGCCATCTTTTACGCGCATCTGACCGAGCGTGCACCCATGGTCATCATGATCGATACAAACGGGGTCGAGGATAACGCCGAATTTCAGGTCCGCACGGTCGCACAAGCGCTGGATGTCGATTATCGCAGCTATGATCTCGACTTTCTGATCCGCTGGCAAATGACCTCCTATTTGCGCAACAGGTATCGGCAGCCTGCGCTATCAAACTAAAGAAATTTCAGGCGAAATCAGTTGTAACAGCTCGATTTGTTAGCGCTAAAATATCCGTAAAACAGGGGTTTCCTTCCCCTGCCGCCTGGGATTATGCTGCTTTGCAGCGAAAAGAAGCAGGAGCGCCCGCGCGCCGCCGCAAAGCTATATCTCTGGGGAGGAACATTATGGCCGAATTCAAGAAAATCCTGATTGCCAATCGCGGTGAAATCGCGATCCGAGTGATGCGCGCGGCCAATGAACTCGGCAAACGCACCGTTGCGGTCTATGCCGAGGAAGACAAACTTTCGCTGCACCGTTTCAAGGCGGATGAGGCCTATAAGATCGGCGAAGGTCTGGGGCCTGTTGCGGCCTATCTCTCGATCCCCGAAATTATCCGCGTGGCCAAAATGGCTGGCGCGGATGCGATCCATCCGGGCTATGGTCTGCTATCGGAAAACCCCGAATTCGTAGATGCTTGCTTTGAGGCCGGCATCACCTTCATCGGTCCCAAGGCCGAAACCATGCGCGCGCTTGGCGACAAGGCCAGCGCCCGTCGTGTTGCGATTGAAGCAGGCGTGCCTGTCATCCCCGCATCCGAGGTTCTGGGTGAGGATATGGCCCTGATCCGCAAACAGGCCGATGAGGTCGGCTACCCGATCATGCTCAAAGCCTCATGGGGCGGCGGCGGACGGGGCATGCGCGCCATCTTGAATGCTGATGAGCTGGAAGAAAAGGTGCTGGAAGGCCGCCGCGAGGCTGAGGCCGCTTTCGGCAATGGCGAGGGCTATCTCGAAAAGATGATCCAGCGCGCGCGCCATGTCGAAGTGCAGGTGCTTGGTGATACGCATGGCAATATCTATCACCTCTATGAGCGCGATTGTTCCGTGCAGCGGCGCAATCAAAAAGTCGTGGAACGCGCCCCCGCCCCCTATCTGAGCGAGGCGCAGCGCGAAGATATCTGCCTGCTTGGTAAAAAGATCGCCGAGCATGTGGGTTATGAATGCGCAGGCACCATCGAATTCCTGATGGATATGGATACGGGCGCTTTCTACTTCATTGAAGTGAACCCGCGCGTGCAGGTTGAACATACCGTCACCGAAGAGGTGACAGGCATTGATATCGTGCGCGCCCAAATCCTGATTGCCGAGGGCAAGAGCCTGACCGAGGCGACAGGCGTGGCAAGCCAATATGATGTGAAGCTGGATGGTCACGCCATCCAATGCCGCATCACGACCGAAGACCCTGCCAATAACTTCATCCCCGATTATGGCCGCATCACCGCCTATCGCGGGGCCACGGGCATGGGCATCCGCCTTGATGGCGGCACGGCCTATTCAGGCGCGGTGATCACACGCTATTATGACAGCCTGTTGGAAAAGGTCACCGCTTGGGCCCCCACGCCCGAGGCCGCGATTGCGCGGATGGACCGTGCCTTGCGCGAGTTCCGTATTCGCGGGGTCTCGACCAATATCGCTTTCGTAGAAAACCTGCTCAAGCATCCGACATTCCTGAATTACCAATACACCACCAAATTCATCGACGAGACGGCCGAGCTGTTCGATTTCGCACCGCGCCGCGACCGCGCGACCCGTATCTTGCGCTATGTCGCCGATATCACGGTCAACGGTCATCCCGAAACCGAAGGCCGCACGCGCCCATCCGCCGATATCAAACTGGCCCGCGCGCCCAAGCCGCGGCTTGAGGCGGCCCCGAAAGGCACGCGCAATCTGCTGGATGAAAAAGGCCCCGAAGCGGTTGCTGCATGGATGAAAGAGCAAAAACAATTGCTCATCACCGACACAACAATGCGCGACGGGCATCAATCGCTTTTGGCCACGCGGATGCGCTCGATTGATATGATCAATGCAGCCCCTGCCTATGCGGCAAACCTGCCTGAATTGTTCAGCGTTGAATGCTGGGGGGGCGCAACCTTTGATGTGGCCTATCGCTTTTTGCAGGAATGCCCATGGCAGCGCCTGCGCGATATCCGCGCCAAAATGCCCAATATCATGACACAGATGTTGCTGCGCGCCTCCAATGGTGTGGGCTATACCAATTACCCCGATAATGTTGTGCAAAGCTTTGTGGCCCAAGCCGCCGCCTCGGGCGTCGATGTCTTCCGCGTCTTTGACAGCCTGAACTGGGTTGAAAATATGCGCGTGGCGATGGATGCGGTCGGCAGCTCTGGCAAGATTGTTGAGGGTACGATTTGCTATACAGGCAATATCCTTGACCCAGATCGCGCCAAATATGACCTGAAATACTATGTTTCGATGGCTAAGGAGTTGGAGGCTGCAGGCGCCCATGTTCTGGGCCTCAAGGATATGGCGGGCTTGCTCAAGCCAACCGCCGCCGAAGTGCTGATCCCCGCTTTGAAAGATGCCGTTGATCTGCCGATCCATTTCCACACCCATGACACCGCTGGCGTGGCCTGCGGGACGATCCTTGCAGCCTCCAAGGCAGGTGTGGATGCGGTGGATTGCGCGATGGATGCGCTCTCAGGCAATACTTCGCAGGCCACGCTTGGCACGATCGTCGAATCCCTGCGCTATACGGATCGTGACACAGGCCTCGATATTTCTGCCGTGCGCGAAATCAGCGATTATTGGGAAGCCGTGCGCGCCCATTATGTCGCTTTCGAGAGCGGCATGCAGGCCCCCGCCTCCGAGGTTTATCTGCATGAAATGCCCGGCGGTCAGTTCACCAATCTCAAGGCGCAGGCACGCAGCCTCGGGTTGGAAGAACGCTGGCATGAGGTCGCGCAGATGTATGCGGATGTGAACCAGATGTTCGGCGATATTGTGAAGGTCACGCCGTCCTCCAAAGTGGTGGGCGATATGGCGCTGATGATGGTCAGCCAAGGCCTGACCCGCGCGCAGGTCGAAGACCCAGAAACCGATGTCGCCTTCCCCGATAGCGTCATTGACATGATGCGCGGCAATCTTGGCCAGCCTCCGGGCGGCTTCCCGACATTGATGCTGAACAAAATCCTCAAGGATGAAGCCCCCAATCTCGAGCGTCCGGGCAAGCATCTGGACCCCGTAGATCTGGAGGCAACCCGCAAAAAGCTGGAAGAACAGATCGGCGAGGCCGTGGATGACGAAGATCTTAACGGCTACTTGATGTATCCCAAGGTCTTCACCGATTACGCCACCCGCCATGCCGATTACGGCCCTGTGCGCACCCTGCCCACGAAGACCTTCTTCTATGGCATGGAACCCGGCGAAGAGATCGAGGCCGAGATCGACCCGGGCGTGACACTTGTCATCCGCTTGCAGGCTGTGGGCGAGACGAATGCCGAAGGCGAGGCCAAGGTGTTCTTCGAATTGAACGGCCAGCCCCGCACGATCCGCGTGCCCAACCGCAAAGTGGCCGCCACAAGCGCGAAACGCCCCAAGGCCGAGCTTGGCAACCCCGCCCATATTGGCGCCCCCATGCCCGGAGTTGTGGCCAGCGTGGCTGCGAGCGTTGGCGCAAGCGTCAAACAGGGTGATCTGCTCCTGACCATCGAAGCGATGAAGATGGAGACAGGCATTCATGCGGATCGGGACGCGGTGATCAAGGCGGTCCATGTGACACCGGGCGCGCAGATTGATGCGAAAGACCTTTTGGTGGAATTCGACACAGAATGACCCGCCATCTGGGCAAGCTCTCACTTTTAGTGCCCGAATATGACGCGGGGATCGCCCATTATGTGGGCGATCTTGGCTTTGAACTGCTCGAGGACACGCCGCTTTCCCCGACCAAACGTTGGGTCGTCGTTCGGCCCGAAGGGGGTGGGGTCGCCCTCATCTTGGCCCGCGCGGCCACGCCAGAGCAAAAGGCCGCCATCGGCCAGCAAGGCGGCGGCCGGGTGTGGTTGTTCCTCGAAAGCGACAGCTTTGATGCCGATTATGCGCGCATGAAAACCGCAGGCATCCATTTCGAAGAAGACCCGAGACAAGAGCCTTATGGCAAGGTCGCCGTCTTTCGGGACGCCTTTGGAAATCGGTGGGATTTGCTGGAAACCAAACCCGCCTGACCCGTTATAAGACCCAGTTTTCACCGTCTGCGCGCCCCAATTTTGCCGCTCTTGCCCAATAAATCGTTAAGGTAAGAATTTGGATTTTTGGGACCTGAAATGCTTTTGCACTTCATAAATGATGAGTCCGGCGCGGTGACCGTCGACTGGGTGATGCTGACGGCAGCAGCCGCTGGCCTTGGCATGGCGATGGATGAATTGGTAACCGGTGGCGTCAATAATATGGTCACCGCAATCACGCATCAATTGAGCGAAGCCGAGATCGCTGCCGCCTTCGACACCGCCGGAGAAGAGTTCGGCGCCTTCGAAAGCGTGCAACTGGCCTTGACCGATTTCGCGAGCGGGTCTGCGGGGTGGTCGGGCGGCAATGTCATGGATATATCGGGCTTTGGCAGCTTGATGGTTCTGGGTGCCGGCCAATCGACAACATATTCTACGATCATCCCCAGTGGCGCGTCATCGGCGACCTTCACATTTGATTTGGTCGCGGGGGACAGTATCGACAACGAGACTGCTGTGTTCACCCTTAACGGCCAAGAGATCTTCGTGGCACGTTCTCCTTTTGATGGATCGCTCAGCATTGCAGATAGCAATCTCGCGGGCGTTACAATCCAAACAGAAGTCTTGGCTAACAACACGGAGATGGGCGGGCGCAACTATTGGTCAGATAATATTTCAAGGATCACTGTCACGGTCGAAAACCCCGACCCAGAGCTGTCGCTGACCGCGCGATCCAATACCAACCAAGGCATAGATGACGAGTTCTACGGCATCGACAACTTCTCGCTGGTCGCGGAATGAGCCGCTTGGAAAAAATAGCGGCAATCGCATAATTTTCCGCTTGCAGGCCTCTGCGGGCATCATTAAATACCTGTCTCACAGAGCGGGCGTAGCTCAGGGGTAGAGCATTACCTTGCCAAGGTAAGGGTCGGGCGTTCGAATCGCCTCGCCCGCTCCAGTATAAAAAACCCGGAAGGTTTTCCTTCCGGGTTTTTCATTGTTTGGGCCAAGCCGCAACACTGCGCCCCCACTAAATTATCGCCATCTTGGCAGCACGCCTGCCCCCGCCTATAAGCCGCTCATCACGCAAGCCAAAGGGACATGTCCATGCGTCGCGCCGAGATCAGCCGCAAGACGGCAGAAACAGATATCACCGTCGAGATTAATCTTGATGGTACAGGGTCTTATGACAACCAGACAGGTGTTGGTTTCTTCGACCACATGCTTGACCAATTGGCGCGGCATTCGCTGATCGATACGACCATCCGCGCCAGCGGCGATCTGCATATCGATGATCACCACACCGTCGAGGATGTGGGCATTGCCCTTGGCCAAGCCCTCACAGCAGCTCTTGGCGACAAACGTGGTATCCGTCGCTATGGCGCCTGCCTTTTGCCAATGGATGACGCCCTTGTGCGTGCCGCGCTCGACCTGAGCGCGCGGCCCTATCTTGTGTGGACCTTGGACATGCCAACCGCCAAAATCGGCACATTCGATACCGAATTGGTGCGCGAGTTCTTCCAAGCATTCGCCACGCATGGCGGGATCACCCTGCATGTGGATCAGCTCCATGGCCTTAACAGCCACCATATTGCCGAGGCCGCCTTCAAAGCGGTTGCGCGCGCGCTGCGCGAGGCGGTCGAGACCGACCCCCGCAAGGCCGATGCCGTGCCCTCCACCAAGGGTAGCTTATAGGCGATGACCACTGTTCTCGTCGATTATGACAGCGGCAATCTCCATTCGGCGGAGAAGGCTTTCCAACGCATGGCGCGCGAGGGCGGGCATGATCAGGTGATCGTGTCCAACCGCCCCGAAGATGTGGCGCGCGCCAGCCGTGTTGTTTTGCCGGGCGATGGGGCTTTCCCTGCCTGCAGGCGCGGCTTGCAAAACATCGACGGGCTAGAAGAGGCCTTGGTCGAGGCTGTCGAGACGCGCGGCATTCCCTTTCTAGGGATTTGCGTGGGCATGCAAATGCTGACCAGTTGGGGCCGCGAATATGAGGATGTGGCAGGCTTTGGCTGGGTCGCGGGCGAAGTGGTGCAGATCACGCCCTCGGATGCGGGCCTCAAAGTCCCACATATGGGGTGGAATGATCTTGTGATCGACCAGCCCCACCCGCTGCTAGACGGGATCGAAACAGGCGATCACGCCTATTTCGTGCATTCCTACCATATGAAGGTCACGGACCCCGCCGAACTTTTGGCCCATGTCGATTATGGCGGCGATGTCACCGCGATTGTCGGGCGCGGCAATGTGGTGGGCACCCAGTTCCACCCCGAAAAGAGCCAAAGCGCAGGACTGCGCCTGATTGCCAATTTCCTGAACTGGGCACCTTGAGGCGCAAGGGCTTTACTGACGCGTCCAGCGCCCGCCTTCACGGCAGATCGCCCCGCCCATAACACAGCCTGAGACGGCAAGCGTGTCGCCCTCAAGTTGCAACCGAGAGCGGTATTCCTGATCACGGTCAGGCGAATAGATGCGCCCCCGATATTCGCCACCCCCTTGCGGGCGGGTCTCCCAAATGATCTGCCGCCCGAGATTATCCGTCTCCACCGACGCACCCGAGGCATCAAAGGCCTGCACCAAGGTGCCGCATAGGGCCGCGCCACACACCTGCACATCAACAAGTCCGGAATTGCCATTATCGTCAGGGGCGGTGCGCCATGTGCCGATCAGGTCTTCGGCCATCGCGGCACTTCCCAGACCGATGGCCAAGCTGGCCAGAACAAATACCTTCATCTCTCTCCCTTTCCGAAGCTTCCCTCAAATTTCTGACGGGTTTTTCACCAATCTGGCAAGGATTACGTAGCTGCACCTTGCCCGCCGCGCGGGGTTGGGCCAAAAGGCGCGCAAGCCAAGCGATTGTTGAAAGGTGCGCCCCATGATCCTCTACCCCGCGATTGACCTCAAAGACGGGCAGGCCGTGCGCCTTTACAAAGGCGAGATGGATCAGGCGACAGTCTTCAGCGACAACCCCGCAGCACAGGCCAAAGCCTTTGAGGATGCAGGATGCGAATGGTTGCATCTGGTCGATCTTAACGGCGCTTTCGCGGGCGAGCCTGTCAATGGGGCCGCCGTCGAGGCGATCTTGGCCGATACAAATGTGCCAGCCCAATTGGGCGGCGGCATCCGTGATATGGCCACCATCGAGGCATGGATCGAAAAAGGCATCGCACGCGTGATCCTTGGCACCGTTGCCGTGGAAAACCCCGATCTCGTGCGTCAGGCCGCCCGCGCCTTCCCAGGCAAAGTAGCCGTCGGCTTGGATGCGCGTGAAGGCCGTGTGGCCACCCGTGGGTGGGCCGAGGAAACCGATCTGATGGTCACTGATCTGGCCAAAAGCTTTGAAGACGCGGGCGTGGCGGCCATCATCTATACCGATATCAACCGCGATGGGGCGATGCAGGGCCCCAATATCGAGGCGACCGAGGCTTTGGCCCGCGCCACCTCGATCCCAGTGATTGCATCGGGCGGTGTCTCTTCCATGAAAGACCTGATCGCGCTGCGCGACACGGCCGTGATCGCGGGCGCAATTTCGGGTCGTGCGCTTTATGACGGCGCGCTTGATCTGGGCGAGGCTTTGGCAGCCCTTAAGGGCTGAAGCGCCCGCGCCTTAGATCGAGCCTGCCTCGACCATGTAATTGCAGGCCGTGCACATTTTGGCATCGTCCGAGGCCAGAAACAGCACCATCCGCGCCACATAGACGGGATCAATCAGATCAGGCAGGCATTGCCTGTTGCGATGCGCCTCAAGGCTTTCGGGCGTGGCCCATAGCTCTTTCTGGCGGTCGGTCATGATCCAGCCCGGAACGACAGTATTGACGCGAATGCGGTCCCGCCCCAAATCACGCGCCATTGTGCGCGTCAGGCCATGCACCGCTGCCTTGGCCGTGGCATAGGCAGGGAAACCGCCCCCCGCCTCCCACCAAGAATTCGAGCCCATATTGATGATCGAGCCACCCCCCTTGCCCGCCATTCCAGGCGCAAGGGCTTGGATCGCGAAAAACATATGGCGCAGATTGGTGTGCTGGCGTTCATCCCAATAGTCAGCCGTGACCTCTTTCCAGTCATGACGATCATCACGGGCGGCGTTGTTCACAAGCACATCTGCCGCGCCCATCTCCTGCTCCAGCGCGGCCAAGGCGCGGCGCAGATCATCGATATCGCGTAGATCGGCACGCGCAAAGCTGACATCACCCTCGGTCTCTTCGATCAGGCGAAATGAGGTTTCCTCGTCAATATCGACAAAGCCCACATGCGCGCCCTGCTCGGCAAAGGCGCGCACCATCTCGGCCCCGATACCTGAGGCACCACCAGAAATGAAAACAGCCTTCCCCTTGAGGCTGGGATAGATTGCAAAACTCATCTGCGTCCTTCCGTTTTGAGTGTGAACCTTTCATAAGGACAGCGTAAGGACAACTTGTTCTGGCGGGTTTGCCCGCTTATGGAAGGCCCCATGCTAAAGACACGCATCATCCCCTGCCTTGATGTCGCCGAAGGGCGCACTGTCAAAGGCGTGAATTTCGTCGATCTGATCGATGCAGGCGACCCTGTGGAGCAGGCCCGCGCCTATGACGCAGCGGGCGCGGATGAATTGTGCTTTCTGGATATCAAGGCCACCCATGAAAACCGTGGCACGATGTATGATCTGGCCACCCGCACCGCCGAGCAATGCTTCATGCCGCTGACCATTGGCGGGGGCGTGCGCAGTGTTGAGGATGTGCGCAACCTGCTGCTGGCTGGCGCTGATAAGGTCAGTTTCAACTCGGCCGCAGTGGCCGACCCCGATGTGGTGGCGCGCGCGGCTGATAAATTCGGCAGCCAATGCATTGTCGTGGCGATTGATGCAAAAACCGTATCCCCCGGCAAATGGGAGATTTTTACCCATGGCGGGCGCAAGGCCACAGGTATTGATGCGGTTGAGTTTGCCAAGCTGATGGTCTCCAAGGGCGCGGGCGAGATCCTGCTGACCTCGATGGATCGCGATGGCACGAAATCGGGCTTCAACCTTCCGCTGACCCGCGCGGTCTCGGATGCGGTGCATGTGCCCGTGATCGCCTCGGGCGGTGTCGGCACGCTGGACCATCTGGTGGAAGGCGTGACCGAGGGCCATGCAAGCGCCGTGCTGGCGGCCTCCATCTTCCATTTCGGCACCTATACAATCGGCGAGGCCAAAGCCCATATGGCCGCCGCTGGCATCCCCGTGAGGCTGACATGAGTGACACCCTTTCCCGCCTTTTCGCAACCATCCACGCGCGCAAATCTGCTGACCCCGATAGCTCATGGACGGCCAAGCTCCTGTCCAAGGGCCCTGAAAAATGCGCCGAAAAATTCGGTGAGGAAGCGGTTGAGGCCATCATCGAAGCTGTCAAAGGCGACCAAGCCGCACTGACATCGGAAGCGGCGGATGTGATCTATCACTTAGCGGTCATGCTGGCGGCGCGTGATGTCCCGCTTGAGGACGTCTTGGCAGAGCTGGAGCGGCGCGAAGGCACCAGCGGGCTTGAGGAAAAAGCCAGCCGTTGATCACAGCTTTGAGCTGATGATGCCCGTATTGAACCCGCCCATCCGCAATTCACCGAACAGGCGTTGATATTCGATCTTGGGGCAGCGGTTCTGGATCACGATCAGCCCTTCGGCCTCGGCCTTTGCGGCCGCCTCGGCATGCATCACCCCGATCTGCATCCAGATCACTTTGGGCCGGATCGGCATGGCGAGCGCTTCCTCCACGATTTCAGGCACAGCCTCGGATTTGCGGAAGATATCGACAACCCCCACAGCTGTGGTGATCTCGGACAGGCCTGCCAGCACCGTCTCACCGAACAGCGATGTGCCCGCCTGAACAGGATTGACCGGAATAACCCGATAGCCCTTCAGCTTGAGATAACGGCCCACATAATGGCTTGGCCTGACCGGATTCGGCGACACGCCCACACAGGCGAAAACCTTGTTTTCACGCAGGACTTTTCGAAGCAAATCATCTGAAGGTGTCTCGGTCATGCAATTGGGTTAGCATATTAAAAAGGCGCCCGCAGCGGAAATCCGGCGGGCGCAAGTTGCGGAACGAGGGACAGTAATGGACACTGGGAGTTCCGGTCACCAGCGCCTGTGAAAAACATATGTCGGCCTTTACGTTTTGGAAGGCCGTGATGCCGCAGATGTGATCAGCCCAAGATCGCAGGCCAATTGGCCAGTCCTGCGGCGATATTTTCATCAATATCGCGCAACCAGCGCCGCCGAACACGGATCGAGGCATTCAGATAGAGCCGACCTTCATGGATCGTCCACGCCTCGGGAATTGTGGGGGCAAGATAGCCACGCGAGGCCGCAAAAGCACAATATCCGCCAAATACGGGGGCATAGGCCTCGGGATCGGCGGCAAAGGCATCGCGATTGGCCTCGGTGGCAAATTGCCAGCGCGCGCCGTTCCAATCATGGGTGATCGACGCCATCCCCGCGACGGGGCCATTGCCCTCGAAATAAGCCACGACATCACTGCCATCGATGGCAATGCCACCTTCCTGATAAACCATCGGCTCGGCCGCCATAGCGGGCCGTGCGGCAAGCCAAACAGCGGCGGGGGCAGCAGCAACAAGGCCAAGGGCCATTCTTCGGGATAGATCGGGCATTGCATCCTCCTATAAGCGACGAGAGCACAAATAGGCCCTAGCCCGCCCTGCCGCGAGAGGCCTGACGCAGACGTGAAAACCTGTAATGAAGGGATGTCAGTCGAGAATATCTTCGATCACATCAAAGGCCTCGCCCAAAGCCTCGCGCCAGAAACTCTTGCGGCGCTTTTTCTTTTTGGGGCGCTTATATTCCTCATCCGGCACCCAGCTTGCCCGCGAGGCAGGCGCTGGCCGTGACGGTTTGGGGGCGGGCTTGCTGCTGCAGCGATCCAGCTTGACGGGCTTCATCTCGTGCAGCGGTGCCCCGCAGGAGCCACAGGCCAGTTCATGCCCACCACGCGCAGTCAGTTGCAGCAGGCTGCGTGCGCCACAATAGCAGCAAGTGGCGATTTTGTTTTGATGCTTCATGAAACCCTCGCTAGCGACGTGTCACTGCATATAGGGAGACTGCCGCCGCATTCGAGACATTGAGCGAGCCAAATTCGCCTGCATAGGGAATTTTTACCAGATGGTGGCATAGCTCACGGGTACGCTCGCGCATGCCTGGCCCTTCGGCCCCCAGCACAAGTGCAACGGGGTGTTCATGCAACCCTGCCGCCATCGTGTCGATCTCATCCTCGCCAAGCCCGTCAAGGCCCAGAATGGTATAGCCCATGTCGCGCAGCTCTTGCATCGCATTGCCGAGGTTCTGAACGCGAAGATAGGGCTGACGCTCCAATGCGCCCGAGGCGGTTTTGGCCAAGGCCCCTGTCTCAGGCGCGGAATGGCGATGGGGGGCGATAACCGCGCGCGCGCCAAAAACTTCGGCCGAGCGCAGGATCGCCCCGACATTATGGGGGTCGGTCACACGGTCGAGCAATAACAGACGCGGCGCGCCTGATCCGGGCTCGGCCACATCCTTGAGACGGCCCCAATCCAGCGGCTTGACCTCAAGCGCTGCGCCCTGATGGACAGAGCCTGCATCCAGCGGTGCCGTGAATTTGCGCGGATCAACAATCTCGGGCTCCATGCCGCTTTGGGCAATCGCCTCGGCCAGCTTATCGGAGGCGTTCTTTGTCACCACCAAATTCAGTTTTTCGCGGGCGGGATTAACCAAAGCATCGCGCACTGCATGAAGGCCGAACAGCCACACGGTTTCCGCCGCTGCCGCCTTGCGAACGCGTTCTTTTTCAACCACCCATGTCGGTTTCTTTACCATGGCCGGACCATGCGCAGCGATTGGCAGAAAGTTCAAGATGCGAGCGCATCATGCGAGTTTGATCGCAGGTGAAAAACACAAGCTTTTGCTCTTGACCACCTGACCTATGCCAGCTATCCCGCCCGCCAGTGGGCGACAGGCCGCAAGGTGTGGCAGGGGACTGTAACTCCCTCGCGGAGACGCACGCCTGGTTCGATTCCAGGGTCGCCCACCACTTCTCAACTCAGGATAATATAAGCGCCTATCGCGCCTGCGCGGGCTGCTCGATTATGATCGAAGCCTCTCTAACGCTTTGGTTCAAAACCGTTTTCGCATTTGCAAGGTCATTGCCCTCTGCGCGGGCCTCGGCGGCGGCTTGGCTCAACCCGTAATGCAGCCAACGCGCGACAAGGCGGCGCTTCAACTCGATCAGCGGCACGGATAGAAAGACCGTCTGGTCCCAAAGCGGGGCAAGCGCGCGCCACGGGTCGCGATCCAGAAGCAGATAATTGCCCTCAACCACAACCGTGTCATGATCAGGCGTAATCACCCCCGCGCCCGCGACCGCACAATCAAGGCTGCGGTCAAAAAGCGGGAAGACAACCTCCTCCTCCTCAGTGAGAGCCTGCACCATTTTGACGAAGCCCTTGGCATCAAAGGTTTCAGGCGCCCCTTTACGCCCCAAAAGGCCGCGTGGCTCAAGAATGCGATTGTCCAGATGAAAGCCATCCATCGGCACCAGAACCGCGCGCGCACCTGCCGCGTTGAGCTGTGCGACCACGGCCTCGGCCAGCGTGGATTTCCCGCTGGCAGGCGGTCCCGCAAGGGCGATCAGCCGCCTGCGGCCCTTGGGCGTCACCGCAAGGCTGGCGCGCGCTAGGCGCTCAGGGGCATCGAGCAGATCAGGCGCAGTCAAAACATGCCTCATTCAGTTTCAGGGCCAATCTATAGCAAAGCCTGCCCGACCAATCGCGGCAAGTCCTCAAATTGCGAGAACCGCGCGACACAGGTGAGGCTCTCTGCGGGCACATGTAGATAGCCCTGCATATAGAGCAAAAACGGCACCCCCGCAGCCAATGCGGTTGCCGCATCAATATCGCTATCCCCGACATAGAGCGCGGGCCCCTCGCCCAAGCCTTCCAATGCCGCCCGAAGCGGTGCGGGGTCAGGTTTGCGCACTGGCAGGCTGTCGCCGCCGATCACGCAGTCAAAATATTGTACAAGATCGAGATGGGCCAAGATCACCCGCGCTGGGGCAATCGGCTTATTGGTGCAAATTGCAAGGCGATGGCCCGCCTCACGCAGACGGGTCAGGGCCACGCGAACCCCGTCATAGAGCTCGGTCAGGTCAACCGCGCTCTCGTAGCCCGCCAAAAACCCGTTTAGAAATTCGGGTAAGGCGGCAGCATCAATCCCGCGTGCCGCCCCCATACGTTCCACAAAAACGGGCGCGCCCGAGCCGATGAAACTGCGCGTTTCCTCCAAGCTCAATGGGGTAACACCACGGCTCTCAAGCACCGAATTCATGGTCGCGCGGATATCAGGCGCGCTGTCGATCAATGTGCCATCAAGATCAAAAGCGATACGTGCCATGCGTTCTCCAATATCGTGCGCGTGCTTGAACAGTAGAGGATCATTTTGCGCTGTCGAGACGAGAATTACCAATCCATCTCTTGGCCTTCCCCCCTTTGATCAGCTAAGAATATCCCTTGCAGGCATAGGGGCTTACAGGCAGGCATGGCGCAGAAAAAATCAAATAAATTCAATGTCTTTATTATCGGGCAGCATGGCCGCCTATCCTATGAAGCCGCGTTGTTTGCAGCGTCATTTCGGCATTTCAACCCGAATTTCCCCGGCAAGCTCTATCTGGGGCAACCGCAATTCACCCATCGCTGGCAGAAAAACCCGATTATTCAGGATAAAGAAATCCTCGCCCTTCTGGAGCGTTTGGAGGTGGAGATCCTGCCTTTCGAGAATGCCTATTTTGGCGAAGATTACCCCTATGGAAACAAGATCGAGGGCCTGAGCGCTTTGCCCGAGGGCGAACCCTTTGTCTTTTTTGACACCGATACGCTTGTTATGGGCGATCTGACCGAGGTGCCCTTTGATTTCGAGCGCCCCTCCGCCTCGCTGAAAGTGGAAGGGACATGGCCCACCATCGAGCTTTACGGGCCGGGATATGCCGCCACGTGGAAATCGCTTTATGATAAATTCGACCTCGATTTCGACAGCACGCTGGATCTGTCCCAACCCGATGAATACTGGCGGCGCTATCTCTATTTCAACGCAGGCTTCTTTTACTACAAAGACCCGAAAACCTTCGGTCAGCGCTTTTTGCATTACGCGCGCACCATCCGTGACAACGGCCCGCGCGAGATTGAATGCCAAAACCTAAACCCATGGCTGGATCAGGTGGCCCTGCCCTTGGTGATCCATTCCTTCGGCGGCGGGCGGGACGCGCTTGAGGCAGGCTGGCTTGATGGCAAAACCACATGCCATTACCGCCTTTTGCCACTGCTTTATGCGCGGGAAAAACAGCGCGTCGTGGATGTTCTGGAGGAGGTGACCTCGCCCAATTGGGTGAAGAAGGTCCTGAAGAATTACGACCCGATGAAGCGGATGATCTATCAGGGCAAAGGGGCCAAGGCGCGCGCCCTGTTTGATCAGGACAATCTGCCAAGGCGCGAGCAAGCGATCCGCAACAAGCTCAAACGCGAGAACCTCTGGCTGCGATAGCCGCGCAGCATTTCCGCATAAAAAAGCCCGCTAATCGATGGTTGCGGGCTTTTTCTAAACTTGACTTGAGGCGGCTCAGCCTGCGCTGGCAGGCTCTTCCTTCTTGCGATCAGAATAGATCATCAAAGGCTGCGCATCGGATGTGACGGCTTCCTCATTGACGACAACCTCTTCGACGCCCTCGGTGCCGGGCAATTCGAACATGGTTTCCAGCAGGATATCTTCCATGATCGAGCGCAGACCGCGCGCGCCCGTCTTACGCTCAATCGCGCGTTTGGCGATTGCGGTTAGCGCGTCATCCGTGAATTTCAGCTTCACATCTTCCAGTTCGAACAAGCGCTGATATTGCTTGACCAGCGCGTTTTTGGGCTGGGTTAGAATGATCACAAGCGCATCTTCATCCAGATCGGTCAAAGTCGCGATCACGGGCAAACGGCCCACAAATTCGGGGATAAGGCCGAATTTCAGCAGGTCTTCAGGCTCAAGCTCATTGAACATTTCGCCAACGCCGCGGCTGTCATTATCTTTGACATCTGCCCCGAACCCGATGGCCGAGCCCTTGCCGCGCTGCGCGATGATCTTTTCCAGACCCGCGAACGCACCGCCACAGATGAACAGAATATTGGTCGTGTCCACTTGCAGGAATTCCTGCTGCGGATGCTTGCGGCCACCTTGCGGAGGAACGGAGGCCACAGTGCCTTCCATGATCTTAAGGAGCGCTTGCTGCACCCCCTCGCCCGAGACGTCACGGGTGATAGAAGGGTTGTCAGATTTGCGCGTGATCTTATCAACCTCGTCAATATAGACGATGCCGCGCTGCGCGCGATCAACATTGTATTCGCTGGCCTGAAGCAGCTTGAGAATGATGTTCTCAACATCCTCACCGACATAACCCGCCTCAGTCAGCGTGGTCGCATCGGCCATGGTGAAGGGCACATCCAGAATCCGCGCCAGCGTTTGCGCCAGCAGCGTCTTACCGCAGCCTGTCGGGCCGATCAGCATAATGTTGGATTTGGCCAATTCGATATCGGATTTATCGGAATTGTTCAGACGTTTGTAATGGTTATGCACCGCTACGGAGAGCACGCGCTTGGCATGCTGCTGGCCGATTACATAATCATCTAGAACCTGACAAATCTCGCGCGGGCTTGGGACACCATCGGTTGCTTTCAGCCCCGAGGATTTCGTTTCCTCGCGGATAATATCCATGCACAACTCGACACATTCATCACAGATGAACACAGTCGGTCCGGCGATAAGTTTGCGGACCTCATGCTGGCTCTTGCCGCAAAAGGAGCAGTAGAGCGTGTTTTTCGAGTCGCCGCTGGTTGATTTTGCCATCGTCTCTTTACCTTTTCAGGCCCACGAAACGCGGAGCCCTGACCCTAGAGGCCTATCTGTGGTCGTTCCCCGCAGCCTAAAACAGCGAAACTACGACCACAATGTCAAATCGTCAGGGCACGAGCGGTTGATCGCCTGCGCTCGCTCGCGCCCTTCAGGATTTATTTTGCGTCTTCAGCCGCCGCACGGCTTTCAACGATCTCGTCGATATGGCCCCAAGCAAGCGCCTCTTCGGGGTTCATCCAAGTATCACGGTCCAGAGCGCGCTGGATCGTGTCGTAATCCTGGCCTGTATGTTTGACATACAGCTTGTAAAGCCGCTCACGGGTGGCTTCGATGGATTTGGCGCTGATCAGGATGTCAGACGCCGTGCCGCGCGCGCCGCCCGAAGGCTGGTGCACAAGGAATTCCGCATTTGGCAGCGCAAAACGCATGCCCTTTTCGCCGCCAACAGCAATCACCGAGCCCATGGAGGCGGCCATGCCACACACAAGCGTGGACACTTTCGGGCGGATATATTGCATCGTGTCATAGATGCTCATACCCGCAACCACACTGCCGCCAGGCGAGTTGATATACATCGAAATCTCTTTCGACGGGTTCTCGGCCTCGAGGTGCAAAAGCTGTGCCACGATCAGGCTGGACATACCGTCATGCACGGGGCCATTCACGAAAATGATCCGCTCTTTCAACAAGCGCGAGAAGATATCATAGGCGCGCTCGCCGCGGCTGGTTTGCTCAACCACCATAGGAACAAGGTTGTTCGTGAAATAATCGATAGGGTCGTGCATGGGCCTGCCTCGGTCAATGAATTCGTCGGTTACCTAGAGTCTTAGTGCTGCATCTTGGGGGCTGCAAGGGCAGGACCGGTTGAAAACGCGCCTTCCCGCAATAGCCTTGTCATCGTGAACGACAGATTAACAGGACAGCCCCAATGACATTCCCCCCCGAGCGCGCCGCCGCATTGGCGCATTTGCGCGATTTTCTACCTCATGCGGGGTCCGATTATGCGCGGCTCAGAAATTATGATCTGCCCGAGCAAAACCACCCCCATGTCTCGCGGCTATCCCCCTATTTGCGCCACCGCGTGATCACGGAACAAGAAGTGGTTGAGGCCACTCTTGCCCGCTTCTCTCTGAAAACAAGTGAGAAATTCATTCAAGAAGTGTTCTGGCGGACCTATTGGAAAGGTTGGCTGGAAATGCGCCCCAGCGTTTGGGCCGATTACCGCCGCGCCTTGGATGGGCAATTAGCCGCAATCAACGACCAGACCGCGGCCAGCCTTGCGCGCGCCGAAAACGGCGAAACAGGCATCGCCCCCTTTGATGCGTGGATGCTGGAATTGCGCGAAACGGGCTATCTTCACAATCACGCGCGCATGTGGTTCGCCTCGATCTGGATCTTCACATTGCGCCTGCCATGGGAAATCGGCGCGGATGTGTTCTTGCGGTATTTGATCGATGGGGACCCTGCCTCCAACACTTTGGGGTGGCGTTGGGTCGCGGGGTTGCAAACCAAGGGCAAACACTATCTCGCGCGGCCTTCAAATATCGAGACATATACAAAAGGGCGCTTTAACCCCGCAGGCCAATTGACCACAGATGCCGCCCCGCTCAGCGGTCCTGACGCGCCTGCGCGCAGCCCCCTGCCCGAGACCACGCCGCCTGACCCCACGTTAAAAACTGTGATCCTTCTGACCGAAGAGGACCTTTCGCCAAGCTTCCTGTTGGACAGCGTGCCAAGCCCCATGGCCCATGCCGCCCTTTTGTCAGATGAGGGCCGCTCCCCCCGCGAGGTCGCCGCGCATGTCACCCAGTTCAGCACGCAAGCGGCGCAGGATACGCGGCAAAGATGGGGCGCGCGCATGGGCCAAGACGGCCCGTTGAGCAGGTCCCTCACCGAGATCGCGGATTGGGTGCGCGGCAGCGGGGCCGAGCAAATCGTGACTGCTTATGCCCCTGTTGGCCCTGCCGCCTCGGCCTTGCGGAAGCTTGCAAAGCTCCTCCAAGACGATGGTATCGCGCTGCACCAAATCCGCCGCGATTGGGACAGCGCCGCTTGGCCCCATGCCACGCATGGGTTTTTCCGCTTCAAGGAGGCGATCCCCGATCTGGTCGCCCGCCTCTAGGCGCGATGCCTGTCAACTACAGCTTTGGAAGGACTGCGCCATATTGCGGATCAATTGAGGGTAGAGCGCAGGCCCCAAATCAAGCGTGCTGCCCAAAGGATCGATCACGGCTGTACCAGCCTCGGTGCCCTCGGTCACGGTCGCCACGATACGCGGGTCGAATTGCGGCTCGGCAAAGACGCATGTGCCCCCCAATTCCGTGATCCGCGCCCGCACCTCGGCAACCCGTCCGGCTGAGGGCGCGCTAGCATCCGGCACAGAAATCGCCCCCAAAGGCGCGAAACCAAACCGCGTTTCGAAATATTGATATGCATCATGGAACACCACAAACCCCGCAGGCGGGTTGGCCGAGATTGAGGCATTCAGATCAGCGGTCAGGCTGCCCAGTTCGGCCACCAATTCATCGGCATTCGCGCGATAGGTTGAGGCATTTTCGGGGTCGGCCTGCGCAAGCTCCTCGGCAATCGCCCGTGCCCAAGTCGCGGCATTGAGTGGGTCCAGCCATGCATGCGGATCTATGCCCGAATGATCATGGCCTTCGTGATCACCACCATGGGCATCGGCATGATCCTCCTCATGCGCGTCATGGTCTGCATGGTTTGCGTGGCCATCATGGTCATCATGCCCGTCTTCCTCATGGCCGTGTTCGTCATGCTCATCGTGATCGTCATGGTACTCATGCGCATCATGGTCGTCCTCATGATCGTCATGATCATGCGCCTCAAACGTCGCGCCCACTCGGATCGGAAGAAGGAAAGTATCCTCCACCTCCATCAACTCGACTGTTTTGGCCTCAGGGGCCAGTGTGTCCAAAGCCTCACCAAGCCAAGGGGTCAGCCCCTCGCCGACCCAGAACACCAGTTCGGCGTTTTGCAATGCTGACGCCTGTGACGGGCGCAGGGCGAACCCATGCGGGCTGGCCTCTTGCGGCAGGATCAGCTCAGGCGAACCGACCCCGTCCATCACCCGCGCCACCAAGGAATGGACAGGCGCAATATCGGCAACAACATCGGGCATATCGCCAAAGGCAGCGCCTGCAGCGAATACGGTAACAAGAGCGGTGGAGGAGAATCGGATGGACATGCATGCCTCGTTTTATCTAGAACAGGGTGACGGCTTACACATTATGTTATAACATATCAATATCTAAAAATGCGAGATCTCCAAATGACGCAAACCGGTTTTGACAGCCATGACCACAGCCGCTGCATCCATTCCGCCATCGACGCGGCTGAAGCACGCTGCGCCGAGGAAAAGCTGCGCCTGACACCTGTGCGCAAGCGTGTCTTGGAGATTTTGCTTGAGGATCACCGCGCGCAAGGTGCCTATGACATTCTGGCGCGATTGACCGAGGAAGGGCATGGCGCGCAGCCCCCCATCGCGTACCGCGCCCTTGATTTTCTCGTCAGCCACGGCTTTGCGCATCGTATTGAGCAACTCAACGCCTATGTCGCCTGCACCCATGCCCATAGCACGGATCACGCCCCCGCCTTCCTGATCTGTCGGGCCTGTAGCTCGGTGGTTGAGGCTGGCGCGCAAAAGGTCGAAGCGACCATCGGCACGGAGGCAAAGCGGCTTGGTTTCCAGATTGAACGCACCGTGCTGGAAATCGAAGGGGTGTGCCCCCGTTGCATAGAAACGGACAGCCAATGAGCCTGATCGAAACCCAGAACCTGAGCATCGAACAAGGCGGCACGACCGTCCTCAGCCATGTCAATTTCAGCATTGATCGCGGCGAAATCGTTACCATCGTGGGTCCGAACGGCTCGGGCAAGACCAGCTTTCTCAAAGCTCTGATCGGTGCATTGCCCGCCGCCAAAGGCAGCGTCACCCGCAGCCCCGCGCTGCGCATCGGCTATGTGCCTCAAAAACTGCATATCGACCGCACATTGCCCGTAACCGTGGCGCGCTTTTTATCAATGCCCCGCCGCCACCCGGCGTCAGAGATGCGCAAAGCCCTCTCCGAGGCAGGCGTCTCGGAATTGGAAACCCGCCAGATGACCGACCTGTCAGGCGGCCAGTTCCAGCGTGTTTTGCTGGCCCGTGCTATCCTCGACAAACCCGATATCCTGATCCTCGATGAGGCCACGCAAGGCCTCGACCAGCCGGGATCAGCGGCGTTCTATCGCCAGATCGAACAGGTGCGTAACGATCTGGGATGCGCGGTTTTGATGGTCAGCCATGAATTGCATGTGGTGATGAGCGCCTCGGATCGCGTGATCTGCCTCAACGGGCATGTCTGTTGCGAGGGCCGCCCTGAAAATGTGGCCTCGGCCCCAGAATACCGCGCGCTCTTTGGCACGGGAACGCAAGGCGCATTGGCGCTGTACCGCCATGAACATTCCCATAGCCATGACCACAGCCACGACCACGACCACAGCCATGATCATACAGCGCAGGAGACCGCATAATGCTTGATGATTTCCTGATCCGCGCTGCTTTGGCAGGCATTGGTGTTGCACTGGCGGCGGCCCCTTTGGGCTGTTTTCTGGTCTGGCGGCGCATGGCCTATTTCGGCGATGCCACGGCCCATGCCGCCCTGTTGGGGGTCGCTTTGGCCTTTGCCTTTCAAATCTCGATCTTCGCGGGCGTTCTGGCGGTATGTTTTGCCATGGCGCTGGCCGTCTCGGCCCTGTCCGAGCGCGGCTTTGGCATCGATACTTTCCTTGGTGTTCTGGCCCATTCCGCCTTGGCCTTTGGGCTTGTGGCGGTTTCGCTGCTGCAAGGGGTCAGGATCGATCTGCAAGCCTATCTCTTTGGCGATATCCTTGCCGTCAGCCGTGGCGATCTGGCTGTTATCTGGGGGGGTGCGGCCCTTGTTATTGCCCTTCTGGCATCGCGCTGGCAGGCCTTGCTGACGGTCACCCTTTCACCCGAATTGGCCCAAGCGGCGGGCCTGTCGCCAAAACGCGAGCAATTGATCCTCACGCTGGCTTTGGCCGCCGCAGTAGCTGTGGCCATCAAGGTTGTGGGCGCGCTGTTGATCATCGCGCTGATGCTGATCCCCGCCGCCACCGCCCGCCCCTTCGCGGCCTCGCCCGAAAGGATGGTGCTGATCGCCGCTGCAATCGGCGCAGGCTCGGCCATCGCAGGGCTGTGGCTGTCCTTTCTCTATGACACCCCCACAGGCCCCAGCATTGTCTGCGTCGCTGCCACAGCCTTTGCCAGCGCAACCCTGATCGCACGCATCACATCGCGAAACTGACGCTAGGTTTCTATTTCCTTCCGCCCACGCCTCCGCTAGATTGTTATGCAATGTAACAATCTAGGATCGTCGCATGGACCTCAGCTACAGCGCACAGGAAAAAGCGTTCCAAATCGAGATACGCGAATTCCTAGCCGATAACCTGCCGCAGGATCTGGCCGCACGGGTCGCCGCGCGCAAACCGCTCGGGAAACAGGATTACGAGACCTTCCACGCCCTGCTGAATTCCAAAGGCTGGCTGAACGGCCATTGGCCCAAAGCCTTTGGCGGCCAAGGCTGGAACGCGGTCGAACAGCATATTTTCGATGAGGAAAGCTTTGCCGCCAATGCCCCGCGCACCATTCCCTTTGGTCTGCGCATGCTGGCCCCTGTGCTGATGGCCTTCGGCTCGCCCGAGCAGCAAAGCAAATACCTGCCCCGCATTCTAGATGGCACCGATTGGTGGGCGCAGGGCTATTCCGAACCCGGAGCGGGCTCGGACCTCGCCTCGCTCAAAACCCGCGCTGAACGCGATGGCGATGACTATATCATCAATGGTCAGAAAACCTGGACCTCCTATGCCCAATACGCCAATCGCATCTTCTGCCTTGTGCGCACCAATAGTGATGGCAAGCCGCAGGAAGGGATCAGCTTTCTTCTGATGGATCTTGATACCGATGGCATCGAGATCCGCCCGATCCGCACGATTGAGGGCGGCTATGAGGTCAATGAGGTTTTCTTCACAAATGCCCGCGTGCCCGCCAAAAACCTTGTCGGCACCGAAAATGACGGCTGGACCATCGCGAAATACCTGCTGCTGCATGAACGCACCAATATCGCAGGCGTCGGTGACACGATGGATGCGCTCAGCAAGGTCAAATCTCAAGCCGCCGCCATCACCCGCGCAGGCCGCCCCCTGACCCAGAACCCGCATTTTGCCGCACGCCTCGCCCAGATCGAGATTGATCTTGAGGCGATGAAAATCACCAATCTGCGTATGCTCAGCGATGCCCAGAAAAAAGGCGCACCGGGGCCCGAGGCCTCGATGCTCAAGATCAAGGGCACCGTCATCAGGCAAGCGATCAATGATCTGGCACGCCGCGCGCTTGGCCCTGCCGCCGCCCCCTTCCCATCCGAGGAGCTGGAAGGAAATCTGGGCGTCGCCCCTGACGGCCATGCCCATGACGCCGCCGCCTATTTCAACAATCGCAAAATCTCGATCTATGGCGGCTCCAACGAGATCCAACGCAACATTCTCGCCAAGGGCCTGTTCCAGCCATGAATTTCGAAATGACCGATGACCGCCGGATGCTGTCGGACAGCTTAACCCGTTTCCTGTCCGAGCAATATGGCATCGAACACCGCAATAAGGTCGCCTATGCCGCACCTTTCCATGACCCCGCCAAATGGGATGAGATGGTCGAGCTTGGTATTCTCTATGCGCTGGCAAGTGAAGACCAAGGCGGGATGGGAGGCGGTGGCTTTGACATCGCTTGTGTTTTCGAGGCTTTGGGCCAGTATCTCTGCCCCGAACCCGTCCTCGCAAACCTCATGGCGCTCCGCCTTCTGGCCGCCGCGGGCGCTGATCTCGAGCCCATTCTGACTGGCCAGACCCATTATGCTGTGGCCATTGGCGAGACCGACGCCCCCTATGATCTGCAAGACATCCGCTGCGAAGCCAAGGAGGGCCGCCTGACGGGCCGCAAATCCGTGGTTTATGGCGGCTATGATGCCGAACGCTTTCTGGTGGCAGCCAAGCATAATGGCGCACTCGCGCTCTTTGATCTTGCCGCGAGAGACGCCGAGATTGCAGGCTATGGCATGATTGATGGGGGCAATGCCGCAGAAGTCATCTGTGACAATAGCCCCGCCACCCTTTTACTCGAGAGGGCTGAAACAGCCTTCGAGGCGACCCTTGATGCAGGCCGCCTTGCGCTTTGTGCCGAGGCGATTGGCGCGATGGATACCGCCTTTGCCGCTTGCGTGGATTACCTCAAAACGCGCAAACAATTCGGCAAACCGATTGCCAGTTTCCAAGCCCTCCAGCACCGTATGATCGACCTACAGATCGAAATCGAACAAGCCCGCTCCATCACGATCCGCGCGGCCGATGCGCTGGACACGCCCGCAGCGCCGCGCGCGATTGCCATGGCCAAAAACCTGATCGGCCGCGCCGCCCGCCTTGTGGCCGAGGAAACGATCCAACTTCAGGGCGGGATCGGCGTGACATGGGAATATCCGGGCGCGCATTACGCCAAGCGGCTGGTGATGATCGACCATCAATTGGGCGATACCGATTATCACCTCGAACGGGTTATCGCGCTCGCCAGCTAAGGCCATCTTTGCTTAAAAAATACTTCGGGGGTTTGGGGGCAGCGCCCCCTACCCGCCCTTTGGGCGGCAATGGCCTACCCAATAGCCTCCAAGCCCGCTTCGGCATATTGCGGCACCAAAGCCCCCAATTCCAGCGCGCGCTCAGGCTCTGATGCATTGCCCGCCAGCGCGCGCGACTTCACCCCTTGCAGTATCGCGGCCATGCGGAAAAAGCAAAACCCGACATAAAAACCGAACCCCTCGATCCTGTCCAAACCCATCCGCGCGCAATATTGCGCGACAAACTCCTCGTCCGAGGGCAAGCCCTGCGCGGCGCGATCAACGCCCGCCAAGCCCCGCCCCTGCCGCCCGACAGGCATTTGCCATTGCATGATGACGGCGGCCAGATCGGCAAAAGGATGGCCTATCGTGGATAATTCCCAATCCAGCACCGCTTTGATCTCAGCGCTATCTTCCGCGAATAAAAAGTTATCGAGCCGGTAATCCCCATGCACAAGGCTGACGCGCCCGTCATCCTCGGGGCATAGGCGGTCCAGCCGCGCCATCAGCGCATCCATTGCTGCGATCTCGCCTGTCTCACTGGCGCGGTATTGTTTGCTCCAGCGGTCGATCTGGCGGCGATAGTAATTGCCGCGCGGCCCGAAATCGCCAAGCCCGACACCCTCAATATCCACCGAATGGATCGCGGCTAGCACGCGGTTCATCTCGAGATAGACCGCCCCACGCTCGGCCTGCGATAATTCTGGAATACGCGGGTCATCGAAACTGCGGCCCTGCACGTGATCCATCACATAAAAGGCCGAGCCGATCACATCGCTGTCTTCGCAAAGGGCTAGCATATTGGCCACAGGCACCTCGGATCGCGCCAGTGCGCGCTGCACGCGGAATTCCCGCTCAACCGCATGGGCCGATTTCAGCAATTGCCCCGCAGGCTTGCGCCGCAACACATACTCACCCGAGGCCGCCTGCAGCAAAAAAGTGGGGTTGGATTGCCCCCCCTCAAACTTCCGCGCTGTGGCAGGGGCTTGAAACCCCTCCACATGGCGCGTGATCCATGGCAGGGCGCGGGCAAGGTCCAGATCGCTCATTGCGTGCTGTTGGAGTATTTCTTCAACTCCATCCGCGCCACTTGGCGGCGATGAACGGCATCGGGGCCATCGACCATCCGCATGGTGCGCAGATCGGTCCAGAGGGCGGCCAATGGCGTATCCTGACTAAAGCCCGTCGCGCCATGCATCTGGATCGCCTCATCCACAACCGCCAAAGCCATGCGCGGGGCCTGCACCTTGATCATGGAAATCCATGGCTGCGCCGCACGCACCCCGATTGTATCCATCATATAGGCCGCCTTGAGGCATAATAGCCGCGTCGCCTCGATATCCATCCGCGCATTGGCGATGATGTCGTAATTGCCACCCAGTTCCGCCAAAGGCTTACCAAAAGCCTCGCGGCCCAAGGCGCGTTTGCACATCAGTTCAAGCGCATATTCCGCCCGCCCGATCGAGCGCATACAATGATGAATACGACCTGGTCCAAGGCGGTTCTGTGCCACTTCAAAGCCGCGCCCCTCGCCCAGAACAATGCCATCCTCAGGCACGAAAGCATCCGTGAAGCGCACATGCATATGGCCATGCGGCGCGTCATCGGTATGGAAAACCTGCATCGGGCGCAGCAATTCCACCCCTTTGGTATCGGACGGCATCAAAAAGGTCGTGTGGCGCTTGTGTTTCTCGCCCTCGGGGTCTGTGCAGGCCATCACGATGAACAGCGCACAGCGCGGGTCGCCCGCCCCCGTGGCCCAGTATTTCTCACCATTGAGAAGATAGCCCCCCTCAACTGCTTTGGCAGAAAGCGAAATCTGCGTGGCATCCGAGGAAGATTGCGCAGGCTCGGTCATCAGATAGGCCGAGCGCGTCTTGCCCTCCATCAGGTCAGGCAGCCAGCGCGCGCGCTGCGCTTCGGTTGCCAGCCGCTCAAGCACTTCCATATTGCCGGTATCAGGCGCGTTGCAGTTGAAAATCTCGGGGGCCAGCGTGACCGCCCCCATTTCTTCGGCCAGATAGGCATATTCGACCGTGCTCAAGCCATAGCCCTTCTCGCTATCGGTCAGCCAGAAATTGAACAGGCCACGCGCCTTGGCACTGGCCTTCAACCCGTCCAGAATTTCGATCTGGCGCGCGGTCATTTGGAAACGGTCGCCTGAGGGGTGCTTGCCCACCTCGGCATGGAACTCGGCATCCAGCGGTGCGATCTCGTCGCGCACCATAGCGCGGACCTGTTCGACCAGTGGCCGCACCTTATCGGTCATTCCCAAATCCATCGCATCGCTCCCTTGTGATCTGCCTATGCGTGAGGTTAGGCCCGCACCCGTGGCGCGGCAAGTCGCCCGACGTAGCGTCAATTCGCTTGGGTTTGCTCTGCTGATATTGCACAGTTCGTGCAAATGCGATGAAACCGATTCAGGAGGATTTCACGATGCCCGATGGACAAACCCGCCATAGCGGACCTTCCCTTGCCCCTTTCAACTGGGAAGACCCGTTCCAGCTGAACAGCCAGTTGAGCGAAGAAGAACGCATGATCGCCGAGGGCGCGCGCGCCTTTGCGGATGAAAAGCTGATGCCACGCGTGACCGAGGCCTATCTGAATGAAACCGTCTCGCCCGAGATTTTCGCCGAGATGGGCGAGATGGGGCTTTTGGGCGTCACCATCCCCGAGGCCTATGGCGGTTTGGGGGCGGGCTATGTGACCTATGGTCTGGTCGCGCGTGAGGTCGAACGGGTCGATAGCGGATATCGCTCGATGATGAGCGTGCAATCCTCGCTGGTGATGTATCCGATCAATGCCTATGGCTCGGAAGAGCAGCGCCAGAAATACCTGCCCGATTTGGCCGCAGGCACCAAGATCGGCTGTTTCGGCCTGACCGAACCTGATGCGGGTTCAGACCCTGCGGGCATGAAGACCACGGCCAAAAAGACCGATGGCGGCTATGTGCTGAACGGCGCGAAGATGTGGATTTCAAACGCACCAATCGCGGATGTCTTCGTGGTCTGGGCAAAATCCGAAGCCCATGGCGGCAAAATCCGTGGCTTCATCCTTGAGAAAGGCATGAAGGGCCTGTCGGCCCCGAAAATCGGCGGCAAGCTGAGCTTGCGTGCCTCGGTCACGGGCGAGATCGTGATGGAAGGCGTCGAGGTCGGTGAGGACGCGCTCCTGCCAGGTGTTGAAGGGCTCAAAGGGCCGTTTGGCTGTTTGAACCGTGCGCGCTATGGCATCGCATGGGGTGTGATGGGCGCGGCCGAGGATTGCTGGCACCGCGCGCGCTCCTACGGGTTGGACCGCATCCAGTTTGACCGCCCTCTCGCCCAGACCCAGCTTTTCCAGAAGAAGCTGGCCGATATGCAAACCGAGATCGCCCTTGGCCTACAAGGCGCGTTGCGCGCAGGCCGCATGCTGGATGAGGGAAGCTGTGCGCATGAAGTAATCAGCCTGATCAAACGCAACAATTGCGGCAAGGCCCTCGATATGGCGCGCCAAGCCCGCGATATGCATGGCGGCAACGGGATCATGGCGGAATACCATGTGATGCGCCACGCGCAGAACCTTGAAACGGTGAATACCTATGAAGGCACCCATGACGTGCATGCCCTGATCTTGGGCCGTGCGCAGACGGGGCTTCAGGCGTTTTTCTGACAGGCCCAAGCGGCGCGAGCGGCAGTGCAAGATAGACCTGTCTTTACTGGTCTATCTCGTCATGGATGGCGCGGATGTCATCGGGCCATGTCGATTTGATATAGCTCAGCACCGCGATGATATCATCATCACTTAAAATGCCCTCATAGGCTGGCATATTGCTTGGGTAATCGGGATTGTTGATGACGGCGGCAATTCCGTATTTCGTCAGCGCGAAAAGGGCTTCGCTGTCATGATGCCACGTATGGCCGCTTTCATCATGGGGTGGTGCGGGCAAACGCCCATCTGCATCCCGCGCGCGCCAGTCAGGCTGGCCTTCCAGATTTGCACCATGGCAGCTTGCGCAATTTTCATCGTAAATCCGGCTGCCATTTAGAACGATCTGCGGATTATCGACCTCAAGCGTGACGGCCTGAGCGGTGCTGACATGGCCCAAGCCCATTAGGGCCAAGGCGGAGATGGTGACCAAAGCCGCCGTCATATCTATTTTGCGTTTCATGTCCCGTTCCCCCCTCAAAAGGCAAAGCTTACGCT
Organism: Rhodophyticola sp. SM2404; assembly: GCF_053570515.1. Classification (NCBI taxonomy): domain Bacteria; kingdom Pseudomonadati; phylum Pseudomonadota; class Alphaproteobacteria; order Rhodobacterales; family Roseobacteraceae; genus Rhodophyticola; species Rhodophyticola sp. SM2404. The sequence continues at coordinate 297,207 of NZ_JBSEDL010000005.1, forward strand.
ATCCGCAAAGGCAAGGCCTCGCTACGGGCAAAATCATTCAGTATCGTGAAATTGATTGGCTGCGTCTGGGGCGTTGCAGGCTTGGCCGCACTCACGCGCTGAGCCGTGCCACCACGCTATCGGCGGTCACCGCCCCGATCACCTTGCCATCTTCCGCGACGGGCAAAGCACCCTGCCCTTGGGCCAGCCTTGTCATGATCTCGCGCACGGGCATTTCGGCGGGGATCGCCTCGCCTTTGCCTTTGCCAGCCCCCATCACATCGCGCGCACACAGCACGCCGAGCGGGTTCATATTAGCCACGAATTCCGCCACATAATCCGATGCAGGGGCCGAGAAGATATCGCGCGGGGTGCCGCATTGCACGATGCGCCCCCCTTCCATGATGGCGATGCGATTGCCGATCTTGAAGGCCTCATCCAGATCATGGCTCACGAAAACGATGGTGCGTTTGAGGCGGTCTTGCAGCTCAAGCAGCTCATCCTGCAGCTTGGAGCGGATCAAGGGATCAAGCGCCGAGAAGGGCTCGTCCATCAGCAAGATCGGGGCCTCGGTGGCAAAGGCACGGGCCAAGCCCACGCGCTGCTGCATCCCGCCTGACAGCTCGGCCACCTTGCGGTCCGCCCAATCGGACAGGCCCACAAGCTCGAGCTGTTGATCCACCATCTCGCTGCGGGTCTTGGGCGTGGCCCCTGCCAGCTCCAGCCCAAAGCCCACATTCTCGCGGACACTGCGCCATGGCAGAAGGCCGAATTGCTGGAACACCATCGCCACCCGTGTTTGGCGGATATGGCGCAAGGTCTTGGCCGAGGCATGGGTGACATCCACCATCTCGCCTGCAACGTTTACCGCCACATGGCCACGCGCCACAGGGTTCAGCCCGTTTACGGCGCGCAAAAGCGTGGATTTGCCCGAACCCGACAGCCCCATCAGCACAAGGATTTCCCCCTCGGCCACCTCAAGGCTGCAATCATGCACGCCCAAGACGTGGTTTGTTTCTGCCTGAATATCAGCGCGGGTCTTGCCTTGATCGGCCAGTTCCAGCGAGCGCGCGGGATGGTCACCGAACATGATGCAGACCTGCTTGAAGGAAACGGCAGGTTTTGGGGCGGTTTGGGTCATGGGTTTGTCTCGTATTTTAGGACACCCGCCACCCGAGGCGGTTGCCCGTCAGAGGGGTGCGCGCGCCCGTCATGGACGGGAAACTCTGCCAGATCAAAGGGCGAATGTCCCGCAAGGCAGGCAAGGTTCACCCCGAATTGGGTCGGGTTCGAGCGGCGTTGGTGATGGGTGTAAATCCCGCAGGTCTTGCAGAAGTAATGCTTCGCGGTGCCTGTGTTGAAGGTATAGAGCGTCAGGTTATCCTCGCCCGCGAGAAAGGTGATCCCGTCCAGCGACGCGCTGACAGCCACTGCCCCGCGCATGGTGCAAAAGCTGCAATCACAGCGCCGCGCCGAGGCCAGCCCCTCGGGCAAGCTCACGCGGAAGGTCACGCGACCGCAATGGCAACTGGCGTCATGGATTTCAGTCATTATTCACCCTCAGCATGCGGTCGAGCATGATCGCCACAACCACGATGATCAGACCGCTTTCAAAACCAAGACCGGTATTCACGGAATTAAGCGCACGCACGACAGGCACACCCAGCCCCGAGGCCCCCACAAGGGCGGCAATCACCACCATCGAGAGAGACAGCATGATCGTCTGGTTCAGCCCTGCCATGATCTGGGGCAGCGCATAGGGCAGCTCGATCTTCCACAGGGTCTGGCGTGGCGTGGCCCCGAAGGCCTGCGAGGCCTCCAGCAGGGCTTGCGGCGTATTGGAGATGCCCAGATGCGTCAGACGGATCGGCGCGGGCAAAACGAAAATAACAGTCGCGATCAGGCCCGGCACCATGCCGATGCCGAAAAACACGATCGCGGGGATCAGATAGACAAAGGTCGGCAGGGTCTGCATCAGATCAAGCACGGGCCGCATGACCGCATAAAGCTTGGGCCGATGCGCGGCCGCGATCCCGATGGGAACCCCAACCCCCATACAGACAACACAGGCCGATAGAACCAGCGTCAGGCTTTCAGTCGTTTCTTCCCAATAATCCTGATTGAGGATGAACAAGAACCCCAAAGCGATGGTCAGCGGTATCTTCCAGCCCCGCTGGATCAGCCATGTCACAAAGGTAAACAGCGCAATGATCGCAAAGGGATGCAGATCAGGCGCATAGAGATACACCTCCTCATTGCGCGCCACATCGCGGATCCAGCCCGTATTGGGCGGCTCCTGCAAAAAGGCGAGGATCGCATCGATCATATGCTCCAACAAAATGGCAACGGCGTCGAAAAACCACGCGCCATTGCTTTGAAGCCAGTCAAACCCCGCCTCGGCGGCGTCGCCTACGGGGATTTTATTGTCAGTGAGCCAATCAAGCAGGGGTTTACCCTCCGAAAGAAGAAAGCCCCGCAGGCCACTGAACGCGCAGCCTGCGGGGAGAATACAAGGCCTATGCCTTAGTTCGACAGAGCAGCCGAAACGGCCTCGGCAGCGTCACCACCATCAATCGTGGTCACACCATCGAGCCAAGACATCACCAGATCGGTATTGCCCGCCATCCAAGCGCGCGCCGCATCATCGGCATCTTCGCCATCATTCAGGATCGCACCCATGATCTCGTTTTCCATCGCCAGCGAGAATTCGAGATTGTTCAGGAAAGCGCCGACATTGGGGCATTCCTCGACATAACCTGCGCGCGTGTTGGTATAGATCGTGGCACCGCCAAGATCGGGGCCGAACCAGTCATCGCCACCTGTCAGATAGGTCAGGTCAAAATTGGCATTCATCGGATGGGGTTCCCAGCCAAGGAAGATGATCGGCTCATCACGGCCCGAGGCACGATCAACCTGTGCCAGCATGCCCTGCTCGGAGCTTTCAACGACTTCGAACTCAGACAGACCAAAAGCGTCATCGGCGATCATATCCATGATCAGGCGGTTGCCGTCATTGCCAGGCTCGATGCCGTAAATCTCGCCGTCCAGAGCGTCCAGATTGGCCGCGATATCCGCGAAATCCGCAATGCCAAGGGCGGCGCCGGCGGCATTGGTTGCCAATGTATATTTCGCGCCTTCCAGATTTGCGCGGACAACATCAACCGTGCCTGCATCACGATAGGGCGCGATATCTGCCTCCATCGTAGGCATCCAGTTTCCGAGGAACACATCCACATCACCGCCCGCAAGCGAGGTATAGGTCACAGGCACCGACAGAACCAGCGTTTCCGCCTCATAGCCCAGCGCATCAAGAACAACACTCGCCGCAGCGGTGGTTGCGGTGATATCGGTCCAGCCCACATCCGAGAAGGTGACGGTGCCGCAATCGGCCAGTGCTGCATTTGCCGAAAGCCCAGCCACAAGCGCGATGGTCGCGGTGCGGGCCTTAAGATGAAAGCTCATTTTATTTCTCCATATTGGGTTGTGTTTTTTTATTGATTGACGAGTCAATTAAAACTCTTATCTGTGCAGAGTGCAACCAAGGAGGTTCCCGATGCCCAAGATCGGAATGATGGCACTACGCAAAGACGCGCTTGTCAACGCAACAATCTCCGAGATTGGGCGGCTGGGCTCTCTAGACGTGACTGTCAGCCAGATCGCAAGGAGCGCGGGCGTCTCTTCGGCGCTGGCGCATCATTATTTTGGCTCCAAGGATGATCTGTTTCTTGCGGCCATGCGCTCGATTCTGTCGGAATTCGGGAAAGGCGCGCGTGAAAGGCTCGCCAAATCCGAGACGCCCGCCGCGCGCCTGCGCGCCATTGTCGAGGCAAATTTCGCGGGCACAAATTTCTGCCCCGATGTCGTTTCCGCTTGGATGAATTTCTACGTCATGGCCCAGAAATCACCCGCCGCACAACGGCTCTTGCGCATCTATCAGCGCCGTATCGTGTCAAACCTGACCCATGCGCTGCGCCCCCTTTGCCACAACCCCGAAGGCGTGGCCCTGACAGCGGCTGCCCTGATCGACGGGCTCTATATCCGCCATGCGGTTGCCGAAGCCGGCCCGCCCGACCCGCAAGCCGCGATTGCACGCGTAATGACCTATCTTGATGGAGTGACCCAATGATCATCCAGCCTAAAGCCAGCCATTTCATCAATGGTGCCTATATCGAAGACAATGCAGGCCCTGAACTTGCCGTCACCTATCCCGCAAACGGCGAACGCATCGCCAGCCTGCATGAAGCCACTGATGCCCTGATTGAACAGGCGCTGGCCGCAGCAGACGCCGCGCGGGCAGAATGGGCCGCGATGACAGGGACCGAGCGGGGCCGCATCCTGCGCCGCGCCGCCGAGATCATCCGCGAACGCAACCGCGAGCTGTCTGAGCTGGAAACCATGGATACAGGCAAACCCCTTTCCGAGACGCTGGTCGCCGACCCCACAAGCGCGGCAGATGCTTTGGAATATTTCGGGGGCATGGCCGCCACCCTGACGGGCGAGCATATCCAGCTAGGGGAAGATTGGGCCTATACCAAGCGCGAACCGCTTGGCCTATGCGTTGGCATCGGCGCGTGGAATTACCCCATCCAAATCGCCTGCTGGAAAGCCGCGCCTGCGCTGGCCTGCGGCAATACGATGGTGTTCAAACCCTCGGAAACCACACCGCTCACCGCCCTCAAAGTGGCCGAGATTTTCATGGAAGCGGGCGCGCCTGCGGGTGTGTTCAACGTGGTCCAAGGCGCGGGCCGCGTGGGGGCTGCATTGGTGGGGGACAGTCGTGTTGACAAGGTCTCGCTGACAGGCTCGGTGCCCACGGGGCGCAAGGTTTATGCGGCAGCGGCCGCCCAGATGAAACATGTCACAATGGAATTGGGCGGCAAATCCCCCCTGATCATCTTCGAGGATGCCGATCTGGAAAATGCGGTCTCCGCCGCGATCAACGCCAATTTCTATTCCAGCGGTCAGATTTGCTCGAACGGCACGCGGGTGTTTATCCATAAAGCCATCAAAGAGGCCTTCCTGTCGCGCTTGGCCGAGCGCATGTCAGACGTCACAATCGGCGACCCGATGGATGAGGCCACAACCCTTGGCCCGATGGTCTCCGAGGCCCAGCGCCAGATTGTTCTGGGCTATATCGAAAAAGGCCAAACCGAGGGTGCGCGGCTGGTTGCAGGCGGCAAAGCGCTGGAGGGTGAGGGCTTTTTCATCCAGCCAACGCTTTTTGCCGATGTCACCGATGATATGACCATCGCGCGCGAAGAAATCTTTGGCCCCGTCATGTCGGTTCTGGATTTCGACGATGAACAAGATGTCATTGCGCGGGCCAATGACACCGAATTCGGCCTCTCGGCGGGTGTGTTTACCCGTGATCTGGCGCGCGGCCACCGCGTGGTCGGCCAACTCGAGGCTGGGTCATGCTGGATCAACACCTATAACCTGACCCCAGTCGAGGTGCCCTTTGGCGGCAATAAGGCCTCGGGTGTGGGACGCGAAAACGGGCATGCCGCGATTGCCCATTATAGCCAGTTGAAAACCGTTTATGTCGCCATGGGCGATGTCGAGGCGCCGTTCTAATGCAAGCAGATTACGTGATCATTGGCGCAGGCAGCGCCGGATGCGCCATGGCCTATCGCCTGTCCGAGGCGGGAAAATCGGTCTTGGTGATCGAACATGGCGGCACCGATGCGGGGCCTTTCATCCAGATGCCGGGCGCTTTGTCCTACCCCATGAATATGCCGATCTATGATTGGGGCTATCACTCCGAGCCCGAGCCACATTTGAACAACCGCCGCCTTGCCTGCCCGCGCGGCAAGGTGATTGGCGGCTCCTCTTCGGTCAATGGCATGGTCTATGTGCGCGGCCATGCCCATGATTATGACACTTGGGCCGATATGGGGGCCGATGGCTGGTCCTATGCGGATGTACTTCCCTATTTCCAACGGATGGAGCATTGGCACGGGCCCGCTGACGGATCAGGTGATACAACCTTTCGCGGCACTGATGGCCCGCTGCACATCACGCGTGGGCCGCGCAAGAACCCGCTCTATCACGCCTTTGTCGAGGCGGGCCGCGAGGCGGGCTATGAAGTCACGGATGATTATAACGGGCAAAAACAGGAGGGCTTCGGACCTTTTGAGCAGACCGTTTACAAAGGCAGGCGCTGGTCGGCAGCCAATGCCTATCTGCGCCCTGCCCTGAAACGGCCCAATTGCAGCCTGCTGCGAGGGCTGGTCGAGAAGATCGAGATCAAGGATGGCCGCGCCACGGGCGTGCGCGTCATGCGCGGGGGCAGGTCAGAAGTGATCAGCGCCAATATCGAAGTGGTGCTTGCAGCAGGCTCGATCAATTCGCCCAAACTGCTGATGCTCTCAGGGGTGGGGCCCAGCGCTGAGCTGGCCAAGCATGGCATCCCCGTGCTCGCCGACCGCGCGGGTGTGGGGCAGAACCTACAAGACCATCTGGAGATGTATATCCAATATGCCAGCCGCGAGCCGATAACGCTGGCGAAATACTGGAACCTCTTTGGCAAGGCGATGGTGGGGGCACAATGGCTGTTCACGCGCACAGGGCTTGGGGCGTCGAATAATTTCGAAAGCTGCGGCTTTATCCGCTCGCGAGCGGGGCTCACCTACCCCGATATCCAGTTCCATTTCCTGCCGATTGCCGTGCGCTATGACGGGCAAGCCATTGCCGAAGGGCACGGGTTTCAAGCCCATGTCGGGCCTATGCGCTCCAAATCACGTGGCGCGGTCAGCTTGCGCTCGGCCAATCCCGCGGATGCACCCGAAATTAGGTTCAATTACATGAGCCATGATCAGGATTGGGACGAGTTCCGCACCGCCATCCGCCTGACCCGTGAGGTTTTTGCCCAGCCTGCCATGGCGCGCTATGTGAAGCATGAAATCCAGCCCGGGGATGCCGCGCAAAGCGATGCCGAACTGGATGCCGTGATACGCGAACATGCTGAATCGGCCTATCACCCCTGTGGCACCGCCAAAATGGGCCGCCGTGATGATCCGATGGCCGTGGTGGACCCGCAGGCCCGTGTAATCGGGATCGACGGGCTGCGCTTGGCTGACAGTTCGATCTTTCCACAGATCACCAATGGCAATCTCAACGGCCCCTCGATCATGGTGGGCGAGAAAGCGGCCGATCATATCTTGGGCCGTAGCCTGCCTGCCTCCAACCTCGAGCCTTGGGTGCACCCCGACTGGAAGACCGCACAGCGATAGCCCACTGGATTTGCACGGGCAAACATGCTTTGCCAATGCAACACACAGCAGGAGAGCCATCCGTTGAGCGCCGCGCAAAGCAGCCTTTGGGCACAGACCAGTACTGACCAGCTCCAGACCGCACCACTTGCGGCCTCACGCCAGTATGATCTGGCGGTCATCGGTGGCGGCTTCACGGGGTGCGCCACAGCGCTTGAGGCGGCCGCCATGGGCGCGTCTGTGTGTTTGCTGGAGGCCGAGACCATCGGCTATGGCGGGTCGGGGCGCAATGTGGGCTTGGTCAATGCAGGTCTCTGGCTGCCCCCCGACGAGATCATCGCCCGAATGGGCGAGGCCGCAGGCACCAAATTGGTCGCGCTTCTGGGCCAAGCCCCCGACCGCGTTTTTGATTTGATCGCGCGCGAAGACATCGCCTGTGAGGCGACCCGCGCCGGTACCCTGCATTGCGCGCATTCGCAGGCAGGCTTTGCCGATCTGGCCGAGCGTCACAGACAAGGCAACCGCTTTGGCGCGCCCTTGCAGCTTTTGGACAAGCCCGAAGCCGATGCGCGTATCGGGTCAGACGCCTTTCATGGCGCGCTATGGGATCCGCGCGCGGGCACGATCCAGCCGCTTTCCTATTGCTTGGGCCTTGCCCGCGCCGCGATGGCCAAGGGTGCCACAATCCATGAAGCCAGCCCCGTGAGCAAAATCGCCCGCAAGGCCGAGGCTTGGCAGATCACCTCAAACGGGGTTGATCTGCAAGCAAGCGCCCTACTGGTCGCGACCAATGCCTATCACCTCGGGATCGAAGCACCGCTCCGCCCTGCCTTCACGCCTGTGCATTACAGCCAATTCGCCACCATCCCCATGGACGCCGCAACACGAGAACGCGTTCTGGCAGGTGGCGAGGGTTGCTGGGACACAGCGAAGGTGATGACATCTTTCAGGGTTGATCGCGCTGGTCGGATGATTATCGGCGGGATGGGCAATGTCGGGGGGGCGGGCGCTGCGGTCCATACCGCTTGGGCAAGGCGCAAACTCAGATCGCTCTTTCCACAAATTGGTGAGCTGCCTTTTGAGCATATCTGGCACGGCAAGATCGCGATGACCTCGGATTATATTCCCAAAATTCTGGAGTTCGGCCCCAAAGCCTATGCCTGTTTTGGCTATTCAGGTAGGGGCATCGGGCCAGGCACAGTTTTCGGAACCGAGGCCGCAAGAGCGCTTTTATCAGGCGATCAAACAGGCCTGCCGATAGCCCCCGTGACCCATCATTCCGAGCGGTTTTCAACGCTCAAAGGGGCGGTTCTGGAATTGGGCGCAACCCTAACCCACGCGATCACGCGCTGATTTGACAGGCCCCAGCGACCGCCGCCCCTTGGATGCGTCCCAAGGAAAGACTTGCATCAAAGCCAAACGGCGGCCATGCACGGGCTTGTGTCAAACATGATGAACCATTCTGAAACACCTTTGGAGGCTCTCGGCTGGTCAGCCTTTTATGATGACCAAGTGGGGGCTGAGGATGCGGGTGCGATACCTCTGCGCATCTCGACCGTTCATCGCTCCCGCGTGACAGCACTTTCCCTGACGGGCGCCGTCCGACTGGACCTTCCTGTTGGCATGAAAACCGCCGATCTCGCTGTTGGCGATTGGGTGCTGGCCGATCCCGAAACCAAATGCGTCTTGCGCAGGCTCGCGCGGCACACCTTGTTGCAGAGGAAAACCGAAGGGGCGCGCGCGCCGCAGTTGATCGCGGCGAATGTCGATACCCTGTTTATTGTGACCTCCTGCAATGATGATTTCAATGTGGCCCGCCTTGAGCGTTATCTCGCCTTGGCAAATGAGGCGGGAACCAACCCTGTCATCATCCTGACAAAACCCGATAAGGCCGAAGACCCGTCAAGCTACCAAAAGCAAGCAGCCGCGTTGCAACGCGACTTGCAGGTCGTGACCCTGAACGCCAAAACCCCGCAAGCCATCAAGACCTTGGAACCATGGTGTGGCACGGGGCAAACGGTGGCCTTGGTCGGTTCGTCCGGTGTGGGAAAATCAACGCTTCTTAACACCTTGGCCGCGAAAACGGATGATCAGGCACAGGCCACGGGTGGCATTCGCGAAGATGACGCCAAAGGCCGCCACACCACGACATCAAGATCGCTTCATGCGATTGCGGGGGGCGGCTGGGTCATCGACACGCCTGGCATGCGGTCGCTTCACGTCAGCGATGTCGCCTCGGGTCTGGAGATGCTATTCGCCGAGATCACCGAGCTGGCCCCCAATTGCCGCTTCCGCGATTGTACGCATAATCACGAACCAGGTTGCGCGGTTCAGGCCGCCCTGAAAGACGGCAAGCTGGACCCCGAGCGTCTGGAACGCTGGAGCAAGCTGAATGAGGAAAACCGCGAGAATACGCCAAGCATGACAGGGCCGCGCGGGAACAGGGTGCCTCAGCGAAAAGGCAAGCGGCGCTAGAAGCGCGCGGTGCCGCTGGCCTAAAAAGGCAAAAGGCGCGCGCCAATGCTTTGATCACATAAGCGCGCCCTTCATGGCTTTTGAGCGGCTTGGAGCGGTATGGCGCTACGATATGCCCCCAACACCAATCCAGCCAAATGACGGCTTATACCGTGAATGCCGATCGGAACGCGTCCAAGGCATCCTCGGCAGTGTCATGGGCAAAAGCCTCCATGCCGACAGGGCCGGAATAGCCCATGGCCACAAGGGCCTTGGCCACACCATTGTAATTGATCTCGCCCGTGCCAGGCTCACAACGTCCGGGGACATCGGCCACCTGAATCTCGCCGATCCATGGAAGGCAGGCTTGGCAAAGCTCGATCAAGTTCCCCTCACCGATTTGCGCATGATAGAGGTCGAGATTGAGCCGCAATTCAGGGCGATCAACTGAGGACACCAAGGCCAAGGTCTCCTCGGCACGCGCGAAGGGCACGCCTGCGTGATCCACGGGAAGGTTGAGGTTTTCCAATGTGAAAACGACACCCATCTCTTCCGCCAAATCACAGATGCGGTTCAACGTATCCAGTGCCTTGACCCATTTCAAAGGGGTCGCAACCTCGGCCAGCACGGGCCGTCCTCCATCGCCAAGGCCTGTCCCGTGCAGATTGAGCCGCGCCACGCCAAGGCGCTTGCCGACCTCTGCCGTTTGACGGGCAGATGCCAGCAGCATCTCGGCGCCCTCATCATCGGCAAGCCGCCCCTCAAGATAGCCGTTCATGATCGAGAAAGTCGCGCCAGAACCTTCCAGCTTTTCAAGATCATGATCGGGCCAGTTCCACAGCCCGACCTGAAACCCCATTTCATCCAATCGCGCACAGCGCCATTCGATGAGTTTATCCTGCCAGAGCATTTCAGCACTGGCTGCAAGCGTGAAAGCCATGCCTTAGGCTCCTGTCATATCCGAAGTGATTTCGACGGGGCGGCCTGTTTCCAGCGATCTATTCGCCGCCTCAGCCAGTGCCAATGCATTCACACCATCTTGGATCGAGGCAGGCACAGGCTTGCCATCAACGCATGCATCCACAAAGGCCGACCATTCGATCGAATAGGCGCGCATATAGCGTTCCAGAAAGAAGTAAACGGGTTTTGCCGAGACAACGCCATCAACCGTGGATTTCACCATGGTGTTCTCAATCTCGTTCTCGGCGGCCAATGTGCCATCGGACCCCAGAACCTCTACGCGCTGATCATAGCCGTAAGGGGCACGGCGCGAATTGCGGATCGTGGCCAGACGCCCATCCGCATAAGTCAGAACGACAACGGCTGTATCAACATCACCAGCTGCACCGATCTCGGGATCAACCAGACAGGAGCCATGCGCCATCACCGTTTTCGGCATGCCGAACAGGAATGCACACATGTCAAAATCATGGATCATCATATCGCGGCAAAGCCCGCCCGAGACCTTGATATAGCTCACTGGCGGCGGCGCGGGATCATAGGAGGTGACCGCCAGCATTTCGCCCTTGCCAACATCGCCTGCATCCAACGCGGCCTTTACGGAGGCAAAATTGGGGTCAAAGCGGCGATTAAAGCCCATCATCATCGGCTTGTCATGGCCGGCTACAATCTTGCGAACCTCCAAGGCGCGCGGCAGGTCGAGATCGATCGGCTTTTCACAGAAAATCGCTTTGCCAGCTTTCACGCCCGCTTCGATCAGATCGGCATGGGTATTGGTCGACGATGCGATTAGGATGGCATCAATGCTGGTATCGGCAAGAATTTCATCTGCGCTCCGCGCCTCGATCCCCTGCTCCTTGGCAAGGGCTTCAGCCGCCTCGCTCATCACATCTGTAACGGCAACAAGGTCAGATCTTGGGTCCATTTTGACAGACGCAGCATGGACCTTCCCGATCCGACCAGCGCCGAACAGCGCAACTTTCATGGTATTCCTCCCAAGAGCAGTAAAAAGCATCGCAAAGGCAAAGATTGACACCCTCACGAATCGAAAATATGGAATTTATATTCCATTTGAGTGATGTGCCGCTAAACTAGTCCTGTCAAGATGGGGACAGCTATGAAAGATCAAAACTCAGCTTTGGATGCGCCAAGAAGTGTCACCGATGTGATTGAACGGCTGGATGCGGTCATGAAAGATCTGCCCAAGCGTCTCAAGCAATGCGCCAGCTTCACACGACGGCATCTTCACCTGATTGGTGTGTCCACAGTATCCGAGATGGCCAAAGCCTGCGATGTGGCGCCATCCGTCTATATGCGGTTTTGTCAGGCGCTCGGGTTTTCTGGCTATAGCGAAATGCAATCGCTGTTCCGCGAACGCTTCACCGAGTTCCGACCCGACGATGATGCGCGGCTGGCAACGCTACGCGCGGAAGGGGCGGTTGGAACAGGGCGGCTCTTGGCGGATTTCGCGGAGGCGGGCCATAAATCCCTTATGGGAATAGCCAATACCGTAACAAATGAAGGGCTTGACCGAATTGCCAGAGATATGGCGCGCGCGCGGGTTGTGCATCTCGTGGGTCTGAGGCGGGCCTTCTCGGTGGTCAGCAGCATGGCGTACACGTTTAACCAATTGGGCGTTCCAGCGCAGCTGCATTACGGGGCTGGGATGTTACATGCCGCGCCGTCCATTTTTGAGGGTGATGTTCTTTTCGCGGTCACCTACGCACCATTTTCCGATGAAACGGTCAAACTGGCTGAGGCAACAGCGAAGCGCGGCATTCCCGTCCATTGCCTCACAGATTCCGAGCATTGCCCCATTGCGGAATTCGCCCCTGAGCTGATGCTGGTACAAGAAGATGAGATCGGTGGCGTCAAGGCGCTGAATGCATCGGTCACACTCGCAACCGCCCTCGCGGTTGCCGTAAAGGCGCTTCGGTCGCCAGAATAACACCGCGGCGATGCGTCGTAATTATGGAAAATTTATTCCAACATTAAGCCAGACAGTAACAGCACTTTTTCTTCCATAGCGCTTCCACGGGTTGGTGGAACGCAAAAAACCGCCTACGAGAGGCGGTGTGTAAGCATTTGATATAATGTTATAAATTTTGGTTGCGGGGGCAGGATTTGAACCTGCGGCCTT
>NZ_JBSEDL010000006.1:0-204984 GCF_053570515.1 Rhodophyticola sp. SM2404
CGTTGCGCGAAGCACAAATCATCATCGAAAGCTGGAGGAAACACTACAACACCAAGCGACCACACAGTGCATTGGGCTACCGCCCACCAGCGCCCGAAGCCATCATCCCGATGGACCAAAGGCCGATTATACAATAACTTTCAATATGGACCACTAAAGTGGGGCTGCTCAGCGACATCAGGCGACAATCCTTAAAAATGACGCCTGACATAACCCTGCAAATGGCGACACGACAGACACCCCCCTTTAGGCGTGTCGTCTTGTCGTCCGCTGGATGTGAGGAAAGTTTATGCTGTCTGGCTGAACGAATATTATTTGCGCATGAGGCCAGACTGTAACTCTTTAGCTTTAGGATGCGAGAAGAATTGACCGCACTACCTTCATTCAGCAAATTGAATCAGACCGTTGAAACCACGTCACCAAACCGTTGGCACACATAGTATTTCGTTGTTCTAGGGTTGATCCTTGCATGTTCATCGAGCTAGGTGCCGCACTGTAAAACAATGCAAGAACCCAATCTCCATTTATACCCATGTCGTAAGAATAAGTTCGAATTAAGTTGTAGAGATCGTCACTCAGTGGGATTGCACCTGAGCTGGTATAGATTTGATGAAAACCAAACTCTCCAAAAGGCCGCATAACACTTCTTCTAACGCCGCCCATAAAAACTAACGGGCAGGCTGATAAGCAAGCCCCAGTTAATTGAGTTTGTAATCCACGAGACCTAATTTCTAGGCCAGATAATATTGCATCTCTTACCGAACCACCTGCACTTCCAATCGCAACAGTTTGGATCTCGGGATGTGCATTTAAGGTTGAGACTAACTGTTCATAAAACCCCTCAACAACATCACCATAAACCCAAAGATATGATCTTTCGACTTCCATGGAGACAACACCACTGCCCCGCGCATCATACACTTGTAGCGGAATACCATGATTACCAATGCATTCTAGGTTCCAGATACTCGCTTGCTGAGAAATACTCATGTCTAGATGCTGCCGCGCAATGCGTAACCAAACACCCAGTTCTCGTGCGGCACCGCCCAACTCAGACAACGATGCTTCCAAGGTAACGGGCTGATTTTCTAAGTGTATCACCAAGGTATTAAAGCCGAGGATTTTGCCGATAATTGCGCACTGCATCTGGCCTGCATTACATTCTGGGCATTGATATCCGAGGTAACTCAATGGAGAAGAACCGCTGTTGGGGTATCTTGGATCTGTTTCACGGAGCAATTCATCAATACGAGCTGAATACTGTTCTAACGTATTTTCTGCATCATTAATTTCAGATCTCAAATCAAAAGCTACTTGTGCTTCGGCCAAGTTGCAGATCAACATTGCGCTTACGAATATTAAATACCTAGCTAAGCGTATCTGTTTGGAAATTAGCTTAATCACGCCAATGCTCCCACCCAAGGACAACTCTTAGCCACATCCTTGAGTTATACTCGCCCTGTTCGAGCAGAAGGTCAGCCATCTCAGTTAGTTCTTCGTCGGAACACGCATTGACGTTGGCGCAGACGCTGTATTCCTCAGCCATACTTGCGAGGATCATTGTGCCATCGTCATACAGCTTCGAGACAGTGAAGAGGCAGGCAGCGATAATGGCTATGAGGGCTAGGAGGGGCTTCATAGCGGGCGTGTGCAATGCCACAGTAGGTTTTCAAATGTCAGTTGACCGGCTGCGTCAAACTTCACTGATGCTCCTCCCATCAAGCCATTATTACGATTAAGCAATGCGATTGATTGGGTGCTTGCTCCCGAGTTAAAAGCACGCATGATTTGAAATCCAATGTAATCATCGTTCCAAATCGTAATATCTAGCCCATCACGAGTAGTGTTTTGTCCATCTACGATCAAAGTTTGATTTGTAGTGTCAATAAGCACAGATAGGTAATTTGAACCGTCTTCTGTGCTACAATTCACCGTGTAAGTTTCGCCCCTCACCGGCGAAGCAGTTGCGGTGGCTATCAGTGCGGCCGTCAGTAAGTGTTTCATACCAGTCATCCTCGCTTGTAACCTGCCGCCAAATTATAGTCAGTCTCACACGTATCGCCCGAACAGCACTCAAAGATGTTTGACTTGCATGTCACACACTGCTCATGCCCATGCACTACTACCGTATGAAGGGGTGTCTGGCATCTAGGGCATCGCTGTTTGTGCGGATTGGCTGGGTGTAGCAAGTTGTTCATCGTTTCATCGGCCCCCTATCTTGCCAATAAGTGGAGGCCAATCACACTCGTAGCCCTTAGTTCCCCCCACTTTACCGAAAAGGTCAATTAGATTGTAAACGCCTGAGTTTTTCATTTTCCAAGCTTGTACCGGTTCACTTTCTTTATCAAAAAACTGAACATCCACGAGTTCAAGCCAAGAGGGCCTGTTTTGTGTGCCTGTGAAACTGTCAAAGACCATCATATCAGACTCATCACCGATATTGGGGCCGACATATCCAAACGAAACCAGCTGTTCGATTATGTTGTCCATGTCCCCACCTGACATGGCGCCGAATGCCATTAACTCGCCGTCAAAATTACAGCCTTTATGTTCAAAGAGGTATTTCCAACCGTCAACACTAATGGGCTGGTCTACGTATGGTCGAAGTATAAGTGAGATAAAGGGTAGGCTCACTATGGCCATTACTCTTACCTTTTAAGTTTCTCTAACCAGCGCCAACGAAGCTCGTTGAGCTAGTTATTAGTGTGACGCACCATTTGGTGGGCCACAAGAGTAGTGTGGCGGTAAGCGCTATGGCTACGAGGCGCTTCATTGCGTGGCTCCTGTTTCATCGTAGCTTGGGCGCACACGGTTGCTTGATCAAGGACGCAATATAAGCGTGGTTAAGGCACAAAGGTTCACACGTGTATTCTGGACACCCAGCATCCCACCCTGCCACGGCCACACCTCCGCACACAAACGATAGCAACGCACGCGCGGGCGGGAGCAAACACGCAGCCACACGCGTAGGACGGTGGCGCGCGCTAATCGTAACATTATGTCTAAGTTCGGCGCATGATTTGCCAGATCAGTCTAATTTAAGAAATTTTTGGCCTGCACGTATCGCCATTTACTTGTGAAAGCGTCATGCACTGTGGGGACGAATATGGGGACAGAGTCCCCACATCAGCCTCTAAGCTCATGTAAAGATTGAGCATTAAGGAGAAAATTGGCGGAGAGACAGGGATTCGAACCCTGGGTGGGCTTGCACCCACAACGGTTTTCGAGACCGCCCCGTTCGACCACTCCGGCACCTCTCCGCGCTTGGTGGGTCGTCGTGGAGGCGGGACATAACGGCAGATTTCAAGCCTTGCAAGGGGGCGGATCGGGAATGGGTGAAAATTCATCTCTCACGGATTTTCGCGGCACCCGCAGCCCGCGCTTTGGGCGGGCTCCCGCTCACATCTTCATGATCATCCGCAAGGCATGGTGGATATTGCGCAAGCGCTCCCCCATATTACCCTCCAAGAGCAACCAAATCTCGAGCAGACGGAGAGATCATGCAGCGCCAAACCGTTTTTGCCACAGGGCTTATCCTTGCCATAGCCGCCACGCCCGCTTCTGCCCAAGACGCCTCGCAGCCCGCAAGCTTTGCCACCAGCGCGCCGCAAACCTATGAATTGCTGCAATCCATCGGTCTTTATGATGTGCTCGAGATCATGTCGGTTGAGGGCATCGGCAATGCCGATGACATGGAAAACGATATGTTTCCGGGGCAGGGCGGGCCCGCTTGGTCGGGGATGGTGGCCAATATCTATGCCCAAGACCGCCTGATCACCGATTTCGAGGCCGCATGGGACCCCGAGATATTTGACGCTGAAGAATTGGACAGCCTGATCGCCTATTTTACCTCTGAGACGGGTGTGAAGCTGATTGAGGGGGAATTGCTGGCCCGCCGCGCCTTTATGGAAGACGGCGTGGAAGAGGCCGCCAATGACATCTACACGCAGCGCCTCGCCGAAGAGCATCCGCGCCTCGAGCAATTGGATGCCTTTATCTCGGCCAATGGTCTGATTGATCTCAATGTGGCGGGCGCGTTGAATTCCAATTTCGCCTTTTACCGCGGGTTGACCGATGGCGGCGCCTTTGAGGTGGAGCTGCCCGAGGAATTGATGCTGGCCGAGGTCTGGGGGCAGGAGCCTGAAATCCGCGCCAATTCCACGCTCTGGCTCTATTCCTACCAATTGCTGGCCTATGACGGGGTCAGCGATGAAGACCTGCAAACCTATATCGATCTCTCGCGCACGGATGCAGGGCGCAAATTGAACCGCGCACTTTTTGCGGCCTTTGATGTGGTGTTCGAGGATGTCAGCTATGATCTGGGGCGCGCGGCCTCTGTTTTCATGACGGGTGATGACATCTAAAGGGCGGCCACAACAGCCCCGAGATCGCTTGACAGCACGCCCCTTTATAGGCATATGCAGCCTCATCGCCGTGTGAGGAGACTCGCGCGGCGTGATTTATTGACCAAATGTCCCGAGAGGGGCACGCAGTCCGAGGCGCGGGGAAACCCGCATGAACACCGGAAAAGCCGGGGCCAAAGGGCGCGGGAGAAAAAGGAAAAGGCCCATGTTTGCGGTCCTCAAGACCGGTGGCAAGCAATACAAAGTGCAGTCTGGTGACGTTCTGCGCGTTGAGAAGCTGGCAGCCGAGGCAGGTGAAACTGTCCAATTCAACGAAATTCTGATGGTCGGTGGCGACAAACCCGTTCTGGGTGCGCCTCTCGTGGCCGGTGCTGCTGTTCAGGCGACCGTGATCGAACAGATCAAAGGCGAAAAGCTTATCCACTTCGTCAAGCGTCGTCGTAAGCACTCGTCCAAGCGCAAAAAAGGCCATCGCCAGAAGCTGACGCTTCTGCGCATCACCGATATTCTGGCCTCGGGCGGCGATAAGTCCGGCGTAAAAGCTGCAATCGGCTCTGGCTCGGTCAGCGCATCGGCTGTTGAAGCCGCTGCACCTGCTGCCAAAAAGCCCGCCGCGAAAGCCGCGCCAAAAGCTGCTGCCAAGGCTGCACCGAAAGCTGCTGCAAAAGCCGAAGCTGCACCCGCAGCCGCTGCTGGCGCAGATGATCTCAAGAAATTGTCGGGCGTTGGCCCCGCACTTGAGAAGAAGCTGAACGCCGCTGGCGTCACCACCTTCGCTCAGATCGCGGCATGGGGTGAAGCTGAAATCGCCGAATTCGACGAGAAGCTGTCCTTCAAGGGCCGCATCGAGCGCGAAGGTTGGGTCGAACAAGCCAAGACTTTGGCTCAGTAAGGAGAGAGACACATGGCACATAAAAAAGCAGGTGGCTCATCACGCAACGGCCGCGACTCAGCTGGTCGCCGCCTTGGTGTTAAGAAGTTTGGCGGCGAAGCCGTAATCCCGGGCAATATCATTGCGCGCCAGCGTGGCACAAAATGGTTCCCTGGTGAGGGTGTAGGCATCGGCAAAGATCACACCATCTTTGCGACCTCCGAAGGCCACGTGAATTTCCGCAAGGGATTCAAAGGGCGCACCTTTATTTCGGTCCTGCCAAAAGCCGAAGCAGCCGAGTAACGCTGGACCAAACCAAAGTTTCAGGGGGGTCGGCGGAAACGCCGGCCCCTCTTTTTTTGTCTCGGCGCAAAAGGGCGGATGCAAAACCCCGTCGCCGCAAAGACAGAAAGTTAGGCCGTCATGTTAACGACATCGAAGCATGACAAAGCCGCGTAAGGAAAAGTACTGGTTCCAGGGAGGACCCGAGTTATGAAGCAAGAAACGATCGTTGCCCAAGCCACGATAGACACACCCCGCTTTGTGCTGCGCCCCTTGCGCGTCTCAGATGCAGGGCTGATGACGCTTTATGCCTCTGATCCCCGTGTGGCCAAGCAAACCACCAATATCCCGCATCCACTGCCACCCGGCTCGGTCGAGGCGCTGATTGCGCGCGCCATGTCCGCTGAACCCGCGGATCGCATCTGGGCCATCGACGCCACAGAGCAGGGCGGCTCGGAACTGCTTGGTGCCATCTCGCTGGTCCAGCTGGATCGCGAACAATCCGAGATCTCCTATTGGATCGCGCCCGCGATGTGGAATACGGGCCTCGCCTCCGAGGCGGTGCGCGCCTTGGTTGCGGCGAACCCGCTCTCCAACAAGACGATCTTTGCCAGCGTGTTTCAGGACAATCCCGGATCGGCGCGGGTTCTGACAAATGCAGGCTTTGAATATCTCGGCGATGCCGAGGCCTTCTCGGTCGCGCGAAATTCAAAAACTGCCACATGGACCTATTTGAAAAAGCTCAAGTAACAGGCTAAGGCGTCAGGCAGAGCGCAAGCGCGGCTCTCCCTGACCCGTGCTTACGCGACGATCAATAGGAAACTGGGCGAGCCGCAGGCGGCCTTCAAGGCGTGCTGCGCAAAGGGTGATCACATGAAATTTCTCGATCTCGCCAAGGTCTATATCCGCTCAGGCGGCGGTGGCTCGGGCTGCGTCAGCTTCCGGCGTGAAAAATACATCGAATATGGCGGCCCCGATGGCGGCGATGGCGGGCGCGGCGGCTATGTCTGGGCCGAAGCGGTGGACGGCCTGAACACGCTGATCGATTTCCGCTACCAGCAGCATTTCTTCGCCCGCAGCGGCCAACCCGGCATGGGCAGGCAGCGCACAGGCAAGGATGGCGATGATATCGTGCTGCGCGTGCCTGTGGGCACCGAAATCCTCGAGGAGGATCAGGAAACCGTCATCGCCGATATCACCGAGATCGGCCAGCGGGTCCTTCTGGCCAAGGGCGGCAATGGCGGCTTTGGCAATCTCCATTTCAAATCCTCCACCAATCAGGCTCCGCGCCGCGCCAATTCCGGCCAAGAGGGGGTAGAGCGCACGATCTGGCTGCGCCTCAAGCTGATTGCGGATGTGGGGCTTTTGGGCATGCCCAATGCGGGCAAATCCACCTTCCTTGCGGCCACCTCCAATGCGCGGCCCAAAATCGCGGATTATCCCTTCACCACCTTGCATCCCAATCTGGGCGTTGTGGGGGTGGATGGCGTGGAATTCGTGGTCGCCGATATCCCGGGCCTGATCGAGGGCGCGCATGAGGGCAGGGGGCTTGGCGACCAATTCCTCGGCCATGTGGAGCGCTGCTCGGTCTTGTTGCATCTGGTCGATGGCACCGCCGAAGATGTCGTTGCCGATTACCACACGATCATCCATGAGCTTGAGGCCTATGCAGGCGCCTTGGCCGATAAGCCACGCGTCACCGTGCTCAACAAAATCGATGCCCTTACAGATGAAGAGATCGAGGAAAAGCGCCTTGCCCTGCGCGAGGCCAGCAATGGCAGCGTTATGGTCATGTCGGGTGTCGCAAATAACGGCGTAACCGAGGTGCTCCGCATCCTGCGCTCGAAAATCGATGCAGATAAACTGCGCCAGAAAAAGGGAGATGAGGAGCAAGAGGAATGGCAGCCCTGACGCCTGATCTGCGCGCGGCAAAGCGGCTGGTCGTCAAGATCGGCTCGGCCCTGCTGGTCGATAAGGCCAGCGGCAATTTGCGCGCGGACTGGCTGCAAAGCTTGGCCGAGGATGTCGCCCGCCTCAAATCCCGCGGCACCGATCTTATCCTTGTCTCCTCAGGCTCCATCGCCTTGGGCCGCGAAGTGCTCGGCTTTGGCGCGGCCTCCCTTTCCTTGGATGAAGCACAAGCTGCCGCATCCGTGGGGCAAATCCGCCTTGCCCGCGCCTATGAAGAGGCTCTGGCCCCTCATGGCATCAAAGCCGCGCAGATCCTTTTGACCCTCGACGATTCCGAGGATCGCCGCCGCTATCTCAACACCCGCGCCACCTTTGCCACGCTGCTCTCGCTTGGTGCGGTGCCGATTGTAAATGAAAACGACACCATCGCCACCGATGAAATCCGCTATGGCGATAATGACAGGCTGGCCGCCAATGTGGCCGCAATGGCAGGCGCTGATCAATGCGTGCTGCTCTCGGATGTAGACGGGTTCTATTCCGCTAATCCCCAAACCGATCCAGATGCCAAACGCTATGACCTGATCAGCCAGATCACCCCTGAGATCGAAGCCATGGCAGGCGATGCAGGCTCGGGCCTGTCCAAAGGGGGTATGAAAACCAAATTGATGGCCGCCAAAACCGCAATGGCAGCGGGCTGTGCCATGGTGATCACCGAAGGCTCGCGCGCCCACCCCCTTAGCGCACTTGAAGACGGGGCGCCTTGCACATGGTTCACACCCACGATTGACCCCCAAGCCGCCCGCAAACGCTGGATCTCCGCGATGAAACCCAAAGGCGCTCTGCGCCTTGATGCAGGGGCCGCCGCCGCCTTGAGCAAGGGCAAATCCCTTTTACCCGCTGGCGTTCAAGAGGTCACGGGTGAGTTCGCGCGCGGCGATGCCGTGGCGCTGGAAGGCCCTGATGGCACGCGGCTTGGAACAGGGCTTGCGCGCTATACCAGCCTCGAGGCCCGCGCCATTGCAGGCCACCGCTCTGACGAGATTGAACCGATCCTCGGCTATCCGGGCCGTGCCGCCCTTGTCCACCGCGATGACATGGCCCTTTAACGCGCGTGCCTCTCTTCATCTTTCCAAAAATACGACTATCCTGCCTCCATCACCTTCGATGAGCTTTGACATGACCCAGCAAGATCAAAACATTCCTGCCATGATGCATGAGATCGGCACCCGCGCCAAAGCGGCAGCGGCCGAGCTGGCATTTGCAAGCCCGCAGGCCAAAGAAAACGCACTTGTGGAAACGGCCAATGCCGTTTGGGCCCGCCGCGCCGAGATCATCGCCGCCAATGCCAAGGA
This sequence comes from Rhodophyticola sp. SM2404, assembly GCF_053570515.1. NCBI lineage: Bacteria > Pseudomonadati > Pseudomonadota > Alphaproteobacteria > Rhodobacterales > Roseobacteraceae > Rhodophyticola > Rhodophyticola sp. SM2404. The sequence goes on from NZ_JBSEDL010000006.1 coordinate 8,781, forward strand.
TATGGAATTCGGGCGCGAAAAGGGTCTGTCAGCAGCCATGCTCGACCGTCTCATGCTGGATGAAAGCCGCATCCAAGGCATCGTCGATGCCTTGCGCGCCGTGGCCGAGCAGACCGATCCCGTGGGCCAGATCATCACGGAATGGGACAGGCCTTCGGGCCTCCATATCCAACGTGTGCGCACACCATTGGGCGTGATCGGCGTGATCTATGAAAGCCGCCCCAATGTAACCGCCGATGCAGGCGCGCTTTGCCTCAAATCCGGCAATGCCGTTATCCTGCGCGGTGGCTCGGAAAGCTTCCATTCCTCAAGCCTGCTTGTGGATTGCCTCAAACAGGGCTTGGCCGCTGCCGATCTGCCGCAAGATGCCGTGCAGCTTATCCCCACACGCGACCGTGCGGCGGTCACCGAATTGCTGCGCATGACCGAATTTGTCGATGTGATCGTGCCCCGTGGCGGCAAAGGCCTTGTGGGGCTTGTCCAACGCGAGGCGCGCGTTCCCGTTTTCGCCCATCTCGAAGGCATTTGTCATATCTATATCGACAATGCGGCCGATGCGGAAAAGGCGCTCAAAGTCACGCTGAATGCCAAAACGCGGCGCACAGGGGTTTGCGGCTCGGCGGAATGCCTGCTGATCCACCGCGATGTGGCCCAGACCATCGGGCAAGGCGTGATCCGCGCGCTGATAGATGCCGGTGTTGAAATCCGTGCTGACGCGCATTTGCAAGAGATCGACGGCACAATCGCGGCCCAAGACGAGGATTGGGGGCGCGAGTTTCTTGATATGATCATCGCAGCCCGTGTGGTCGATGATATCGATGACGCCATCACCCATATCCGGCGCTTTGGCTCCAACCATACCGATGCCATCATCACCGAGGATGACGCCAATGCCGCGCGTTTCTTCCAGCGCCTCGACAGCGCGATCTTGATGCGCAATGTCTCCACCCAATTTGCCGATGGCGGCGAGTTTGGCATGGGGGGCGAGATCGGGATTGCCACAGGCAAGATGCATGCGCGCGGGCCGGTTGGGGCCGAGCAATTGACCAGCTTCAAATATCTTGTCACAGGTGATGGCATCACACGACTCTGATCCCAATGATATCAATGCCCTAGAAACAGTTCTCAATGTAAGTGGAGAGATCCGATGTCCGAGCGCCGCAATGACCCGCCCAAAACCCTCGTGCGGCGCATGCCTTTGGTCGAGGGGGTCTCGCGCCCCGTGGTCACACCGATCCAGCCCTCGGTGGTCTATGCCTCGCCATCACCTGATGTGCTGGACCAGCAATATTCAGGCGAGACCAAGGGCTTTACCTATGCGCGCGAAGGCCATCCCAATGCCGAGCTTCTGGCCCAAAAGATCGATATGTTGGAGGGTGTTGAGGGCGGATTGATCCTTGGCTCGGGCATGGCCGCTGTCACCGCCGCTTTGATGGGTATCCTCTCGGCGGGGGATCATGTGATTGGCGGCGACCAGCTTTACGGCCGCTCGCTGCGCCTGATGAACCAAGATCTCAACCGCTTCGGCATCCAGACCTCAGTGGCCGACCCAACCGATGCCGAAGCCATCCGCGCGGCAATCAGGCCCGAGACCAAGATGATCCTCGTCGAGGTCGTCTCGAACCCGACCTTGCGGGTGGCCGATATGGTGGGCATTGCGAAAGTCGCGAAAGAGGCGGGGGTTTTGCTGGCCGTCGATAATACCTTCACCACGCCGATTGGGTTTCGTCCCTTTGAGCATGGCGCGGATATCGTGATCCATTCGGTCACCAAGCTGCTGGCGGGGCATTCGGATGTGACCCTTGGCTATGTGGTGGCCCGCGACGCAGCACTCCAGAAAATGATTTATGATTTCGCCGTGACCACAGGCATGACGCCAAGCCCCTATGAATGCTGGCTGGCCGAGCGGGGGCTCTTCACCTTTCCCTTGCGCTTTGACAGGGCCGAGGCCAATGCCGCCTTGCTGGCCGATCACCTTGCCACATTGCCCGGAATTGAAACGGTGCTTTATCCGGGTCGTGCTGATCACCCCGATCATGCCCGCGCCAAGGAGCTGCTTGGCGGGCGGTTCGGAAATATGCTGAGTTTCGTGGCCAAAGGTGACCGCGCCGAGGCCAACCGCATTGTACAAGCGGCCCCGCAACTGGCTTTTGCCCCGACCTTGGGCGATGTCGGCACCACGGTCAGCCATGCGGCCTCCTCCTCGCATCGCGGCATGACGCCTGAGGCGCGGGCCGCTCTTGGGATCACCGAAGGGTTTTTCCGCGTCTCGGTGGGGATTGAGGATATCGAATTGCTGAAATCCGATTTCAGCCAAGCACTGGCGGCTTTGTGATCCATGCCTGAGACCCAAACAATCGATTTGATGCTGCAATCCGTGCCAGAGCCGATGGTGCGGATCGATGCAAATGGGATGATTGCGGGTCTCAATCGGGCGGCGGAGGAATTGCTGGGGGATTGGGCCAGCGGGCGGGCCTATCCCACGGTCTTGCGCCAACCCAGCTTGCTCAACCGAGTGGAAACCGCACTTGTTCAGGGCACGGGCGGCGAGGCGCGCTATGTGATCTCGGACCAAGCGGGCGAGACGGTGTTTCGCGTGCTTTTAACTTCGCTCAACGATCCACGTTTCGGGATGGAAGGCGTTATCCTGCATTTCGCCGATATCAGCCATCTGAGCGAGGCTGAAGAAATGCGCCGCGATTTCGTGGCCAATGTCACCCATGAACTGCGCACACCGCTGACAGCGATCCTTGGCTTCATTGAAACCCTCAAAGGCCCCGCCGCCGAGGATCGTGGCGTGCAGGAGCGGTTCTTGACCATTATGGAAGACGAAGCGCAGCGGATGAACCGGATGATTTCCGATCTGCTCTCGCTCAGCCGCGTGGAGGCGCAAGAACGGCTGCGCCCCTCCGAGGATGTAAACATCGCCACCATCCTCAAAAGCGTTGAGGCCGCCCTTCGCCCGATGGTGGAGGAGAATAACAACCGATTGCTGCTGGATGTGCCCGAGACAGGCTGCATCTTGAAAGGCGATCGGGACCAACTGACCCAAGTCTTCATGAACCTGACCGAGAATGCCCTGAAATACGGTGGCGCGGGCAAGGATGTGCGCGTGGTTCTGACCGAAGGGCAGGGCAGTGGTAGTATGAAGGGCGAAATCGTTCAGGTAGATGTAGTAGACCAGGGCGAGGGGATCGACCCGTTGCACCTGCCGCGCCTGACCGAGCGGTTCTACCGTGTCGATACCCACCGCAACCGCGCGATGGGGGGCACGGGTTTGGGCCTCGCGATCGTCAAACATATTGTGAACAGGCACCGCGGACGGCTGCGAATCTCGTCAGAATCCGGGCAGGGCAGCGTGTTTACCGTGGTCCTATCCAAGCAATAACGCGTTATCTGCGTCGGTTCTTACGGTAATTTCTGAAGCGCTTAGGAAAATTCGGGAAAAACTTTCCTTAATTTTGCCATTTTTTCGGCCACTCCGCGCCTTGTCATAAATCCGTTACACAATCGTCACAAAAGCTTTGACAAAGCCGAATAGCCCGCTCTCCGAGAGCGCAACTTTCGCGTTCCGGTGTAATCTAACCAACGGAGTGTCTTAGACATGTCTTTCGCTAAACTTACAGTATCCACGCTCGCAATTGCTGCGATCTCGGCTACCGCTGCTGCGGCACAGAGCCGTACAAACGTATCGATCGCGGGTTCCTCGACCGTACTGCCTTACGCCAACATCGTAGCCGAAGCTTTCGGCGCCGAGTTCGACTTCGACACACCCGTTGTTGAAGGTGGCGGTTCTTCCACTGGCCGTCGCATGCTCTGCGAAGGCGTTGGTGAAGCAACCATCGACATCGCGAACTCCTCGAGCCTCATGAAGGACTCCGAGCGCGAAGTTTGCGCGGCAAACGGCGTTACCCCAATCGAAGTTCGCTTCGGTTATGACGGCATCGTATTCGCGTCCGACATCAATGGCGCATCCTTTGCCTTCACACCTTCCGACATCTATCTCGCTCTCGCAGCCGAGATCCCTGTTGACGGCGCAATGGTTGCTAACCCGAACGCCAACTGGACAGACGTAAACGCTGATCTTCCTTCGCAGGAAATCAACATGTTCGTTCCAGGCACCAACCACGGCACACGTGAAGTTTTCGACGAAAACGTTGTTCTGGCTGGCTGTGAAGAAACCGGTGCTGCCGAAGCAATGGCCGCAATGGGCATGGACGAAGACACCGTCGAAGACACCTGCATGACCCTGCGCACAGACGGTCGTTCGGTAGACATCGAAGGCGACTACACACAGACCCTCGCAAACCTCGAGAGCACCCCACTGGGCATCGGCGTTTTCGGTCTGTCCTTCTACGAGAACAACACTGACCGTCTTCAGGTTGCAACAATGTCGGGTGTTGTCCCAACTGTTGAAGCAATCGCCTCCGGCGAATACCCTGTATCGCGTCCTCTGCAGTTCTACATCAAAGCAGAGCATATCGGCGTGATCCCTGGCCTGAAAGAATATGTCGAGTTCTTCATCTCCGACGAAATCGCAGGCGATGGCGGTCCTTTGGCTGAGTACGGCCTTGTTCCTGATCCAGAGCTGGCAGCGACACAAGAAATGGTTTCCGGCCTGTAATTTCGGCCCAACCTGCTAATGGATTGGGCGGCTTTTAAGGGCCGCCCATTTCCTTCCAAGGCCTAACATGGCCCCTTGTCTCCACAGACCAATGCGGAAATGCCCATGCCCCTGACCATCAGCATATCGGTTGTCCTGACCATCATCGTAATTCTGGCGGTTGCTGGCTTTTTCCTTGGACGTGCCCGCGCGATCAGCGTGGCCCAAGGCGCTGAGGTGGGTCTGCATTCCCTTCCGAAAACACATGGCTGGCATGTTGCCCTTTGGGCCGCGATCCCTGCTTTGGTGCTGATGTCGCTTTGGGCGGTCGGATCTGGCGTTGCCTCGAATATGTATGCGCATGCAATCATCGATCCCGACGCGGCCGAGCTGCAAATCCCTGCCTCGGTAACCGAAGGTCTGCCCCAAGAAGAAATCGACGTCCGCCTGAGCGCTCAGCGCGAATTATTTGTTGCCAGCGTCAAAGGCCTTGCAGGCGCGATTGACGGCTATATCGCCAATGGCAACGCCACCGAAGACGAGATTGATAGCTGGCGGGTTGATTTCGCCCCGCTTGAGCAGCGATTACGCGAGGATGGCCAGATCATTGGCGCCACGATCTCCCAAAAAATGCTTACAACAGCGCTGCGCTTGCGCAGCTTTGACAATACGGTCGAGCTGCTGGGGCGTGTCCTGACCATCGCTTTGGCCATTGGCTGCTTTGCCATTGCCTTGCGCCTGATCTCGCGGGAGTTCAGAGCGCGGCTTTCGGTCGAGCGCTGGATCCTGACCTTCCTGATTTTCGCCTCCACCATGGCGATCCTGACCACGATCGGCATTTTGTCGGCCATCACCTTCCCGACCTTCGCCTTCTTCAAGGAATACGGCTTCTTCAACTTCCTCTTCGGGCTGGAATGGGCCCCTGCAGGCGATGTTGCAGGCGACCCTGATGGCGCGGATGGCAGCTATAACTCGGCGCTTGGCTTCCTGCCGCTGATCTGGGGCACCTTGTATATCGCGTTTGTGGCGCTGCTGGTGGCTGTGCCCTTGGGCCTGTCGGCCGCGATTTACCTCTCGGAATTTGCGCCAAGCGCGCTGCGCACGGTGATCAAACCCGCGCTCGAAATCCTCGCGGGTATCCCGACCATCGTTTATGGTATCTTTGCGCTGGTCACTGTTGGCCCCTTCCTTCAGGCGGTCGTTGGATCAACGATCATGCCCAATACCGTCTCGGTTGTGACGGCTGGTGTTGTGATGGGCATGATGCTGGTGCCTTTCGTCTCCTCGCTGTCCGATGACGTGATCAATGCGGTGCCCCAATCCATGCGCGACGGCTCGCTCGGGCTTGGCGCGACGCCTGCGGAAACCGTAACCAAGGTGATCCTGCCCGCAGCCCTTCCGGGCATTGTGGGCGCGATTGTTCTGGCCGCCTCCCGCGCGATTGGCGAGACCATGATCGTGGTTCTGGCGGCAGGTGCCTTGTCCAGCGTCACAGGGCTTGAGCCGAACCCCTTCGGCGCGGTTGTGACGGTCACCACACGGATCGTGGCGGTTCTGACGGGCGAGGGGTCGGGCTTTGACTCGATCGATGTTCTGGCGGTCTTTGCACTGGCCTTCACCTTGTTCTTCGTCACCCTCGCGCTCAACCTACTGGCGCAGCGCATCGTTGCGAAATATCGGGAGCAGTATGACTAATGACTGACATGGCCAATCCATCTGCGGCTCCCGCCCGCAAGTTCCAGTCGCTCTATGAGCGCTCGGACCAGATCGAGATGCGCCATAAAAAGGGCACGGCCCTGCGCATTCTGGGCATCTCGGCGATCACGCTGGTGCTGTTCTTCCTGTGTGTGCTGCTATGGTCGATCTTTTCGCGCGGTATTCCGGCGCTGTGGCAATATCAGGCCGAAATCTCGATCTTCTATGATCCCGCGATCCTGAACGAGGATGGTGGCGCGGTCACGCCTGGGGAAATCGGCTCGGTCAGCCTGCGTTCGGGCTTTGAGCGTGGGATTTACGCAAACTCGCTAAACCAGAGCTTGAGTGAGGCGGGGATCGACACAGCCGCCGTGGTTGCCGACCGCTATGCCGCGCGCACCGCCGAGTTGCTGGCCGCAGCCAATCTGGCCGATGGGGCAGGCAGCTATCTGGATGATTTCCGCAGCGGCTCGATTGAAGGCGGCGATATCGCACGCGTCTTCGGCCAATCGGGCAGCGCTGTTCGGGCGGCACAAACCGCCCTTGATGGCGGCGATGTGGATGCAGCGCTTGAAGCGCTTGCAGCTGTCGTCTCCGATCTGGAGGAAAAGGGTTTCCTTTCTGCCAGCGCACAGGTTGCCGCCATTGCCGAAGGGCTAAGCGCCGAGACCACCGTTCAAGCCTCAACCGCGCTTGCGGCCACGGGGCTGCAAACAGCCCTTCTGGACAGCGCCACTTTGATGCGCGAGCCCGCCGAGTTTGACGAGGTGTCCTTCGCGACGATGATCTACGCCGCCAACCGCCGCGATACCCGTGATTATCTGGTCGAAAACCCCGATCTTGTGGGCGAGACCGAAACCGTGCGGGTGCCTGTCTCGATCTCGCTGACGCGCTATCTGACGGGCGAATTGCAGGGCGCGGATAAATCCGACATGCCTCCGGGCTTTGATCTGGGCCATCTGGCCGTGGCCGATGCCATGGTCGAGGCCGATATCATCAACCGCCATTTCCACTGGAGGTTCTTCACCAATCTCTATTCGCAAAGCGGCGAAATCACGGGGATCGGGCCTGCGCTGATGGGATCGCTCTATATGATGCTGGTGGTTCTGGTCTTCTCGCTGATCTTCGGGGTCGCGGCCTCGATCTATCTTGAGGAATTCGCACCCAAGAACAAATTGACCGATTTCATCGAGATCAATATCGCCAATCTGGCCGCGGTGCCGTCGATTGTATTCGGTATCTTGGGGGCCGCCATCCTGTTTGCCCTCACTGATTTGGGGATCGGCTCTTCGATCCGAGGGACGGCGCTGATGGGCGGCATCGTGTTGTCGCTGATGACATTGCCCACAATCGTGATTGCCACGCGCTCGGCGCTGAAGGCTGTGCCACCCTCGATCCGCGAAGCGGCGCTCGGGGTAGGGGCCTCCAAAGTGCAGGCGATGTTCCACCACACCCTGCCATTGGCTGCCCCTGGCATTTTGACGGGAACGATCATCGGGATCGCGCAGGCGCTTGGTGAAACGGCCCCCTTGCTTTTGATTGGCCTCTCGGTCTCGACCGGTGCCGATATCTTGTCCTCGCCGCTTTCGGGTGGTTTGCTGGAGCAAACACAATCCCTGCCAACGGTTGTCTATCTGCTTGCGCAGAACGAAGATGCACCTGTGCGGCAGGGCTTGGCGCAATCGGCCATCATCGTGATGCTGATATTGCTTTTCTTGCTGAACTTCGTGGCCATCATGCTGCGGCGTCGCTTTGAGCGGCGTTGGTGATAGGGTAGGGGCCTGAGATTATGAACGATTTACGAATGACGGAGCGTGACGTGAGCACCACAGATATCAAAATCGAGGCGCGCGATGTCGACGTCTTCTACGCCGATACCCACGCCATCAAATCGGTGAATGTGGATGTGCAGGACAAAACCGTGACAGCCTTTATCGGCCCGTCGGGTTGCGGCAAATCCACCTTCTTGCGCTGCCTGAACCGGATGAATGACACAATTGATATCTGCCGTGTCGAGGGCTCGATCAAGCTCGATGCGGAAGACATCTATGACCGCCGCGTTGATCCCGTGCAGTTGCGCGCCAAAGTGGGCATGGTGTTCCAGAAACCAAACCCCTTCCCGAAATCGATCTATGATAACGTGGCCTATGGCCCGCGTATCCACGGCTTGGCCCGCACGAAATCGGACCTTGACGAGATCGTGGAAACCTCGCTCAAGCGCGCCGCGCTTTGGGACGAGGTCAAGGACCGCCTTGATGGGCCAGGAACAGGGCTTTCGGGTGGTCAGCAGCAGCGCCTTTGTATCGCGCGCGCCGTGGCCACAAGCCCCGAGGTTTTGCTGATGGACGAGCCTTGCTCGGCGCTTGACCCGATTGCCACCGCGCAGGTCGAGGAATTGATCGATGAATTGCGCAGCCGCTTCTCAGTGGTGATCGTGACCCACTCCATGCAACAGGCCGCACGCGTCAGCCAGAAAACGGCCTTCTTCCATTTGGGAGAATTGGTTGAATTCGGCGACACGACACAGATTTTCACCAACCCCGTGGATAGCCGCACCGAGAGCTATATCACGGGCAGGATCGGGTAAAGGTTTACGATTATGGAGAATTCACAACATATCGCGTCCGTGTTTGACCGCGATCTTGAAAGCATTCAGGCGCTGATCATGCGCATGGGGGGCTTGGTCGAGGAAAGCATCCATAGCTCGGTCCTTGCTTTGGACACGCAGGATATCGAATTGGCCAATTCCGTCCGGGCAGGGGACAAGGCGATCGATACCCTTGAGGAAAAGGTGAACGAGGAAGCCGCGCGCATCATCGCATTGCGCGCGCCCACTGCGGGCGATCTGCGCACCGTGCTCAGCGTTTTCCGTGTTTCGGCCAATCTTGAACGGATCGGCGATTATTCCAAGAACATCGCTAAGCGCAGCTCGGTCGTGTTCCAGTCGCAGCCCGTTGATGGCGCGTCCAGCTCGCTCAAGCGGATGGCCCGCACCGTTGAATTCATGCTCAAAGACGCGCTTGATGCCTATATCAAACGCGATGCCGAGCTGGCCCAAGAAGTGCGTGAACGCGATGCCGAGGTGGACCAGATCTATTCCGCATTGTTCCGCGAATATCTGACCTTCATGATGGAAGATCCCCGTAATATTACGGCCTGCATGCATCTGCATTTCATGGCCAAGAATATTGAGCGCATGGGCGATCACGTCACCTCGATTGCCGAGCAGGTGATCTATCTCGTCACAGGCGAAATGCCTGATGAGGAGCGCGAGAAAAGCGATAGCACGCCTTACGCGCAAGGGCGTGAGGGGTAATATGTCATGGTTGCTCCAGTCGTACTCGTCGTAGAAGACGAACCCGCGCAACGCGAGGTTCTGGCCTATAATATCCGTGCCGAAGGTTTTGACGTCGTCACAGCCGATGCAGGCGATGAGGCGCTGGTGCTTGCACGCGAAACACCGCCAGACCTGATCGTGCTGGATTGGATGCTGCCCAATGTCTCGGGCATCGAGATTTGCCGCCAGCTTAAGCTTGGCACAGATACCGCGCGTATCCCGATCATCATGCTCTCTGCACGCGCCGAAGAGATCGACCGCGTCCGCGGGCTTGAAACGGGCGCAGATGATTACGTGACCAAACCTTATTCTCTGGCCGAATTGCTGGCGCGCATCCGCACACAGCTGCGCCGTACGCGGCCTGCGGCTGTGGGTGAGCGTCTGGAATATGAGGATATCATCCTCGATGTTTCCGAGCATAGGGTCTACAGGGCAGGGGCACCGCTGACCCTCGGCCCGACCGAGTTCCGTTTGCTGACCTCCTTCATGGAGCGCCCCGGACGTGTCTGGAGCCGCGAGCAACTACTCGACCGTGTCTGGGGCCGCGACATCTATGTCGATAGCCGGACAGTGGATGTACATGTGGGTCGCTTGCGCAAAGCGCTGAAGGCCTTGGGCGGGCAAGACCCGATCAGAACCGTGCGCGGCTCGGGCTATGCGCTAGGATAACACCGCGCGCTGTTAATCGGTCGCGGCCGAGTTTTCGGCCATCACAGAGTGCTAAAAGGGGTTAATGCGTTCCTAACAGTCTGCCGTAGCATTAAACCTATAATCATGATTATGTTAAATATGTATTAACGCAAGAATACCTATTTAGGTTAGAAAACGCATTTAACGCCCTGATATATCAGCGCAATAAACGCTTGAGCCCATCCTGCGCTTTCAGCAAGGATGGAAGATAGGCCGAGACCAAATCCTGCGCATCCTCCTGCACCGCAGCCACGCCCGTATTCAACGCAGCCGTCACACGACCATGCATATCGACCAGCGGCACCGCGATTGAGCGTAGGCCGATCTCCACTTCCTGATCGATCACGGCATAGCCCGCCTCTCGCGTCGCATCGATCTGGGCCATGATCTCCTCAGGGTCTGTCAGGCTATGGGCTGTGCGTGGCGTCAGATCAGCGGCTTCGATCAGCGCACGTGCCTGCGCTGGCGGCAAAGCGGCCAGTAAGACGCGCCCCATCGAGGTGCAATGTGCAGGCAGCCGCGAGCCTGGCATCAAGCCAATGGACATCACACTGCTTTGCGCCGCGCGCGCGATATAGACGATCTCGCCCTCATCCAGAATGGCCACCGAACTGGATTGCCCGATCTGCCGCGACAATTGATCCAGCCAAGGCTGCACGATCTGCGCAATCGGCATGGCGGCAATCGCGCCGATCCCCAGCCGCAATACACGTGGGGTCAGAGAGAAGAATTTCCCATCATAATCCGCATATCCAAGCGTATGCAGCGTCAATAAACAGCGCCGCGCGGTGGCGCGATCAAAGCCCGTGCCTTGTGCCACATCGGTGATCGACAGCCTCGAACGCTCCGTGCTGAATTCCTCCAGCACCCGCAATCCCTTGGCAAAAGAGCCGATGATATCCGTTTTGTTCATCATGCGAACATATCAGGTCGCTCATAGAACAAATGTCAATATATGAACAAAACCCCTCGGAACTTTACGGGGCAAAGGCTAGGACTACCGCAACAGATGCGGAGGACGCAAAATTGGATAAGACATGCCCTACCCTCGCCGAGGCGGTCGCGGATATCCCCGATGGCGCAAGCCTGATGATCGGCGGATTTGGCGGCTCTGGCGCGCCGATCGAATTGATCCATGCCTTGGTGGACAGGTTTCGCGCCACAGGCAGCCCGAAAAACCTGACCGTTGTGAACAACAATGCTGGCAATGGCGGCATCGGCATCGCCGCAATGATATCGGCGGGAATGGTGGCGAAAATGATCTGCTCCTTTCCGCGCACCAGCGACCCGAAAGCATTTACAGACAAATATTTAGAGGGCGAGATTGAACTGGAATTGGTCCCACAGGGCACCCTTGCCGAGCGCATCCGCGCCGCGGGCGCAGGCATCCCTGCATTCTACACCCCCACAAGTTTCGGCACCGATCTGGCCGTGGGCAAACCCGTGGAAGAGTTCGAGGGGCGCCCTTACGTGCAGGAACGCTGGCTCAAGGCCGATTTCGCCTTTGTGAAGGCCGAACAAGCCGACCCGCATGGCAATTTGACCTACCGATTGGCGGCGCGCAATTTCAATCCGCTTATGGCGATGGCAGCCAGCCAAACCATTGTTCAGGCAAGCAAAATCATGCCCTTGGGCGGGATTGACCCTGTCGATGTCATCACGCCCGGCCTGTTCGTGCAAAAGGTGGTGGAATTGGCGACTCCCATTCAGGAAGAAGACCGCGTGCGCGCGGGCGAGGTGTATTGATGGCTTATGAGAAACTGACAAATGCGCAAATCGCGTGGCGCGCGGCCCAAGACATTGAGGATGGCGCTTATGTCAATCTTGGCATCGGCTTTCCTGAAATGGTGGCGAAATACCAACCCGAAGGGCGCGAGGCGATCTTTCACACCGAGAACGGCATTCTTGGTTTTGGCGAGGCCCCTACCCCCGGTTCTGAGGATTGGGACCTGATCAATGCAGGCAAAAAGGCCGTTACCCTGAACGCGGGCGCTGCGATTTTCCACCATGCCGATAGCTTTGCCATGGTCCGCGGCGGGCATCTCGATGTGGCGATCCTTGGGGCCTATCAGGTGGCGCAAAACGGCGATCTGGCCAATTGGCGCGTCGGCTCCAAAGGGGTGCCTGCCGTTGGCGGCGCGATGGATCTGGTCCATGGGGCCAAGCGCGTGGCCGTTCTGACCGACCATGTCACCAAGGATGGAAAGCCCAAATTGGTGGACCGCTGCAGCTTTCCGCTGACAGGTGTCGCTTGCGTGACCCGCATCTATAGCTCGCTGGCGGTCGTCGATATCGAGGGGGGTGAATTTGTGCTGCACGAGAAAATCCCCTCGATTTCACTTGATGAGCTACAATCATTGACGGGCGCGCCGCTCAAGACTGATGCGGGCGTTCAAGACCTGATCACACCGAAGGAGCTGTAAGCCATGCGTGACGTCTTTATCTGCGACTATATCCGCACCCCGATCGGGCGGTTTGGCGGCTCCCTCGCTTCGGTCCGCGCGGATGATCTGGGCGCTGTGCCGATCAAGGCGCTGATGGCCAAGCATGATCTGGATTGGGCAGCGCTGGATGAGGTGATCTATGGCTGCGCCAACCAAGCGGGCGAAGATAACCGCAATGTGGCGCGGATGTCGGCGCTTCTGGCAGGCCTGCCCGAAAGCGTGGCGGCCACCACGATGAACAGGCTCTGCGGCTCTGGGATGGATGCGGTGATCACGGCGGCCCGCGCGATCAAGGCGGGCGAGGCCGAGATGATGATTGCAGGCGGCGTGGAAAGCATGAGCCGTGCCCCCTTCGTCATGCCCAAGGCTGAAAGCGCCTATTCCCGCGCCAATGCCGTATATGACACCACCATCGGCTGGCGCTTTGTGAACCCTGTAATGGAGGCGCAATACGGCGTCGATTCCATGCCAGAGACCGCCGAGAACGTGGCCGAAGATTACGACATCTCGCGCGAGGATCAGGATGCCTTCGCGCATCGCTCGCAGGTCAAGGCGGGGGCCGCGATGGAGAGCGGGCGTTTGGCGCAAGAGATCACCCCCGTGGCGATCCCGCAGCGCAAGGGTGAGCCCAAGATCGTCGATCAGGATGAACACCCCCGCCCCGCCACAACGCTGGAAGACCTCGCAAAATTGCGCGCGCCGTTTCGTGCCGGTGGCTCGGTCACGGCGGGCAATGCCTCGGGCGTGAATGATGGCGCGGCCGCTTTGATCATCGCATCGCAGGCCGCCGTAAAGGCCCATGGCCTGACCCCGATCGCGCGTGTCTTGGGGGGGGCTACCGCAGGTGTGGCCCCTCGCATCATGGGGATCGGGCCCGCGCCTGCCTCCGAAAAACTGCTGGCACGTTTGGGCCTTACTGCCACAGATTTCGACGTGATCGAATTGAACGAGGCTTTCGCCGCACAGGGTCTAGCGACCTTGCGCAGGATTGGCATTGCCGATGATGACCCCCGCGTGAACCCCAATGGCGGGGCGATTGCATTGGGTCATCCATTGGGGATGTCGGGCGCGCGGATCACGGGCTCGGCGGCGCTGGAGCTTGGGGTGAAGGGCGGCAAACGTGCGCTTTGCACCATGTGTATCGGCGTGGGTCAGGGAATAGCCATCGCGCTCGAGGCGGTTTAACCCTGAAGCTACATCTTTTTCGCGCCCCCTTGGCGCGCAGGCAGGCCTTCTGCCCCATTGCCGCCCCAATTCCAGCACGCCCGATCAAGCTGGAATTGGGTCAAGCATCTGTTATTGAATAAAAATTTTCTAAAATTGGTAAGGATCGCGCCTCCTAGAGGTCAAGCGCGCTTGGGACATGAACTTTCCCATTTCGATCCTTAGATTTGCGCGATTGCCCTGCAAATTTACTTATGCGGCGGGAGAAGCCTGTCGCTAGGTCAAAAGGGTGAAACCAATGAACGAACCACAAAACCTGTTTGCAGATTATGTATTCGAGTCGAAAGACTTGGCGTCGATGTTCTCGACGAAAACAGCGCAGTCTTCTTTTCAGGCTGATGGGATCGCATGGATCCAAATCCCTGCCGGCGCTTTTGGCAATGGCTGCCCTTTGACAACGATCGAGGTGGTCTCGGAACATCTGATCTCGGCCTCAGGCGCATTGCTGGAGCTTTGGTTCGGCGCGCCAAACGCCATGATCAAGGCTGGCGACCTGATTGGGAATTTCGGAATTACGAAGCTTTCCGAGAATGTCGCGCCAAATTCTTCAACCACACGACATCTGCGATCTGAGACCAACGGTCAGTTCGTTCTGACCAAAGATGAAGTTGCGCTTTTGCTGGCCATGGCCGCAAATCAAGATAGCGCGCTGCTGCAATTGGGTGCCGCCTCGCTGGATGAAGAAGGTTGGGCAACTGTTCCGCGTATTGAAGCAACCGCCAATCCGGCGCCGCAAAAGGTGAAAAAAACCCGCAGATGGGTCTGAGCAGAAAGACACATATGCCCTACCCTTTCCCCTGACCTCGCCAATAGCGCGTGACTTTTTGGATCAGTTTGTTCAAAAAGCATCAGGTCACGTGATCTCAAAGGGTTAGACATGCATATTCTTGTTCTCAACGGTCCGAATTTGAACCTTCTCGGCACGCGGGAACCCGAAGTTTATGGCCATACCAGCTTGGCTGATATCGAGGCCAGCTGCCAACAAACCGCCCAAGCCTTGGGCTTTGATCTGACCTTCCAGCAGAGCAATCATGAAGGCGCATTGGTGGATGCCATCCATGCCGCGCGCGGGGTCTCGGACGGGATCGTGATCAATGCGGGCGCTTATACCCATAGCTCTGTCGCGCTGCGCGATGCGATTGCAGCGATCGGCCTGCCCGTGATCGAGCTGCATCTGTCGAACACCCATGCCCGCGAAGATTTCCGCCATCATTCCTATATGGCGGCTGTTTGTCTGGGCGTGATCCAAGGCTTTGGCGCGGCGGGCTACCCCCTCGCCTTGCAAGCCATGGTACGCCATTTAACCGCCGAGACTGCCAAATAATGAAACGCCTCAAGACCTATCTGGCCGCACGCAGCATTGAAGATGTGTGGGCTTTTCATCTTGAAGTGATGAAGGATTATGGCTTTGACCGTGTGTTCTATGCCTATAACGCCTTCGCAACGCGGCCCGGCGGCATGGTTTCACCAGAAGACGCATTGTTTCTGACCAATTACGGCCAAACCTATGTCGATGAATATGTCTATTCGGGGGTCTATCGCCATGGACCCTTGATGAAATGGGCAACTCGAAATGTAGGCGCCACCAGCTGGAAAACCGTATGGGACGAAATTCAAGCGGAGGGCCTGACGGACGGGCTGCGTCGCATAGCGGCGGTGAACAAAAAACACGAGATTGCGGTCGGATTTACGGTAAGCCTGCCCGTTGCGATGACAAACGCAAATGCAGGCTTTGGCCTATGCGCGCGCAAGGGCATGACACAGGAAGAAGCCGATAGGATTTGGACTGAGCATGGCGATGAGATTCAAACATTTTGTCACGTAGCCCATCTGTGCATCATGCAGCTTCCCGCCTCATTGAAGCAACAGAAGCTGACCGACCGTCAGGCCGAGGTGCTGGAACTGGTGGCCAATGGCAAAAGCATGCAGGATATCGCCACCATTTTGGGGCGGAAAATTCCGACTATTGAAAAACACCTGCGCGGAGCGCGCGAAAGCCTTTCAGTTTCGACCACAGCACAAGCGGTACGTAAGGCCTCGGTTTTAAACCAGATTTTCCGATCACTTCCTGAATGAGGCACCCCAATAAGCGCGGGTCGCATCCTTGATTTGCCCTGAATTAAGACCTTGGTAAGGATTTCCACACTTTCCTTACCTAGCGTTAACCCTCATCCTGAGATGGTCCGTGAGTGTGGGCAATTTTAGCCTAGGACGGGGGGTGTGTGTTTGCCCTGATTTCTGACCGTGTATTGGATGTATTTTCGCCAGTCTGCACGGTTTTTTCATTATCGGCTGTGCACCTAGTCCCACAGCGATAAAGAAAAGAAACGGCGCTGCCTTGTTCCCTAGGCAGCGCCGTTTTTTGTTTGAAGCAGGCGGGCTTGCCCCGCCCTGCCCTATGGATCAGCCTTTGGAGACCTTGGCGACCTCTGCAGCGAAATCTTCTTTTTCGACTTCGATGCCTTCGCCAACCTCAAGACGCACGAAACCGGTGATTTCAACACCTGCTTCAGCGGCAGCCGCAGCTACGGTCAGATCGGGGTTCACAACGAATTGCTGGTTCACAAGCGTGACTTCCGAGAGGAATTTCTGCATGCGGCCAACGATCATCTTCTCGATCACGGCTTCGGGCTTGCCCGATTCACGTGCGATATCCATCTGGACCTGACGCTCTTTCTCGACGATTGCAGGGTCAAGATCACCCTCGTTCAGCGAGGCAGGGTTCACAGCCGCAACATGCATGGCAACCTGACGTGCGAAGGCGGCATTGTCGCCTTTGATCGCAACCAGAACACCGATACGACCCATGCCATCGGTGGCCGCGTTATGCACATAGGTCACAACCTGATCGCCCGAGAGCTTTGCCATGCGGCGCAGACCCATATTCTCGCCGATTTTGGCGATTGCATCGGTGATCACGGTCTCGACAGGCTTGCCGTCGATCTCGGCCGCTTTGAGCGCCTCGACATCGTCAACACCCAGAGCGGCGGTTGCGATATCGGCAACCATGCCCTGAAACTCGGCGTTTTTACCAACAAAGTCGGTTTCCGAGTTCACTTCGACGGCAACGGCTGTGCCATCTTTCATGGTGACGGCGACAAGACCTTCGGCCGCCGTACGGCCCGATTTCTTGGCCGCTTTCGCCAGACCTTTGGTGCGGAGCCAGTCAATCGCGGCCTCCATGTCACCATCTGTTTCGGTGAGCGCCTTCTTGGCGTCCATCATGCCTGCGCCGCTCATTTCGCGCAGTTCCTTCACCATTGCAGCTGTAATTGCCATGGTTGAATTCTCCTGATTTTGTGGATGATTGGGCCGGCATATATCCGGCCCAAATGTCAAATACGTGACAAAGCCTGCCGATCAGCTTTCAGCTGCTGCCTCAGCGGGGGCTTCTTCGGCGGGGGCTTCTTCAACAACAGCCTCTTCAACCGCTGCATCTTCCAATGCACCGATATCAACACCAGCCGATTCAAGCTGGGTGGACATGCCGTCAAGCGCTGCACGCGCAACGAGATCGCAATAAAGCGAGATCGCACGGGCCGCGTCATCATTGCCGGGAATGATGTAATCAACGCCAGCAGGCGAGCAGTTGGTATCAACAACCGCAACCACAGGAATGCCGAGCTTTTTGGCCTCAAGAATGGCGAGGTCTTCTTTGTTGACGTCGATGACGAAGAGAAGATCAGGAACGCCGCCCATTTCGCGGATACCACCAAGCGATGCTTCCAGCTTGATCTGGTCACGCTCCATGCCGAGGCGTTCTTTCTTGGTCAGACCTTCAACGCCATTTTCCATGGCCTCATCAATCTGCTTGAGGCGGTTGATCGAGTTCGACACGGTCTGCCAATTGGTCAGCGTGCCACCCAGCCAACGGTGGTTCATGTAATATTGTGCGCAACGCTCAGCGGCATCGGCGATCGGGCGCTGTGCCTGACGCTTGGTGCCAACAAAGAGGATGCGGCCGCCCTTGGCCACGGTGTCACGAACAACCTGAAGAGCTTGATCAAGCAAATCAACGGTTTGCGTGAGGTCCATGATGTGGATGCCGTTACGCTCGCCGTAGATATACGGGGCCATACGGGGGTTCCAGCGGTGTTTCTGGTGACCAAAGTGAACGCCAGCTTCCAAAAGCTGACGCATCGAGAAATCGGGAAGCGCCATGTTCCATTCCTTTTCCGGTTTGCGCCTGAGCGGAGGATAGGGAAACATGCTGCATGCATGGACCCAACCGGTGGACCTGATCAGGGATGTCTCCCCCGAGGGCCCGCCTCCGCCTGTGAAGTGCGCGCCGTTTAGGGGATATATCTGGGCAGTGCAACCCTTATTTTGCGGGGCTTGGTGCGGTGCCTTTGCAGCGGCTGCGCCCCTGCCCCTGAAGGCGGGTCAGGATGGCTGGTTTTGGAAAGTATTTGAGAAGCAAAGATGGACCCCTCTCTGGACCCTTGGCGGGCGTGGCGCTAGAGCATTTATATGGATATCAAACCTGACATTTTATGCATCGGCTCGGTGCTGTGGGATATTATCGGGCGGACCGATCTGGGTATGGAGCTTGGCAATGACAAGCCCGGGCGGATCACGCGGTTACCCGGCGGTGTGGCGCTTAATATTGCGATGACCTTGGCGCAATTCGGGATGCGCCCTGCCCTGATCTCGGTTGTGGGTGAGGATCGTGAGGGGGCGGAATTGCTCCAGCGCTGCCGTGAAATGGGGCTCTTGGTGGATTACATGACGCTAAATCCCGATTTGCCCACGGATCAATATATGGCGATTGAGGCGCAGGGGCATTTGACGGCGGCCTTGGCGGATGCGCATTCGCTGGAGGCTGCGGGCGCGGATATTCTGGCCCCGCTGGCCGATGGCAGGCTTGGCGATGAGCGCGCGCCATGGGACGGCTTGATTGCGCTGGACGGGAATTTGACCACCGAGCTTCTGGCCGCGATTGCGCAGAGCGAGTTGTTCATGGCGGCTGATTTGCGCCTTGCCCCCGCCTCGCCCGGTAAGGCCGAGCGGTTGCGCGCTTTGCTCTCGCATGAGCGGGCCACGCTATATGTGAATTGCGAAGAAGCGGGGCTTATCACCGGATCACCTGTCAAAACGGCGGTTGAGGGGGCGCAGGCGTTGATCAAGGCGGGCGCACGGCGGGTTCTGGTCACTCATGGCGCGGAGATGGCGGTGGATGCCGATGCTGATACCTATGTCTCGCGCAGTCCGCCGCAGGTTGTGGCGAAACGGATAACGGGGGCGGGCGATACTTTTATGGCCGTCCATATTGCAGCCGAGGCCGCGGGGCTGGATCGAGGCGAAGCGCTTGCGCGGGCACTGGCTGCCGCCGCAGATTATGTAGCAGGATGAATATGGACGATCTGATCACCTACGGGGCCGAAGTGGCGGCTGCAAAAACGGCGGGCCAGCCGATTGTGGCGCTTGAGAGCACCATCATCACCCATGGCATGCCCTATCCGCAGAATGTTGAGACCGCGCGCGAGGTGGAAGAGGTGATCCGCAAAGCGGGCGCCGTGCCTGCAACGATTGCGATTATGGAGGGCCAGATCCATGTGGGCTTGGATGATGCGCGCCTTGAGGAATTGGGCCGCGCGCAATCGGTGATGAAGTTGTCACGGGCCGATCTGGCGGTGGCGCTGGCCTCAAAAGCTGTTGGGGCCACGACCGTAGCGGCCACCATGATTTGCGCGGCGCGCGCGGGCATTGAGGTCTTTGCCACGGGCGGGATTGGCGGCGTTCACAAAGGGGCGGAGACGAGTTTTGATATCTCGGCCGATTTGCAGGAATTGGCGGCCACGCCTGTGACAGTTGTCGCGGCAGGGGCCAAGGCCATTCTGGACATCCCGAAAACGCTGGAAGTGCTGGAAACGCTTGGTGTGCCTGTGATTGCACTGGGGCAGGATCAATTCCCCGCCTTCTGGTCGCGCGAAAGCGGATTGACAGCCCCATTGCGAATGGACAGCGCCGCCGAGATCGCAAAGGCGCATCGCATGCGGCACCAGCTTGGGCTTCCAGGCGGGCAATTGGTGGCCAATCCGATCCCTGAAGAAGACGAATTATCAGAGGATTACCTCGCGACATTCATCTCACAAGCGCAAGCAGAGGCCGATACGGCGGGGATCGCGGGCAAAGCCGTCACGCCTTTCCTTCTCAAACGGCTTTTCGAGCTGACAGAGGGGCGCAGCCTGAGCTCCAACATTGCCTTGGTCAAAAACAATGCCGCCCTTGCCGCCGATATCGCGATTGCCTTGCAGCAATAGTAGATGATCGCACTTGTCTGCTCAGATCGCAGGGCATAGATGTTTGGCAAATGTTAATTGATTAGGCTCGGACCGGTCCATGCAAATTCCAGAACTTCCCAAACCTCCGCGCCGCGGTTTAGTTGCTGGATTGAGGGCCAATTTCTTCACAGGTCTGGTCGTGATTGCGCCTATTGGCGTGACGATCTGGTTGATCTGGTCGCTGTTTGGCTGGATCGATTCATGGGTCCTGCCACTTATCCCCACCGCTTATAACCCCGTCATCCTGATCCGCGAATATACGGGGCTTGAGGTTGATATCCGCGGGATCGGTGTGGCGACCTTCCTGATTTTCACCATTATCATCGGCTGGATCGCAAAGGGCCTGATCGGGCGTTCTCTGATCAGATGGGCCGAAGGGGTGGTTTTGTCGATCCCCGTGATCCGCTCGCTCTATTCCGGTTTGAAACAGATCGTGGAGACGGTTCTGGCGCAGGGCGAGCAGAATTTCGACAAGGCCTGTCTGGTCGAATATCCGCGCAAAGGGGTTTGGGCGATTGCCTTTATCTCGACCACGGCCAAGGGCGAGATCGCCGAGCGCCACGGGGAAGAGGAGATCGTGTCGATCTTCCTGCCGACCACGCCCAATCCGACCTCGGGCTTTTTGCTTTTTGTGCCGAAAAAGGACGTGATTGTTCTGGATATGAGCGTTGAGGATGCGGCCAAGCTGATCATCTCGGCGGGGCTTGTCTACCCCAATGGGGAAGACCCCAGCAAACCACCCAAGACCACGGAAAAAGCTAAAACCTAACCCTCAATCGGGAGTGTGAGATGGCGGAACATGGATATGCATCGGGCCGTTTGAACCTGCCTTTTGTGGGCATTTCTACCTTTGGCAAAAAGCCCTATGTCGCGGATTGGGACGCGATTGAGGCCGATGTTGCGGTGCTTGGTGCGCCGTTTGATTTCGGGACCCAATGGCGGCCCGGCGCGCGGTTTGGCCCGCGGGCTGTGCGCGAGGCCTCGACCCTGTTCAGCTTTGGCCATGCGGGCGCTTATGACCATGAGGGTGACGCGACCTATCTGGGCGCGGATGTGCGGATCGTGGATTTGGGCGATGCCGATATCATCCATACCAAAACCGAAGAGAGCCACGCCAATATTGAATACGGGGTGCGCAAGATTTTGCAGGCAGGCGCCCTGCCCCTTGTGATCGGCGGCGATCATTCGATCAATATTCCCTGTATCGCAGGCTTTGAAGACGATTGCGCCGCCAATGGCCCGATCCATGTGGTCCAGATTGATGCGCATCTGGATTTCGTCGATGAACGCCATGGCGTGACCCAAGGCCATGGCAACCCGATGCGCCGCGCGATCGAGCGGGATTACGTCTCAGGGATGACGCAGCTTGGCATTCGCAATGTCTCCTCGACGGCCAAGGAGGGCTATGAGGATGCCCGCGCGCGCGGCTCGGATATCTTGTCAGTGCGGCAGGTGCGCAAGCTGGGGGTTGAGGGCGTTCTGGCGCGCATCCCCGAGGGTGCGCGCTATTACGTGACGATTGATATCGACGCGTTCTGCCCCTCCATCGCGCCCGGAACGGGAACGCCAAGCCATGGCGGCTTTGCCTATTACGATGTGCTGGAGATTTTGCAGGGGTTGAGCAAACGCGGGCGCGTGGCGGGCATTGATCTGGTTGAGGTGGCACCCGCCTATGATCCGACGGAAAGCACCCAAATTCTGGCCGCGCAGCTATTGCTGAATTTCATTGGGTTTATTTTCCACAATAGAGGCTGAGGGGGTGTGGGGCTCGGCAAGCTTGTGGGGTAGTCCGTCTTGCCATGTGAGAGCCATGTCGGACGAGACAGAGGCGCGGTGAAATGGGAGTGTGAGGGTCCGCTATGCGGAACAAAGCCTACATTGGAGATCCTTGTCGGAACATATATTAGATCCCATAAGCTTACCAAAACAGGGGCAGGCCGTGGCGGAGAAAACTAATCATCACTACGTTCCCCAACTCTATTTGCGGAATTTTGCCGATGGAATTGACCGCCAAGCTCGTGTCTTCACCTTTGACTCCTCCACAGGCAAGTCTTTCAAGACATCAGTCCGAAACGTGGCAAGTAAGAGGCATTTCAACCGCGTAGAGATCGATGGCGTTGATCCAAACTATTTGGAAGATGGCCTCGCTGAAATAGAAGGTGAACTTGCACCTTTCCTCTCTGAAGTTGTTGCTGAGAGGCGTTTTCGGACATCTGCTCACTTCGATTGGACCATGATTTTGGCCGCTCAACTCTCGGTGCGTAATCCGCGAATGCGTGTCAAGATGGAGAATTTCCACAAGAACATTGCGGAAGGTATCGCAAGCCTTTCCGTTTCGACCAGAGAGATTTGGGAGAGCCAGCAGAGACAGATGCAAGAAGCTGGTGAGGCTGTCAATGCGAAGGCCACGTACGAGCAAGCAAAGAAGTTTCATGAAGATAAAAACTACGAAATTCCGATTGATCAGACCCATTTGATCGGGCTCGAAATGCAGATGGTTGAAACAGTACTTACACAGCTTGGGAACCGGAACTGGTGCTTTGTTTCGCCTCCAGACGGTCATATTTTTATTACCAATGACGATCCGGCAGTGTTGTCATGGAGAGATCAGAAGGACAGAGGTTCTTACGGGCCTGGCCATGGGTTAAAGGAGACTCTCATAACCTTTCCTTTGTCCAGTGATTTACTCCTACTCGGGACCTTCGAAAATTTGCCATCTGTAATGAACTATGATGCATTTCAGGTTGCTAATGCAAATACCCACGTTGCCAGATATTCAACCAAGCAGATTTATGCTCGGAGCAGTGATTTCAATGTTCATATGCCAACGAAGTTTTTCGCTTCTGGCAGCGAGCTATCCACTCTCATGAGTTTGGCAAAAAAGGCAAGCACCACAGGATTTACCCCCGAAAACTAGATTTACGCGTTGTCGATGGCCGATACGGTAGAACTAGCCTCAAACCCCCCATTCCCCTCACCACGCCAAGCGCAGTGAGGGTTGCTCAGCTTACAGGCCCTCTCCGAAAGCCCCCCTTTACTCAGGCTCCACCCACCAGACATCTGGCTGAAAGCCGATCCAATCGCCATAGATCGGCAGGGTCTCGGGGAAGCGCAGCTCGGCGTTATGGGCGAGACGGCTGATCTGGCTATACCAGAACGGGATCACATAGCGCTCGGACATCAGCACGCGGTCCATGGCGCGCACAGCCGCCACGTAATCATCCTGACTTTCCGCGGTGAGCATACGGTCGATCATCGCCTCAATCGCGGGGTGGCAGGCCCCCATGAGATTGCGTGAGCCAAGGGTTTCGGCCATCTCGCAGCCCCAATAGAGCCGCTGCTCATTACCAGGCGAGAGCGACACACCACGGCGGAAATAGGTCATGTCGAAATCAAAGGCATCGGTGCGTTCGCGATATTGCGCGCTGTCGATGGTGGCGATTGTGGGGGTGATCCCCAGACGCTCCAGCGCCTCGACATAGATATTGACCACCGACTGGTTCTCGGTCGAGCCTTGTTGCAGCAAAATCTCGAAGGTGAACGGCGCGCCGTCAGGGCCTGTCATGACACCATCCTGCACGGAATAGCCCGCCTCCTCAAAAAGCTGCATCGCGCTGCGAATGCCTGCGCGATTGGCAGGCGCTTCCTCACCGCTTGGCAGGGCATAGCCCTCCATCGCGCCGGGCAGCAGATCAGCCTCAAACGGCGCGAGGAACTCGGCCACACGGCCTGCCGCTGGCCCCTCCTCCATCCCCAGAACGGAATTGGAGAAATAGGAGGTGATCTGAGGCTCGGTCCCGCCGTTCAGCGTGAGGTTGATATAGTCGAAATTGAAGGCTTGGATCAGCGCCTCGCGCACGCGCCAGTCATCAAATTGCGGATTGCGTGTGTTCATCACCAGCCCTGTCATGCCCGAGGGGCGTTCATGCGGGATGATGGAGCGCACGACCTCACCGCTTTGCATGCGGGGGAAATCGTAATTCTCTTCCCAATTGGCGGCATTGGTTTCGCGCATTGTGGTCACCAGCCCCGAGGTGAACCCCTCGAACATCGCATTACCATCGGCGAAAAACTCCATCCGGATTTCATCGATCACATTGGTGCCACGGCGGAAGGGAATATCCGCGCCCCAATAATCAGGATTGCGGCGCAGCGAGACAAAGCGGCCCGCCTCGAAATCATCAATCACATAGGGCGCGCTGGAAATCGGGATCTGGTCCAGCCCGCTTTGGGTGAAATCCAAACCTTCCCATTGCGCCGCCTTCAGGATCGGACGCAGCCCCATGATCAGGGCCAATTCGCGATCAGGCTCGGTAAAGGTGATCCTGACCGAGCGCTCGCCCGTGGCCTCCATCGAGGCAACGCGTGTCCAAGCATTGAGATAACGGGGATGGCCGATCGTGCCGAGGGTCTCATAGGACCAGATCACATCCTCGACCGTCACGGGGGTTCCATCCGAAAACTCGGCGGCAGGATTGAGGTGGAATTCCACCCACATCGATTCGGGATCGACCTCCACCGATTCGGCCAAAACGCCGTAAAGCGCGAAAGGTTCGTCATAGGAGCGGCCCAAAAGGGACTCGTGAACAAGGAAGCGCAACTGCCACGGCGTGGAGCCTTCGCGGATATGTGGGTTGACGTTGTCGAAGCCTCCGACCTCGCCTGTCACGATCCGTCCGCCCGTGGGCGCATCGGGGTTGGCATAGGGGAGATGCGCAAAATCTGGTGGAAGAGCAGGCTCCCCATACATAGAGATGCCATGCTGTGGCTCGGCAAATGCCACGCTTGAGAGAATCGCCGAGAGCGCAATTGCGCCTCTCAAGCCCTTGAAACAATTCAATCCCATTTTCTGAACAATCCCCTGTCGCCTTTGTTTGCTTATCTGGCAAGGGTAACGCGCCCGCCTGAGCAATACAAACTTTTCGGTTGGACTCTGAGCGGGAGAACGCTTATAAAGATGTCACTGCTCGATAGGTTTCTTGCCTGTATGAAACCTGCCTCAATAACTTAACGCCAGCTTCGTGCTGGCGTTTTTTTTGGCGTGGCGCTATCCTTTATCCCGCTTCCCCCTATTTATTTTGCACGTGCAGCATTACCTTTGCAGCCATGGCGAAATGAACAGGAGGCCCCCATGGCGATCACAACCGACCTATCTGGCAAGACAGCCGTTATCACGGGATCAAATTCGGGAATCGGGCTGGGTGTGGCGCAATTCCTCGCACAAGCTGGCGCGGATGTTGTTCTGAACAGCTTCACAGACCGCGATGAAGATCATGCTTTGGCCGAAGAGATCGCCAAAGAACACGGCGTGCAGGCGCGCTATATCAAGGCCGATATGTCCAAAGGCGATGACTGCCGCATGCTGATCGAACAGGCGGGGGTCTGCGATATCCTGATCAATAATGCAGGTATCCAGCATGTCGCCGCGATCGAGGAATTCCCCACTGAGAAATGGGATGCGATCATCGCGATCAATCTCAGCTCGGCCTTTCATACCACCGCCGCCGCCCTGCCCTTGATGCGCAGCGCAGGCTGGGGCCGTGTGGTCAATATCGCCTCCGCCCATGGTCTGACGGCCTCGCCTTATAAATCCGCCTATGTGGCGGCCAAACATGGCATTGTTGGCCTGAGCAAAACCGTCGCTTTGGAAACCGCACAAGAGCCTATCACCTGCAATGCCATTTGCCCGGGCTATGTGCTGACCCCGCTGGTCGAAGCGCAAATCCCCGATACGATGGAAAAGCACAATATGGACCGCGATACCGTCATTCGCGAAATCATGCTGGAACGCCAACCCTCCAAGGAATTCGCCACAACCGACCAGCTTGGCGGCACGGTGGCCTTCCTCTGCTCGCCCGCCGCAGACCAGATCACAGGGACCACGATCAGCGTCGATGGCGGCTGGACGGCCCTTTAACCGGATGGCACAGCCCAAACGCATCAATCTGGCCCTACAGGGTGGCGGCGCACATGGCGCCTTTACTTGGGGGGCGCTGGACCGCCTGCTTCAGGAGGATCTGATCGAGATCGCCGCCATCTCGGGCACCTCGGCGGGGGCGCTGAACGGCGCGGCCCTCAAGGCGGGTCTGGTCCAAGGCTCGCGCAGCCTTGCGCGCGAAAACCTCGAATGGCTCTGGACGCAGGTGGGGGCCATCACGGATGAACGGCTTTCTCCTTGGCTGGATGCCATCGCGCCTGCGGCCGTGTCGCGCTTCATGGAAAACTCGCTGCCCTTTGCGATGGCCGATAGCCTGACGCGCAGCTTCAGCCCCTATTCCACGGGGCCCCTTTACGGCAATCCGCTCAGACGGATCGTCGAGAAATTCGCCTATGACAAAGTCTGCGCCGAAACAGGGCCCGAGCTGCATATCTGCGCCACCAATGTCAGATCAGGCAAGATCAAGATTTTCAAAGGCAATGCCATATCAGCAGATGCCATCCTTGCCTCGGCCTGCCTGCCAACCCTGTTTCGCGCCGTTGAAATCAAGGATGAGACAAGCGGCAAGCTGGAGGCCTATTGGGATGGCGGCTATACGGGCAACCCTGCCCTCTTCCCCCTTTACCAGCCGCATCTGCCCGCCGATGTCGTGGTGGTGAATATCAACCCGCTTTACCGCGAAGAGGTGCCAACCAGTGCGCGTGAAATCCAGAACAGGATCAATGAGATCAGTTTCAATTCATCGCTCTTGCGGGAATTGCGCGCGATCGATTTTGTCCAGCGCCTTTTGCAAACGGGCAAGCTGGAGCAAGACAGTATGAAAAGCGTCCTCGTGCATATGGTATCGGATGACGCCTTGATGGCGCAGCTTTCGGTGGCGACCAAAACCATCGCGAACCCCCATGTCCTGTTCCAACTTCGCAATGCAGGCTATGCCGCCTGCGACGCCTTTCTGGAGGCCCATTTCGATCAGATCGGCAAGACAGGCAGCGTTGATCTGCGCGAGATGTTCAGCTGAAGCCGCGCCAAAGCGATTGCAATAATTCCCTTTTTCACGCATTTAAGAAATATGGATCATGCCTTCGCCATTCGGATATTCTCGGCCCTCGCCCATGATGGCCGCCTGAGCGTTTTTCGCACGCTGGTCTCGGTCTTCCCCGAGGCGCTTCGCGTGGCCGAGATCACCGATGCTACAGGCATCAAGGGCAGCACCCTCTCGGCGCATCTCTCCGCGCTCAGCGATGCAGGGCTCTTGCAGGCCCGCCGCGATGGCACCTCGATCTTCTATTCCCTGTCCCAAACAGGCGTCTCGGGCTTTGTGGATTTCCTGCTGGCCGATTGCTGTCAGGGCCGCCCCGAGCTGTGCGCCCCAAAAGACACCCCTCCATCTAGTGCCAAGGCGGATCTCAATGCTTCGTAAATTGCTGGCCGAGGCCATTGGAACGGCGTTTCTGCTGATCAGCGTTGTGGGCTCGGGCATCATGGCCGAGACGCTCTCGCCCGATAATATCGGCGTGGCGCTTCTGGCCAATGCAATCGCCACGGGCTGCATCCTCTATGTCATCATCACGATCTTCGGGCCTGTCTCAGGCGCGCATTTCAACCCTGCCGTCACCTTCATCTTCTGGCTCAAAACCGAGATCACAACCCGCGCAGCCCTCGCCTATGTCGCCGTGCAAATCCTTGCCGCCATTCTAGGGGTCTGGATGGCCCATGCCATGTTCGAGCAGGACATCGTGCAATTCTCACATAAAATCCGCTCAGGCCCGAGCCAATGGCTTTCCGAGGGGATCGCAACTTTCGGCCTTGTCCTGCTGATCCTTGGCGGGCTGAAACACGCGCCCGAGTGTATCCCGGCCCTCGTCGCGGCCTATATCACAGGGGCTTATTGGTTCACCTCATCCACCAGCTTCGCCAATCCCGCCGTCACCATCGCACGCAGCCTGACCGATACATTTGCAGGCATCCAAGCCGCCAATATGCCGCTTTTCATCGTGATGCAGCTGCTCGGCGCGGGGGCGGCACTATTGCTCGCGCGCCTCGTCTTTTCAGCCGCCCGCGACTGATCCCCATCTTTGCTTTGAAAAATACTTCGGGGTGAGGTGGCACAGCCACCGAGGGGCAGCGCCCCTGCCCCCCTCATTCCAATGTGGTGACCCAAAGGATCGTCGCATCATCATCAGAGATCGACACCACATTATGCCCCATCGCGGCATCATAATAAGCGCTATCGCCGCGCCGCATATCCACGGGCTCATAAAATTCCGTGAAGAGCCGCACCGCCCCTGTCAGCACATAGAGAAATTCCTCGCCCTCATGGCGCACCCAGCCATCGAATTCCTCGAATTTCCGCGCCCGAATGCGCGCACGATAGGGCATCATCTTCTTGCGCCGCAAACTCGCGGCCAGCAATTCATGCTCATAGGTGGTGGTCAGATGCGCCTCACCCGCGCCCGATATCGTGACCGACATCCGCCCCGCCCCTTGCGGCGTCTCGGAGGGCGTGAACAATTGCGGCACCGAAATATCCAGCCCCACAGCCAGCTTTTTCAGCGCATCATAGGTGGGCGACATCTGCCCGTTCTCGATCTTGGACAGGGTCGAGCGCGCAAGCCCGGCATGATTGGCCGCCTGCTCCAAGGTCCAGTTCCTGTCCTTGCGCAATTGGCGCACCCTTGCGCCCAGATCAATGGGCTGGGGCGTGGCGCTCTCGCCGTTTTCACGGGCCAGACGGATTAAGGACGGTTCATTGGCTTTGCTCATAGCGGGCGATGTAGCGTGAGGGGCGCAATCTGGCAACTGCGGCACAGGCTCTGCGGCCTATACAGGCCCGCGCCAACGCGTTAGGACTGCAAAGAAAGCCAGCAAGGGCCAAGCGCCTCCGCCAGCATATCCACGACCCAAACGCGGTCGGAATGCTGTCGTAATCCCGTTTGAAAGAATACTGATGATCAAGCTTGATATCCTCTCCGATCCGATCTGCCCGTGGTGCTATATCGGCTGGAGCAATCTGGCCCGCGCGATGGAGAAAAAGCCGGACCATCCCTTTGCGATTGAATGGCATCCCTATCAGCTCAATCCCGATATGCCGCCCGAGGGCATGGATCGGCATGATTATCTCGAGACCAAATTCGGAGGGCGCGACGGCGCGGTGACGGCCTATGCCCCCGTGCTGGAGCATGCCGAGGCCGCGGGGCTAGCGCTGAAGCTTGACGCCATCACCCGCACCCCCAGCACGATCAATGCGCATCGTCTGATCCATTGGGCGGGCTTGGAAGAACGCCAGACGCCGATGGTTGTGGCGCTGTTCAAAGCCTATTTCATCGAAGGGCGCGATATTGGTGATGCAGAGGTCTTGCAGGATTTGGCCCGCTCGGTCGGGCTGGACGGCGCCATGACCCAGACCCTGTTGCAGGGCGAGGCCGATCTCAAGGAAATCGCCGAGCGCGACCGCCATGCCCGCGCGCGTGGCGTCACGGGTGTGCCCTGCTTTATCATCGACAACCAGCATGTGGTGACAGGCGCGCAGCCCGCGTCCTTTTGGGAAGAGGTGATCACGGATATCACCCAACAACTCGGGTCCCAAGCATGAGCGCCGCTCAGCCACAGACCCGCACCACCTCGAAATTCGAATTTGTCTGCATGATGGGGCTGATGTTTGCCACCATCGCCTTTTCGATCGACGCGATGCTGCCCGCCCTGCCCGATATCGTGGACAGCCTCACCCCCGATGATCCCAACCGCGCGCAGCTGATCATAACCAGCTTTCTGCTTGGCATGGGGATTGGCACCATGTTGGCAGGCCCCCTCTCGGATGCTTTGGGACGAAAGACGGTGATCGTGATCGGCGCAGGGCTTTATATGGCGGGCGCGCTGATGGCCTATTTCGCGCAAAGCCTTGAATGGATTTTGCTGGCCCGCGTGCTGCAAGGGCTGGGGGCTGCGGGGCCGAGGGTGGTCTCGCTGGCCATGGCGCGAGACCTCTTTGTGGGCCGCGCGATGGCGCAGATCGTCTCCTATGCGATGCTGGTCTTTACCATCGTGCCCGCGATTGCGCCGCTGCTTGGCGCATGGATCATCATGGGCTTTGGCTGGCGCGCGATCTTTCTGGCCTTCCTTGCCTTCTCGGTGATCTCGGTCGGTTGGCTCTCGCTGCGCCAACCCGAAACATTGGCCCCCGAGGATCGCCGCCCGCTGCAAATCGCCCCGCTTTGGGCAGGCCTGCGCGAGACTTTGGCACATCGCCAGATGCAATTCTCGATCATCGCGCAAACCTGTATTTTCGGCGGGTTATTCGGCTCGCTCTCCTCGATCCACCAGATTTTCGACTATACCTATGGCCTGCGCGAGAGCTTCCCGCTCTGGTTCAGCCTGATCGCCCTCCTTTCGGCACCCACAGGGCCGATCAATGGCAAGATGGTGATCCATACAGGCATGCGCCCACTGATCCGCGTGACGATGCTGGCCCAAGCGGGGTTGAGCCTGACCCTTGCACTGGCCTTCCTAAGCGGCGCGCTCGGCGGGGCGGAGTTCGGGGTCTATGTGTTCTGGAATGTGACGCTTTTTGCCACGGCGGGCTTTACCATCGGCAATCTGAACGCCTTGGCGCTGGAGCCTTTGGGCCATATCGCAGGGATGGCCTCATCCGTGATGGGCGCGATCTCGACCATCGGAGGCGCGCTGGCAGGCGCCGTGATCGGCCAGATGTTCAACGGCACGCCCGTGCCCCTGTTTTTCGGCATATCCCTGCTGATGCTGATCGGAGGCCTTCTGATGTTCCGCATGCCGAGGGAAGCGGTGGATGCGGGGTGAGGTTGGGGGGGGCGGGAAGCAGACATTCGCTGCGAATGCAAAGATGAAATTGGAAATGGTCAAACCGGACTTTCGTCGGTTGTTACAGTCCATCTGTTATTTGTTAAGCCTTTGAGCTCATGCTTGATTGAACGCGGCTTCTAATCCTGCAGAGTTGGCAAGAAGAAAATCTTGTCAATTCTTGCGGCGGCTTTGAAGATTGCACCCTTTAAGCTAGAGTTTTCTGCTCTCACAAACATCCTCTGGAGTAAATCCAAGACATCTTGCATGTGTTCGAAATTGGCGGGGAGACCTGCAATCGCCCGAGCAATAGCAGGGTCTTCGTGTGTGTCTTCGAGTTGGTCGAAATTTCCTTGTTGGATTTCAAGCAAAATAGGTTCTGCTTGGCCGGACGCTTGTTTGAATGCACTAAGTTCGCCGCGAAGTCGCTTAAGTGCCTTCGCTTTTGAGTTGGCGTATACTGCGTCTGTCTGTGACAGCGCCTCAATTGCATCGTCGACCGGAACTTTAGCTTCGTCGATAAAATAGAACATGGGAAGCCACTGGCGTTGTACCAGAGCTGACTCGCGAACAAATTCTATTGGTGAACGTACATTTTCTTGTGCAAGGAATGCTTGCAGAACCGTATCCGCAGTAAGAACGCGATTTTCGATCCGTTCTCTAATCTGTCCGTCGGGTTCGATTGCTCTGACATCTCCTATTAGGCGTAAAGCAGGCGCTCCTTCGACTTCCTCAAACTCACCTTCGCGGATGAACTCCAACTGATCTGCTAGGTTTCGATCAATCATCACTTTTGTATCGTCGGCCTCTATGGTGCCTTCTCGGGTATCGACTATCAGTGAATTTTGAAGTCCTATGTCTGCGACACGCTGTGCCGTTCGTAGTAGTTTTGACTGACTAGCTTGGTCACGTTCACGCAGCAATACGAGTAGATCACCGGCGCCGATTTTCGCTGATTGACCTGGTGAGCGAAATAGGATTGTGCCGCCTTCGAGTCCGTCACCGTCTCGACTGACGATTATTGGGGGTACGGCATATTTTTCGACATAAATTACTCCAACATTCAAACCGTCAATTTCAACCGTGAGCTTGATGAAGTCCGGTGTCGGGGTTAGAAAGGTCTTCACTTTTTGGCTTATCTGCACGATGTCAGTGTTTTGAAAAGTGTCGTCCGCCAAACCTACAACTTTACAGTCCGTATCTTCAACGCCGATGAAGACATAGCCCCCTTTGTTATTTGCCAAAGCGGCAATTGCCTTGATGATGGGCGTCATTTTCTTTGGGTTGAACGTTTCTTTACACTCCTGCTGGGTCGTTTCACCGTCACGAAGCCTCCAACTTCCGTCAGCATGTTGTTCAAATAGCGCAACGGCAGTTTCAGCGATTGTGGGTGGTTTCGCGTCTTGTTCGTTGATGGCAACTCCGACTGCGCCAGCTTTGAAGTCGTTCAGAAATGCATCAAGCTCTTGATCCGTTGCTGATGGAATTTGGGGACCGTAGGTCCCGTTTCGGATTTGGCTGATTCTACCCGAGTTAACTGGGCGGTCTTGGCGATTGAAATAGAATTGAATGTCCACGTTCCGTTCACCGCGCGCCAACAAGGCTTTGATTAAGCCAATTTCTTCGTCCGTTATGCTTCGAGCCATTTGGAGCCTCAAATTTTTTCAACCAATGATTGCAGCCACTTTGAGGCTGTCGGCGCAGGGTGCAAGCCCTTGCACCTGATAGACGAAAAGAAAGCCCGGAATGTAGGTTGCAACTGCGGCACCTAGGCAACGAGGTAGATGTCGGTTAAGGGCCGCCCCTGCCCCCCCCAAACAAAAACAAACCCCGCAAAGCGGGGCCCGTTTTCATCTCTCATCTGCGCTCAGGCCAGCCCGTCTCAATGCGGCTGGACGCCTGGTAAAAAGACCTTCTCGTCGCGGAAGAGCAGGGAAATCCCGTCCTTGAACACATGCACCTTGTCGGGCGTGGCCGAGAGTTTCACCTCATTGCCGCGCAGACCTGCATGGATGCCTGCCAGCTTGCCGATCACGGGGGTCTCCTGCCCCTCGGCTTGCTCGAAATACAAAAGCGTGACCTCACCCAAGGCCTCGGTGATCTTCACATTCCCCTTGAAGGCGAAGTCCTTTTCCTCGGTGGCGTGCATATCCTCAGGGCGGATGCCGATTTGCACGCGCGCGCCTTTATCCTCGGGCTTGGACGGGTAATTCGAGGTGATCGTGCCGCCCCCCTGATCGAGCTTGAGCTTGGTCACTTTACCCGTGCCCGTGATCTCGCCCGCCATCAGGTTCATCGCAGGCGAGCCGATGAATTGCGCCACGAAGGTGGAATTGGGGCGTTCATACAGCTCCAGCGGCGCGCCGACCTGCGCAATGCCGCCGCCTGCCAGAACCACGATGCGGCTGGCCAATGTCATCGCCTCCACCTGATCATGGGTCACATAGACCATGGTCGTCTCGGGCATTTGTTCCTTGAGCTGCGCGATCTCGATCCGAGTGGCCACGCGCAAGGCGGCATCAAGGTTCGAAAGCGGCTCGTCAAAGAGATAGACCTTGGGGTCGCGCACAATGGAACGGCCAATGGCCACCCGCTGTCGCTGCCCGCCTGACAGCGCTTTGGGCAGGCGATCAAGGAAATTGGTCAATTGCAGTTTATCGGCCGCTGCACGCACTTTTTCGTCGATCTCGGCCTTATTGAAACCCGCGATCTTCAGCGCGAAGGCCATATTGTCATAGACCGTCATATGCGGATAGAGCGCATAGGATTGGAAGACCATGGCAATGCCGCGCTCGGATGGGGGCACATCATTGACAATGGTGCCATCGATCTCCAACTCGCCGCCCGTTATCTTTTCCAGCCCCGCAATCATCCGCAAAAGGGTGGATTTGCCACAGCCCGAGGGGCCGACAAAGACGATCAGCTCGCCCGTTTGAATGTCGAGATTGATGTCACTCAAGACCCGCACATTGCCATAGGATTTCTCGACATCCGTCAGCTTCAGATCAGCCATATTGTCTTCCTCTCCTCTATACCCCTGCCCTGCCCGTCAGCCGTCAGCCATGACGCCGAAATAGGCCTGATAGGGGGGTAAGGTCACATCCTTATCCGTCACAATTGCGGTGAAGGGCGCCCCTTTATCCTGCTGCCACTCGCCTTCGGGAAGGGTGACGGGCAGCGCCATATTGCTCAGGTTGAAGGCGCAGAACAGCCTCTGCCCCTGATGCGCGCGGATGAAGGAGACGATGCCACCTTCATGGCTCACAAACTCGAAGCTGCCCTTGGCCAAGGCGGGGAAGCTTTGGCGGAAACGGATCATGTTGCGGTAGAAAGCCAGCGTCGAGGCGCTGTCCCCCTCCTGTGCGCCGACCGCGCGTTGCAGATGCTCCACCGCGACGGGCAGCCATGGTTTGCTATCCGAGAAGCCGCCATTTTGATTATCCGAGACCCAAGGCATCGGCGTGCGGCAGCCATCACGGCCCTTGAATTTCGGCCAGAAGCGGATGCCATAAGGGTCCTGCAAATCATCAAAGGCAACATAGGCCTCGGTCAGGCCAAGCTCCTCGCCCTGATAGATACAGACCGAGCCGCGCAGACACATCAACAACCCCGCATAGAGGCGGCGGGCCTCCTCGCCCATATTCCAGCGCGAGGGGTGGCGCACGACATCATGGTTGGAGAACGCCCAACAGGCCCATCCATCCCCGATCCGGTCTTCATAGGTGGTGATCACCTCGCCGATCCGCTCAGGCGTCGGCTCGGTGGCCGAGAGGAAGTCAAAGCTGTAGCACATATGCATTTTATCGCCGCCGCTGGTATATTCGGCTTGGATATCAAGGCCATATTGCGCATCCCCCACTTCGCCAACGGCGGTGGTGGCGGGGTATTGTTCCATCAAGGCGCGCAGATCACGCAGGAATTGAAGGTTCTCGGGCTGGTTCTTGTCATAGAGGTGGTCTTGCCAGTTATAGGGGTTCACCTCGGGCGCGATGCTGGAATTTCGGCGCTCGGGCTCAAGGGCAGGATTGTCGCGCAACTGCTTGTCATGAAAGTAGAAATTGATCGTATCAAGGCGGAACCCATCCACCCCGCGATCAAGCCAGAATTTCGCGATATCCAGCATTTCCTGACGGACGTCCTGATTATGGAAATTCAGGTCAGGCTGTTCTTTTAGGAAGTTATGCAGGTAGTATTGCATACGTTCCGCATTCCATTCCCAAGCCGAGCCGCCG
The DNA here is from genome assembly GCF_053570515.1 of Rhodophyticola sp. SM2404. NCBI lineage: Bacteria > Pseudomonadati > Pseudomonadota > Alphaproteobacteria > Rhodobacterales > Roseobacteraceae > Rhodophyticola > Rhodophyticola sp. SM2404. Next base: position 44,040 of record NZ_JBSEDL010000006.1, read on the forward strand.
AAGATCGACAGCCAGTTATTGGGCGGGCTGCCATCGGGTTTTGCATCGGCCCAGACATACCAATCGGCCTTGGCATTATCGCGGCTCGACTGGCTCTCGACAAACCAGCCATGCTGGTTCGAGCTATGCGACAACACCAGATCGATCAGCACCTTGAGGCCCAGATCATGGGCGCGCTGGATCAGCGCGTCGAAATCGCCAAGGCTGCCGAACATCGGATCGACATCGCGGTAATCCGAGACGTCATAGCCGAAATCAAGCATCGGCGAGCGGAAGAAGGGCGAAATCCAGATCGCATCCACCCCGAGGCTGGCCACATGGTCCAGCCGATGGATAATCCCTGCCAGATCCCCGATCCCGTCATGGTTCGAGTCCTGATAGCTGCGGGGGTAAATCTGATAAATGACCGCGCCGCGCCACCAATCCTTGTCGGGGGCTACAATCTGTTCGCGGGCCATATCCTGCATCAAGTTCATTCGGTATTCGCTCTTATTTTACGGAGCCAGCCAAAAGGCCGCGCACCAGATATCGTTGCATTGTGAAGAAGACAGCGAGGGGCACGGCGATCGACACAAAGGCCGATGTCGCAAGGATTTCCCAATCCCCGCCCCGTGTGCCCAGTAGCTCGACAATCTGGCGCGTCATGACCGTGGTCTCGCCAGAGCTGTCAATCAGGAAAACCATAGCCACCAGCAAATCATTCCATGTCCAAAGGAATTGGAAGATTGCGAAACTGGCCAAGGCTGGGAAGCTGAGCGGCAGGATGATCCGTGTGAAAATCTGGAAATCACTCGCGCCATCGACGCGGGCATTCTCGATGATCTCGCGGGGCAGCCCCACCATATAGTTACGTAACAAATAGATCGCCAAAGGCAGGCCAAAGCCCGTATGGGCAAGCCAGACACCCAAATACCCTTTCCCGATCCCGATCTCGTTGTGGAATTTCAAAAGCGGGATCAGCGCAAGCTGCAAGGGCACAACCAGAAGGCCCACAATCACCGCGATCAAAAGCGCGCGTCCCGGAAACTCCATCCATGCCAAGGCATAGGCCGCAAAAGCTGCCACAAGGATGGGGATGATCGTGGCCGGAATGGTCACGGTCAGTGTGTTGAAAAAGGCCCGCGCCATGCCCTCGCGATTTCCGGGGTCAAACAGGACCGAGCGGTAATTGTTCAACGTGAAATCAGGCGGGCTTTCGGCCGTTACAAAGACGCGTTGTCCGCGCCCTGAAATCTGCTCGTCATTGCCCGTCCAGACATAGTCGCCATTGGATTGCACACTCATGGTTTCGCCATCCCCGAGATCGGCGGTCTCGCCTGGCGTATAGGCGTCAATTGCGCGCGAGGATGTGCCCCAGACGCTGACCTCGGCCACGACATCCTCGGGCGTTTCGGCCTTGCCATCGACGACATAGAGATTGCCCTCGACCACAAAGATGCCGTCGCGCTCAAAGCGCTCCTCATCGGGGTCGGCGGTGCGGAAGGTCTCGTTCAACTCGGCGGGGAAAAGGGCGGCCCACCATCCCGAACTGCGGATTTGATCCGTGGTCCGGAATGAGGAAACGAGCAGACCTACAGTGGGAAAAATCCAAAGCAAAACAAGCGCTAAGACCGAGAGGTTCACGGCCCATGTCAGGCGGGATTTGGTGCCGGCAATATTATCCATCACCGCATCTCCTTGCGCGCATTATAGACGTTCCACACAAGGATCGGCGTCACCATCAGCATGATGATCATCGCACTGGCCGATCCCACACCCCAATCATTGGCGCGGAACAGCTTGTCATACATATAATTGGCCAGAACCTGTGTTTCCCATTGCCCGTTGGTCATGGCAAAGACGATATCGAATACCTTAAGCACCACGATGGTGATCGTCGTCCAGACCACCACAATCGTGCCCGTGATTTGCGGCACCTTGATCTTGAAGAAAATCTGGAACGGGTTGGCGCCATCCACGATTGCCGCTTCGATGGTTTCCTCGGGGATGCCGCGCAGGGCCGCCGATAGGATCACCATCGCAAACCCCGTTTGAATCCAGATCAGCACGATCATCAGGAAGAAATTGTTCCAGAAGGGCACGGTCAGCCATGTGATTGGCTCCTCTCCGCCCAATTGCAAATAGACCGCATTGAGAATGCCGATCTGCGCGGTATCGATGGGGCGCGCGTCATAGATCAGCTTGAAGATCACAGCCGCCCCCACAAAGGAGATCGCCATGGGCATGAAAATCAGCGATTTCGCGATATTGCCCCAGCGGATACGATCGGTCAGCTGTGCCGATAGCAACCCGAAGGCCGTCGCGGCGGCAGGCACAACCAAAAGCCACAGGACATTATTGCGCACGGCTTCCCAGAATTTGGGGTCATTGAACATTTGCGCATAATTATCGCCCCCCACGAAAGCTCCGCCCGCGTCACGATCCGTTAGGGACAGGCGCAGGGTCTCGAAGACGGGATAGGCAAGGTAAAGACCAAGGGCGAGCAAGGCAGGGGCGAGAAACAGCCAAGGGCGAATGGCATTGGCGCGGTTGATATTGCGCCCCGCATTCGGCCCGCGCGGCGGGAACAGCACCTTGTCGAGAAACTGGTTGGAAAAGAAGAAATAGGCGATGCAGCCACCTACGCCGACGAAAATGGTCAGCAATCCTTGCAATGCCGGAGACATGACAGCCCTCCCCTCGGTGCCAATATGTGCCTGAAAAGGCAGGGACATGGCCACTCAGGCAGCCATGTCCCAAAGCATCAGCGCTGCTTAGTTGAGCGCGTCCCAGCTGTCCTGGATCGCGGTTGCAACCGCTTCGGCATCTGCGCCGCCAGCATAGTCAACCATGCCGGTCCAGAAGGAGCCCGCACCAATCGCGCCTGGCATCAGGTCGGATGCGTCGAAGCGGAAGGTGGTCGCGCCAAGGAGGATCTCGCCCTGACCGCGCAGCGATGCGTTCTCGTAAGTGTCGAGGTTTACGCCCGAATGCGGGGTAAGGAAGCCGCCCTGCGCCATCATGATTTCATGCGCGACAGGTGTCTGCAGGAATTCCATGAAGGCCATGGTTGCGTCAGATGGATCGGTCACAGCCATCAATGTGCCGCCACCCAGAACTGGGTTGCCAAGGTCTTCGCCATCGAAGGACGGGAAGTAGAAGAAATCGGCATCTTCACCAACAACCGTGCCATCTGGGAAGAAGGCAGGGATGAAGGAGGCCTGACGGTGCATGTAGCAACCGGGAGGCGAGGCAAAAAGGCCCGCAGGGCTGTCACGGAAATCGGTTGTCGCAACCGCGCCCGCGCCGCCCATGACCCAATCGTCATTGCGTGCGAAGGTGCCGAAGGTTTCAATGGCGTTTACAACACGTGGGTCGTTGAAGGGGATCTCGTTGGACACCCAACCATCATAAACATCAGGGGTCTGCGTGCGCAGCATGATGTCTTCAACCCAGTCAGTTGCAGGCCAGCCTGTTGCCGCGCCCGAACCCAGACCGATACACCAAGGTGTGCCGCCATCTGCTACGATCTGCTCGGACAGGGCCAGCAGGTCTTCCATGGAGGCAGGCACGTCATAGCCTGCATCCTCAAAGTTCTCTGGCGAATACCATACCAGCGACTTAACATTCACGTTGAAGAAGAAGCCGTAGAACTGATCGGCGCCCGCGTCATCGGCATAGGTGCCAAGATCAACCCAAGACTGGCCCGCTGCGAAGTTTTCGGTGACCCAAGAGGCCATGCCATCGCCCAATGGGGTCAGAAGGCCATTGCCAGCCATATTCGCGGCCAAACCAGGCTGGGGGAATACGGCGATATTGGGCGCGGAGCCCGCTTCGGCGTCGATCACGATCTGCTGCTCGAAGCTGTCGGAGCCCGTGTAAGTGGCCTCCGCGCCTGTGGCGGCTTCGAAATAGGCCAAGAGCGCGTCAAAGCGGTCCGCCTCAGGCGAAAGCCAAGGACCCGCGATGGTGACGGTCTCGCCCGAGAAATCATTTGCCGAGGCAAATGCTTCATAGCTGTCCCAGTTGAAATCGCCCTCGCCAATCGGGAAAACCATCCCGTGACCATCCGCCATTGCCATGCCTGCCGTCAGTGCCAGAGCAGCTGCGCCAGTATAAAGAGTTTTTTTCATCAGTAACCTCCCAGTGAAACGCCTGTCCGTCAGGCGCGAGTTCTGTCTGTCGCGCTTAAAAATTTTCCCAAAGCGCTTTGGACTGACGGCACAGTCCTTCACAGGGCAAGCAGAGTCAATCCATCTTATGATTATTCGTTGATAAATAAGGTTCATTTTGCAGTTGCAGCATTTATTTTATTGCCAGACTCTTTGACATTCTCGACGGCGCAAGCTTAGTGTCAGTCGAAAATTTGAAAGCGCTTTGGCAAAAATGGCGATGAATCTCAAAGAACTGGCTGAGTCGCTCGGATTATCCCCGACAACCGTGAGTCGGGCGCTCAACGGCTATCCTGAAGTGGGCGAGAAAACCCGCGCGCGGGTCAATGCCGCAGCGAAAGCCGCGCATTACCAGCCCAATTCGCGCGCACAGCGATTGGCCACGGGTCGCGCCATGACTATCGGACATGTGATCAACCTCTCGGGTGAGGCGGAAATGGTGAACCCGATTTTCGCTGATTTTCTGGCTGGCGCAGGTGAGGTCTATGCCCGCGAGGGATATGACCTGCTGCTCTCGATTGTGGCCGATCACGAGGTAGAGCGCGCCTATCGCCAGATGGCGGCCAAAGGCTCGGTCGATGGTGTGATGGTGCAAGGCCCCCGCATCGAGGACCCGCGCATCCCGCTTCTTGATCAATTGGGCCTGCCCTTTCTGGTGCATGGCCGCACAGGCCAATATGAGGCCTATAGCTGGCTGGATGTGGCCAATATCCGTGCCTTCAAAAAGGCCACGGATTTCTTGTTAGACCTCGGCCATCGACGGATTGCGCTGATCAACGGGCTTGAGCAGATGGATTTCGCCGCCCGCCGCCGGAAAGGCTATGAAGAAGCCCTGCAAGCCCGCGGCCTTACCCCTGATCCAAGCCTGATGCGCGCCGATGTGATGACCGAAGGCTATGGCTATGATGCCGCCTCCGAGATGCTGGACCGCGCAACGGACGCGCCCACGGCCTTCCTTGTCTCCTCGGTGATCTCGGCCATTGGCGTGCGCCGCGCGGCGGGCGAACGGGGATTGCGCCTTGGCAAGGATGTGTCGCTCATCACCCATGATGACGTGCTGTCCTATATGAATAATGACCGCGAAGGCCCCGCCTTCACCGCGACCCGCTCCTCGATCAGACAGGCAGGCGCGCGCTGTGCCGAAATCCTGATCGAGATGATCAACAACCCCGGCCAGCCCCCGACCCATGAATTATGGGAAGCGGAACTGACCGTGGGCCGCTCAACGGGCCCTGCCCCAACGCTGTGACAGCCCTCCCTGAAAGGACGACCTCCATGCGCCTTACTCGCGCCGATTTCCCTGAAGATTTCCTCTTCGGGGTCGCAACCTCCGCCTATCAGATCGAAGGCCATGCCAATGGGGGCGCAGGCCCGACCCATTGGGATAGTTTCGCAGCCACGCCTGGAAATGTGGTGCGCGCCGAGAATGGTGATCTGGCTTGTGACCATCTCAATCGCTGGCAGGAGGACCTCGATCTGGTGCGCGATCTGGGGGCCGATGTCTATCGGTTCTCGACCTCATGGGCGCGCGTGATGCCCGAAGGCCGTGGTAAGGTCAACGCGCAAGGCCTTGATTTTTATGATAGGCTTGTGGATGGCATGCTGGAGCGCGGGATCAAACCAGCGGCCACCCTTTATCATTGGGAATTGCCCTCGGCGCTGGCCGATCAGGGCGGGTGGCGCAACCGTGATATCGGCGATTGGTTTGCCGATTACACCGAAGTGGTGATGACACGGCTTGGCGATCGCATCTGGTCTGCCGCGCCGATCAACGAGCCTTGGTGCGTTGGATGGCTCAGCCATTTCGAGGGGGCCCATGCCCCGGGCCTGCGCGATATCCGTGCGGCCGCGCGCGCCATGCATCACGTGCTTCTGGCCCATGGGCGCGCCACGCAAGTTATGCGCGGCTTGGGGATGAAAAACCTCGGGGCTGTGTGCAATTTTGAATGGTCCGAGCCCGCTGATAACAGCCCTGAAACCATCGCCGCCGCCGCCCGCAATGATGCGATCTATAACCGCTTCTTCCTTGGTGGATTGTTCAAGGGCGAATACCCCGAAGAGGTGATGGAAGGCTTCGCGCCGCATCTGCCACAGGGCTGGCAGGATGATTTCGCCACCATCCGCGAACCGCTCGATTGGTTGGGTCTGAATTATTACACCCGCAAAATAGTCACCCATCAGGAGGGCGCTTGGCCCAATTACGGCGATACAGAAGGCCCGCTGCCTAAGACCCAAATGGGCTGGGAGATTTACCCCGACGGCCTGCGCGATTTCCTGATCCGCACCGCGCGCGACTATACAGGCACCCTGCCCCTTTATGTCACCGAAAACGGCATGGCCAACCCCGATGAGCCGGGACAACCAGATCACGCGCGGATCGATTACCTAACGGCACATTTGAACGCGGCGCGCGAGGCGATTGCCCAAGGCGTGCCGCTTGAGGGCTATTTCTGTTGGTCCTTGATGGATAATTACGAATGGTCGCTTGGCTATGAGAAACGCTTTGGACTGGTCCATGTGGATTTCGACAGCTTGAAGCGCACCCCGAAAGCATCCTATGACGCGCTTGCAGGATGGTGGCGCAGGTAATGCGCTCCTCCTCCAGACCAAGAAGGACTTCAAAATGAGTGCTGGCTTTTCACTGGTTGCCGATACGGGCGGCACAAATACACGCGTGGCCTTGGCCAATGACGGGGTGGTGGATCAAGACAGCATCCGCCGTTACCGCAACGCGCAAGCCAGTGGCATGGATGATATCCTGCGGCAATATCTGGGCGATATCGGTGTGACGAGCACGCAAATCTCGGGCGCTTGCGTGGCGATTGCGGGCCCTGTGCGGGACGGCGTGGCCGAGATGACCAATCTCGACTGGCGGATTGATCGCGATATGTTGGCAGATGTGCTGACGGCCAAAAAGCTGGCGGTCTTGAATGATTTGCAGGCCCAAGGTCATGCGATCGGGCATCTCGAGCCGCGCTATGTCACCCAGATCCTGCCGCAGCCCGAGGCCTCACTGCATGCGGCCAAACTGGTGATCGGGCTTGGCACGGGCTTTAATGCGGCCCCCGTTTTTGACACTGCCGCAGGCCGTTTCGTGCCGCCCTCGGAATCGGGCCATATCAGCCTGCCTTGGTCGGGCAATGATGGCGATGCCATCGCGCTGGCCTTGCGCAGCGAGCGCGGCTTTGCCTCGGTCGAGGATATCCTGTCAGGCCGCGGGATCGAGCGGTTGCACCGCTTTTTGCATGATTCCAAAGTCTCGGCCGCCGATATCATGGCCAGCCTTGAAACGGGCGACGCGCAGGCCGAGGCCACCGCGCGGCTTTTCGTGAAAATCCTTGGCACCGTGGTGGGTGATCTAGCACTGATCAACCTGCCCTTTGGCGGCATCTATCTGATCGGTGGCGTGTCGCGCGCGATTGCCCCTTATCTGGAACGCTTCGGCTTTGCCCAAAGCCTACAGGCCAAAGGGCGGTTCGAAGGCTTCATGGAGCAATTTGGGGTCTTTGTCGTCTCGGATGACTATGCCGCCCTGACAGGCTGCGCGGCACATCTTTCGCATTTGTAAAAATCAGGCCTGCCTTAGAAAGCCTCATCCTTGACCGATTGCATCGACACATGGGTCGAGGTTGAGGCGACATAGGGCAAGGCCGAAATCACCTCCCCCAATACACGGCGATAGCTGCGCATATCGCTGGTGCGCACCTTGAGCTGGTAATCAAACGCCCCCGCAATCATATGGCATTGCTCGATCTCGACCACTTTGCGCACCTGCTCATTGAAAGCGTTAAGCGCTTTTTCCGTGGTATCGGTCAGCTTCACCTCGACGAAAGCCACATGGTCGCGGTTCAATTTGCTCGGATCAAGCACCGCGCGATAGCCCAGAATATAGCCCTGCGCCTCCAGCCGCCGCAAACGCACCTGAGTTGGGCTTTTTGACAGGCCAACACGGTTCGCAAGCTCGGTTACAGCTATGCGACCGTTTACAGTGATTTCTTTCAGGATTTTGTGGTCAAAGGCATCAAGTTGCCCGCTATATTTACTATCGACCATGCAAACGCCCTCCAACTTGGAATTTCTTAGCAACTTTTTCCTTTTGGGAAGAAGAGTCAAGGCGCCCTTCCTGAAAGCTTTGCCTTACAGATAGATAATTCACTATGGAAAGGTGCCAAAATGACCAAACTTGCCGATATCCGCGCCAGCATTCGTGCCGATCATCTGGAAGATGAAAATGTCATTTTGGACCGATTGATCACAGGCAACGGCCCTACCCCTGCGACACGCAAAGCCGCGTCTGAGCGTGGCACAAAGATGGTCGAAGCCATGCGCGCCGATACCCGCCCCGGTTTGATGGAGGTCTTTCTGGCGGAATATGGCCTCTCGACGCAGGAAGGCGTGGCCTTGATGTGTCTGGCCGAGGCGCTTTTGCGCGTGCCTGATGCCGAAACAATGGATGCCTTGATCGAAGACAAGATCGCGCCCTCAGAATGGGGCTCGCATTTGGGCAAATCCTCCTCCTCGCTGGTCAATGCCTCCACTTGGGCGCTGATGCTGACGGGCAAGGTGCTGCAAGATGGGGAAGGCATGGCCTCGGTTCTGCGCAGCGCTGTGCGGCGCGTGGGCGAGCCTGTGATCCGCGCCGCCGTTGGCCGCGCCATGCGCGAGATGGGAAGCCAATTCGTGCTTGGCCAAACCATGGAAGAGGCGCAAAAGCGCGCCGCCAAGATGGAAACCAAAGGCTATAGCTATTCCTATGACATGCTGGGTGAGGCCGCGATGACCATGGCTGATGCGGATGCGTTTTTCGCTAGCTATAGCAATGCCATTGCCGAGATCGCCCCGCGCTGCACCAGCGATGATATCCGCAATAATCCCGGCATCTCGATCAAGCTGTCAGCCCTGCATCCCCGCTATGAGGTGGGCCAGCGCGACCGCGTGATGAGCGAGTTGGTTGACCGCGCAATGGCGTTGTGCCTCCTGGCCAAAGAGGCGGGCATGGGCCTGAATATCGATGCCGAGGAAGCCGATCGTCTGGATTTGTCCCTTGATGTGATCGAGGCGCTTTTGTCAGACCCGCGGCTGGCGGGCTGGGACGGGTTTGGCGTGGTGGTGCAGGCTTACGGTCTGCGCGCGCCCGCCGTGATCGACTGGCTCCATGCTTTGGCCGAAACCCATGACCGCAAAATCATGCTGCGATTGGTCAAAGGCGCCTATTGGGATACCGAGATCAAGCGCGCGCAGGTCGAAGGCCTTGCGGGCTTTCCCGTCTATACCCGCAAGACCGCCACGGATGTCGCCTATATCTGTTGCGCGGGCAAATTGCTGGGGCTGACTGACCGCATTTACCCGCAATTCGCCACCCATAACGCCCATACAGTCGCCGCCATCATCGAAATGGCCGATGACCCGCAAGCCTTTGAATTCCAACGCCTTCATGGCATGGGCGAGGCCTTGCATGACATCGTTCTCAAAAACAACGCCACCCGCTGCCGCATCTATGCCCCCGTGGGCGCGCATCGTGACCTCTTGGCCTATCTGGTGCGGCGCTTGCTGGAAAATGGCGCAAACTCTTCCTTCGTCAATCAGGTGCTGGACAATGATGTGCCCGCCCATGTGGTGGCCTCCGACCCTTTCGCCGATTTGCAAAATTCAGGCGAGAACATCGCCGTGATCAAACCCGACCAGCTTTTCGGCGCGCGCGTGAATTCGCGTGGCTTTGATCTGCATGACGAAACCGATTTGGCCGAGATCGAAGCCGCCCGCGCGCCCTTCATGAGCGCTACATGGCAGGCCGCCCCTATGCTCGCGACAGCCCATAAAGGCGCTGAGCGCGTGGCCATCACCTCGCCCGCTGCCCCCACCCAGATGGTGGGCGAGGTGATCGAGGCCGCCCCTGAGGATATCGAGGCCGCCATCGCAGTCGCCACCCCATGGGAGGCCCCCGCCGTTGCGCGTGCAGCCGCCCTCAAACGCGCGGCCGATCTTTATGAGGACCATTTCGGCGAGCTCTTTGCCCTTCTGGCGCGCGAGGCAGGCAAAACCCCATCTGATGCCATCGCCGAGCTGCGCGAAGCCGTTGATTTTCTGCGCTATTACGCCGATGAGGCGCAAAACCTCACCACGCCTGCGCGCGGCATTTTCACCTGTATCAGCCCGTGGAACTTCCCCTTAGCGATTTTCACAGGCCAGATCGCCGCTGCTTTGGCCGCTGGCAACGCCGTCTTGGCCAAACCCGCCGAGACCACGAGCCTGACGGGCGCTTGGGCCGTCAAACTGCTGCATGAGGCGGGCGTGCCCGTCAGCGCATTGCAATATCTGCCCGGCAAAGGTTCCGTAGTGGGTGCGGCCCTGACCTCGGATGCGCGGATCAATGGCGTCTGCTTCACAGGTTCCACCCCGACCGCACAGCGCATCAACCGCGCGATGACACAAGCCATGGACCCCTCGGCCCCGCTGATTGCCGAGACAGGCGGCCTGAATGCAATGATCGTCGATTCCACCGCCCTGCCCGAACAGGCCGTGCGCGATATCGTGACCTCCGCCTTCCAATCGGCAGGCCAGCGCTGCTCGGCACTGCGGATGCTCTATGTGCAAGAGGACATCGCGGAGCCTTTCCTCGAAATGCTCAAAGGCGCGATGGATGAATTGGTGGTGGGCGATCCATGGTCGCTGAAAACCGATATCGCGCCTGTGATCTCAGATTTGGCCCGCGCCGATATCCAAGCCCATATTGAGACGGCCCGCAGTCAAACCCGTTTGATCAAACAGCTTGAAACCCCGGAAGCAGGCCATTTCGTAGGTCCTGCCCTGATTTCCCTGCAAGACGGGATCGCGGGCCTCGAGCGCGAGGTGTTCGGCCCTGTGCTGCATGTTGCGACCTATCGGGCCGAGGATATGCTAAAAGTGGTGGATGCGATCAATGCGCGCGGCTTTGGCCTGACCTTTGGCATGCATAGCCGCATTGATGACCGCGTGCAGGAGGTCTCGGCACGGCTCAAGACAGGCAATATCTATGTGAACCGCAACCAGATCGGGGCGATTGTCGGCAGCCAACCCTTTGGCGGCGAGGGGCTTTCGGGCACAGGCCCGAAAGCGGGTGGCCCCAGCTATCTGCCGCGTTTCACGCAGCAAAGGCTTCAAAGCGCGCCTGCCGCAAAGGGCGAGACAGCCGATGTCGCAGCCGTCCAATCCGCACTCGACAGGCTCGACCCACCTTTGCAAACCGCGCTGTCCACCCAACCCCTTCCAGGGCCCACGGGGGAATCAAACCGCCTCTCCACCTATGCGCGCGGCCGCGTGCTCTGCCTTGGCCCCGATGCTGCTCTTGCCGAGGCCCAAGCCCGCATGGCCCAAGCCGTTGGCTGCACCACGCTGGTCATCGCGACAGGGACCGGACCCAGAGGGATCGAAGGCCAACTCGCCCCCGAAGCTCTGACCCAACTCACAGGCTTTGATGCGGTGATTTATTGGGGGGACGCAGAAACAGTACGGGCCTATGCAACGGCGCTCGCCGCCCGCGAGGGCGCGCTGATCCCACTGATCCTTGAGGCTGATCCGACCCCTCGCCTCACGCTGGAGCGTCATATCTGCATCGACACAACCGCCGCCGGCGGCAATGCAACCCTTCTGGCGGCTGCGGCCTGATCCATCTTTGCTTGCCAAATACTTCGGGGAAAAGGCTGTAGCCCTCAGGGCAACAGCCTTTGGGGCAGCGCCCCTAGATCGTTCCGATGTCAGCGGCGCTATTGTGAAATCGAAACGCCCCTAAAGCGACATCCCCACCAAAGCACCGATGCCAGCGGTGGCCGCCATCGCCGTTGCGCCCCAGAACACAACGCGCAAGGCCGCTTTCGGCTTGGGCGCGCCGCCTGCATGGGCTCCCAAAGCCCCAAGGGCGGCCAATGCCAGCAAGGTCGCGCCACCAACGCTCCATTTGATCGTCTGAAGCGGGGCAAAACTTCCCACCAAAAGCGGCACCATGGCCCCTGTTGCAAAGGTCAAAGCCGATACAAGTGCCGCCTGTATCGGTTGTGGCGGCGAGAGATCCGTTAACCCGATCTCGTCGCGCACATGGGCGCCGAGCGCGTCTTTCGCGGTCAGCTCGGCTGCCACCTGTTCGGCCAATTCACGGCTGAGGCCACGCTCTTCATAGATCGCGACCAACTCCGCCAATTCCCCTTCAGGGTTTTCCTCCAACTCTTTAATTTCTTTCAAAATATCGGCACGCTCGACATCTTCTTGCGACGAGACCGAGACATATTCCCCTGCCGCCATCGACATCGCGCCCGCGACCATGCCCGCGACACCTGCCAGCACAATCTGCGCCTGCGTGCCGCCGCCAGCTGCCACCCCGACAATCAACGAGGCCGTTGATAAAATACCGTCATTCGCGCCCATCACAGCCGCCCTCAGCCAGCCCGTTCGCTTGGACAGATGCGGCTCCAGATGCGCCGAGGGCACGCCGAAATTCGCGGGGCGGTGATCAGCCAAAAGGAAGCCTCATCTTGCCGGGGTTGAAGATATTCTGCGGATCGACCGAATGTTTGATCGCCTCCATCATCGCCATGGCAGGCGCGCCCAATTCACGCTCAAGATAGTCGGCCTTGCCCTGCCCGATCCCATGCTCGCCCGTGCAGGTGCCATCCATCGAGATCGCCAGATCATTCAACCAGCCGATGAAATTCTCGGCCCGCGCCAATTCCTGATTGTCATCCACATCAATCAGCAAAAGCACATGGAAATTTCCGTCCCCTACATGGCCGACAATCGGTGCCTTAAAGCCCAATTCCAACGCCTTATCCTGCGCAGCGGTCACGCATTCGGCCAAGCGGCTGACGGGCACACAAACATCTGTCGACAAGCCCTTACAGCCAGGGCGCAGGGCCAGACTCGCCCAATAGGTGTCATGGCGCGCCTGCCAGAGGCGGTTGCGCTCTTCCTCACGGGTGGTGAAGACAAAGCCCGATCCGCCAAATTCCTGCGCGATATCGCCAAAGGTTTCGGCTTGTTCCTTGACGCTGGCATCGCTGCCATGAAATTCCAGCAACAAAAGCGGCGAGACAGGTAGGCTGAGCTTGGAATAGGCATTCACCGCCTCGACGGTCAGCGCATCCAGCAATTCGATCCGCGCCACCGGAAGCCCGTATTGGATCGTCATGATCACTGCGTTGCAGGCCTCCTCGACCGTGGCGAAAGAACAGGTTGCCGCCGAAATCGCCTCGGGCGTGCCTTGCAATTTCACGGTCAATTCCGTGATCAGGCCAAGCGTACCTTCCGAGCCGATCATCAGCCGCGTCAGGTCATAGCCCGCGCTGGTCTTGCGCGCCCGCGCGGCGGTCTTGACCACCTCGCCCGAGGGCAGAACCGCTTTGAGCGCAAGGATATTGTCCTTCATCGTGCCATAGCGCACCGCATTGGTGCCGCTGGCATTGGTCGCAGCCATCCCGCCAAGCGAGGCATCCGCGCCTGGATCAACGGGGAAGAACAGCCCCGTATCGCGCAGATGCGTATTCAGCGCCTTGCGCGTCACACCGGGCTGGATCACGGCATCCATATCCTCGGCATGTACATCAAGAATGGCATTCATCTGACTGAAATCAATTGATATTCCGCCCGCTGGCGCATTTACATGCCCCTCAAGCGAGGTGCCTGCCCCAAAGGGAATAATCGGCACGCCATGCGCGGCGCAGACCTCGACCACCGCCACCACATCTTCGGTGCTTTGCACAAAGACCACCGCATCAGGGGCTTGGGTGCGGAGCCATGTTGTGGTGTGGCCATGCTGCTCCCGCAGGGAGCCGCCCGTTTCGCAACGCGGGCCAAAGCGCTGCTGCAAAATACCGATTGCTGTCGAAATTCCCGCTTCATTGCGTGGCAAATCAAGGATCAGAGCCATTATGTTTCCTATCTCTCGGGCCGTCATTGCCCTTTGGGTCAGTCTAGGCGCTCGCCCGCCTAAGGGCAATTCGGCTGTGGCTTAGCGCTCGGGCGGGATGGAATAGGTCATGGTGGCCCGCGCCACGGGCGTGTCACTGCCTTCCGAGAAGATCAAACAATCCCCCACCGCCAGCACACGGCCCAGTTTGAGCAGACGACATTCACATATCAGATCGCGCCCTGCGGCGGGTTTGCGCATAAAATCAATCGAGCAATTCGTGGTCACCGCCAAGGCTTTCGGCCCGATCATTGCCAAAACCGTCAGATAGACCGAAACATCTGCCAAAGCGAACATGGCAGGGCCTGAAACAGTGCCCCCCGGTCTGAGATGCTGCGGCGAGATCACCAGACGGATGCGGGCCTGATTGGGCTGCACCTCCTCGATCTGGAAATCTTCGCTGACCTGAGGAAAATCCGATGCCAGAAACGCCTGCAAAGCGGCCTTATCCATCGTTACGTCTTTTGTCTCACGCATTGCCTGCCTCTCCCTTTGGGCCTAAGGTTTCATAGGTTTTTACAGGCTTGGCAAGGGAGAAGCCGATGAGTGACGATATCCTGATCCGCAAAGATGACGGCGCAATCACCCATTTGGTGCTGAACGCGCCTGCCAGCCTGAATGCCCTCTCCGATGCGATGCTGGCCCGCCTGAAGGCCGAATTTAGCGATTTGTTAGAGAGCGAGAGCCAAAGGGTTGTGGTGATCAGCGGCACAGGCAAAGCTTTTTGCGCGGGCCATGACCTCAAGGAAATGACGGCCAAGCGGCAATCCCCCGATGGCGGGGCGGCGGATTTTGGAGATCTCTTCGCGCGCTGCGGCGAGGTGATGCAAATGATCCCCCGCCTGCCCCAGCCCGTAATCGCCCAAACCCATGGCATTGCCACGGCGGCGGGATGCCAATTGGTGGCAAGCTGTGATCTCGCCGTGGCCGCCGAGGGCACGCGTTTCGGGGTGAACGGGGTGAATATCGGGCTGTTCTGCTCCACCCCGATGGTGGCTTTGTCGCGCAATATGCCGCGCAAACAGGTGATGGAAATGCTGGTCACGGGCAATTTCATCGATGCCAGCCGCGCCAAGGAATTGGGGCTGGTCAACCGCGTGGTCCCCGAGGCCGAGCTTGCGGCTAAGACCCGTGCCTTGGCCGAACAGATCGCGGGTAAATTGGGCCGCGCAGTGCGTATCGGCAAACGCGCCTTTTATGACCAGATCCAGATGCCCTTGGATCAAGCCTATGAGTTCACGGGCGCTGTCATGGTGGAAAACATGCTTGAGAGCGACACCGAGGAAGGGATCGCCGCTTTCATCGAAAAGCGCGACCCGACTTGGACGCAATAGCTTGTTTCAAAGGGGATAGCGGGGCGCGCGGGCGAGGCCCACGCCCCGTTTTCAAGTATTTTTAAAGCAAAGATGATCAGAGGTCGTAAATCGAGGCGAATTTCGCTTCGAGATACTCAAGAAGCGGGGCCTCACTGATTTCGCCGACTGCATCAGCGATCACTTGACGCGGCTCTTTCAAACCTCCAAAACGCTGAACCTTTTCGCGCAACCATCCCGTGGCGGGGGCAAGCTGGCCTTGACCCAGATCAGCGTCGAGATCAGGCAGGTCTTTGCGCATCGCTTGATGCAGGCAGCCTGCATAGACATTGCCCAGACTATAGGTCGGGAAATAGCCAAACAGCCCCTCGGACCAATGCACATCCTGCAACATACCGTTTGAGGGCCTGTCCACCTCCAGCCCGAAATCGGCTTTGAAGCGGTCATTCCATGCGGCTTCCATATCGGCCACTTGCAAATCCCCCTTGATCAAGGCGCGCTCCAGATCAAAGCGCAGCATGACATGGAGATTGTAATGCACCTCATCGGCTTCCGTTCGGATATAGCCTGAGGCCACGCGATTGACGGCGGCAAAGAACCCATCGGCACTGTCGATATTCAAATTGCCAAAGCTCTCGCCCATGCGATCAAAGAGCCAGCCTGTGAAGGGTTTCGAGCGGCCAAGCTGGTTTTCATAGATGCGACTTTGGCTTTCATGCACCCCCATCGACACGCCTTGCCCCAAAGGGGTCAGCGCATAATCTGCGTCGATATTCTGCTCATAGCAGGCATGGCCCACTTCATGGATCGTGGAATAAAGCGCGCCGAAGGGATCGTCCTCAGAGACGCGGGTGGTGATACGCACATCCGAGCCTGAACCCGAGCTGAAAGGATGTACCGCCAGATCGATGCGGCCCTTGCTCAGATCATAGCCAAAGGCGGTGGCGATTTTGCTGGTCAGCGCCAGTTGCGCATCATGGGCGAAATTGCCCGCCAGCGCTTTGGGCGCGGGCTTGCCCAAGATTGCCTCGCGCAGCGCCACAAGGCGGGGGCGCATACGGTCAAACATCGCCGCGATTTCAGCGCCCGTCATGCCGGGCTCGTAATCATCGACCAGCGCGTCATAGAGATCACCACCATTGGCCAGACAGGCGGCCTCTTGGCGGCGCAGATCGACCACTTTTTCCAGCATCGGCAGGAAGGCCGCGACATCATCATTGGCCCGCGCCTCGGCCCAGACACCATGCGCGATCGAGGTGGTTCGGGCCAATTCGGCGGCAAGGCTTTCGGGCAGTTTGTTGGCGCGGTCATAATCGCGGCGGATATGGCGCAGCTTGGCGGCATCCACCGCATCGCGCGGCTCGGCCAAGGCAAGCCATTCGCCGATACGCGGGTTCATCCGACGCTCATGCAGCATGGCGGCCATCGCTCCCATCTCCTCGGAGCGTTGGCGGGCCGCGCCGCGGGGCATCACGGTCTCCTGATCCCAACCAAGCCGCCCTGCCACTTGGCTCAGGGCCTCGGTCTGGCTGGCATAATCCAGAAGCGCGTCTAGGGCTGTGTGGTTCGACATGGGCTTACGCCTCCCGTACAGAGGTGGGGATTGGGTAGATCGACACGAACCGCGCCCGCATAATCAACACGATCAGCACAACCGCGCCCAATTGATGCGCCAGCGCCAAGGCGACAGGGGCAGAATTCATCACCGTGACAATCCCGATCACCATCTGCGCCAGCATCATGACCGCCACCCAATCAAAGGCGCGGCGCGTATGCGGGTTGCCCGATTTGCGCGAGGCAAACCACACACCAATGCCAAAGAGAAACAGCACATAGCCAACCATGCGATGGATGAATTGCACCGTGCCGTCATTTTCAAAAAGGTTGCGATACCAAGGCTCGATCGCCCACATGCCGGGTGGTGTGAAGCCGCCGGCCATCAAGGGCCAATCGATATAATTGCGCCCTGCATCAATCCCCGCCACCAAGGCCCCGATCAGGATTTGCACAAAGGCCAGATGCATCAGCCCCGTCGACATCCCCTTGAGCTTGCGATCCGCGCCGCGACGCGCCTGCATCAAAGCCCCTTCTTCGCGGCTGAGCAGCAAAATATACCACGCCATCAGCGCCAGAATGAAGAAGGCCAACCCCAAATGGGTCGCCAGACGGTAGGAGGCCACATCAAACATGCCAGGTGCGAGGCCGGAATAGACCATCCACCACCCCACAGCGCCCTGTAGCCCTCCCAGAGCGCCCAAGATCACCAAGCGTCCCGTCCAGCCGACAGGCACCGATTTGCTCAGCAGCAAAGCTCCAAGGCCAAGCGCCCAGACAAGCCCGATCATCCGCCCCCATTGGCGATGACCCCATTCCCAAAAATAGATATATTTGAACTCATCAAGGCTCATGCCCCGATTTTGCTCCTGATATTCGGTGGTCTGCTGATACAGCTCGAATTCCGACAGCCAATCAGCCTCATTCAAAGGTGGCACCGCGCCCGAGATCGGCGCCCATTCCGTGATCGACAGGCCTGAATCCGTCAATCGCGTCATGCCGCCAATGGCGATCATGATCGCGACCATCGCAAACAGCACCATCACAAAGGCCCGCGTCCAGCGCCGCCCCTGCCCGCGATCGCGGCTCACACCGCCCGGCGTTGCGGCAGGCTTTGCTGTTTGGGAAACATCTTCGAAAATATTGCGGCTCTTGGACATGCGCCCCACCCTTTTTTGATCGTTGCGCCAGACCTATCGCGCAGCGGCTTTCGCTTCAAGCACGCGCGACAAGCTGACCCAAGCAACCCCGTGATCATCTTTGCTTGCCAAATACTTCGGGGGAGGCGCCGCGCAAGCGGTGGCGGGGGCAGAGCCCCCAAATACAGGTTATTTCCGCTCGGCCCATCTGACCATCTGGCGCAACACGCCATGCAACATCTGAACATCCGCCCGCGTCAGCGGCAATCGCGCCCAAAGATTGCGTAAATTAATCTTCATATAAGCCGCTTTTTCCTCGGGAAAGAAAAAGCCCGCCTTGCCCAAGCGCTCCTCGAAATGATCGCCCAGTTTCTCGATATCCTGCCCCGTGGCGAAATCGGTCTTGGCCATTTCCATGACCATATCCTCGACCTCGCCACTCAGACGCTGCCATTCATAGGAACAAAGCAACACACATTGCGCGAGGTTGAGCGAGGGAAAGTCTGGGTTCACCGGCACCGAGATCAGCGCATTGGCAAGGGCCACATCCTCATTTTCCAGCCCTGCACGCTCAGGCCCGAACAAGACCCCGACCTTGCCCCCTTGGGCATGGATGGCGCGGGCCTCGGCCATGGCGCGCTCGGGGCTTACGATCGGTTTGGTCAATCCACGCTGTCGGGCGGTGGTGGCGAAGACATAGGTGCAATCACCAATCGCCTTGGCCGTGCTTGGCATAACGCCCGCATTGTCCAGCACCTTGCCCGCCGCCCCCGAGGCCAGCGCCACGGCGCGCTCATTCGGCCAGCCATCGCGCGGCTCGACCAAGCGCATATGGCTCAGGCCGAAATTCCACATGGCGCGTGCCGCCGCGCCGATATTCTCGCCCATTTGCGGACGCACAAGGATGAAACAAGGCTCAGTCATGGCCAGCGCCATAGCGCGCGGCGCGCATCCCCGCAAGTCTTGCGCCACACCAAGCATTGAACCACCCGCCCCTTCCCAGTATTGAGGCGCCACCACGCATCAGGAACCGCCCCCATGGATAGTCAAGACCGCCCGCAGCTTTATCTCGTGACACCGCCCGCTTTCGAGCTGGAGGCCTTTGGCACCCGTTTATCGGCCGTGCTCGACACCCATGAGATCGCCTGCCTGAGACTGGCCTTGGCCACCAGCGATGAAGATACGCTGTCGCGCGCGGGTGATCATCTGCGCGAGATTGCCCATGCCCGTGATATTCCGCTGGTCATCACCAATCATCTGCAAATGGTTGAAAAGCTTGGGCTTGATGGTGTTCATCTGACAGATGGCTCCCGCAGCATTCGCGCCACCCGCAAAGCCTTGGGGGCCGATCCAATCGTAGGTGCGTTTTGCGCCATATCGCGCCATGACG
Source organism: Rhodophyticola sp. SM2404 (assembly GCF_053570515.1). Lineage (NCBI taxonomy): Bacteria > Pseudomonadati > Pseudomonadota > Alphaproteobacteria > Rhodobacterales > Roseobacteraceae > Rhodophyticola > Rhodophyticola sp. SM2404. Next base: position 63,521 of record NZ_JBSEDL010000006.1, read on the forward strand.
GCATGACCGCAGGCGAGGCTGGAACCGATTACATCGCCTTTGGCCCTGTGGGCGACACGGCCCTTGGCGATGGCTCCAAAGCCGAGGCTGAGCTGTTTGCTTGGTGGTCCGAGATGATCGAATTGCCCGTGGTGGCCGAAGGCGCGCTGACCACAGACTTGGTTGAAACCCTCGCCCCCGTCACCGATTTCTTCGCCGTGGGGGAAGAGATTTGGCGGCAAGAGGATGCAGCCCTCGCGCTTGGCGCGCTTATGGCGCCTTTGGGGTAAAGCCCGCCCGCACGGCCGCCTCACATGCCAGTGCCAAAGCCTTGCGATCGGCAAATTCCGCGACCCTTAACGCCTCGTGATAGGTGATCTCGACACGGCCTTGGCCTTGGGTCGCCAAAATCTTGATCAGGTTTGACCCGAAATCCATATCCCCCCACCAGCCGTAATAGGCCGCATCCTCGCCTTGGGGGGCTTGATAACGCAGGGATATGGGCTGGATATGCAGCGCATCGCGCAAAGCATCCGAGAAAAAGGCCTGAAACAGCGTGGTCTTGAAGGGCAACACCCGCAATCCATCGGTCGAGGTGCCTTCAGGGAAAAACAGCAATTTATGCCCTGCCTGCAGGCGCTCTTCAAACAGGGCCTGCTGCGCCTTGGCGCGCAGCCTGTTGCGCTCGATGAAAACGGTGCCCGTGCCCCGCGCCAGCCAGCCGATTCCGGGCCAGGCATGTACCTCGGATTTGGCAACAAAATACATGCGTTTCGATGCATTTAGCGCCAGAATATCAAGCCAGCTTGTATGATTGGCAACAAAGGCCCCGCGTTGCGGCATGGGCTGGCCTGTGACATGGCGCTGGAGGCCCAAAAAGCGGCAGATCAGGATGCAGACGGTTTGCGTGATCCATGGCGTCAGCGGCCTGTTCATGCCCCAGATCGCCTGCTCAGGCAGGCGTAGGAGCAAAAGGCTCGGGAAAGCGATCAAAAGCAGCAGCAATGATGGCAGCCCGCGCGCGACGACCCGTAACCAATCGCGCAACCCCAATGCGCGGGCGGGCGGCGCGGGTGGCGGCACCCAAGCCTCACTCATGCAGCACCACCTTTGGCGTAGAAGGCGCGGTGTTTCTCGCTGATCACGGCCGTATCCACGATCAGGCAGACATCGGTGCAATTGAAGGCGCGATCAATCCAAGCGCCCTGCCCCACAAAACCGCCAATGCGCAGATAGGCTTTGATCAGCGCGGGCACCCCACGTGCGGCTGCGACGAAATCCAGATCCTCAGGCGCGATCATATCCATCGCTACTCCATGGGGCGCACGGGCCTGCGCGCGCAGGGCGGCAGGTGCAAGATGGCGGTGATGCAGCAAGGATAAGGGCGCGGCCAAGGCGGCAGGATCGGTGCCTTTAAGCGAGGCGACCCCGAACATCACCTCAACCCCGTGATCGGTCATAAAGGCAGACAGACCTTTCCACAGATGCACCATGGCGATGCCTCCGCGATACTCGGAATGCACGCAGGAGCGGCCCAATTCCATCAAGCTGCGATCTGAGGATTTCAACGGCTCAAGGTCATATTCGCCTTCGGAATAAAACTGCCCCGCCGCGCGCGCCTGCTCAGCGCGCATCATGCGGTAGACGCCTACAACCTGATCCTCCGCGTCACGGCGGCGATCAAGCAGCATCAAATGGTCGAAATAGGGGTCAAAGCGGTCGCGCTCCAGCCGCGCATCATGATCCACCAGATCACCACCCGCGCCCAGTTCCTCAACAAAAACCTGATAGCGCAGGCGCTGTGCCGCGCGCAGATCGCTGTCATCGCAAGCCAAGCGCAATTCAAAATGGCTATCTTCGATCTGCATGCCCCATCCGCATTTCGTTTCCCGCGAGGTTTGCCCCCGTTTTCCCCCTGCTGCTACCCTATTGGCGGGCGCTTAGGCAAGTTTCTCCGGCCGCGTTAGCCTTCTGTTAACCATCTGCTGAGTAGGTTTGCGGGATTATATGCGCCCAATTCAGGTATCGAAATCCATGAGAAGCATGATCCTGCGACTATCGATCACGACCTTGCCTTCATTCTCGAAATTCACAGTCACCTTGCCCCCAATATTGGATTGCACCTGCCCCAGACCCCAATCGGGCTGGTTGGGATGGCGCACAAACATGCCCGGCTCCAGAAGTGAATTCATTTCCTCGGACATTGAGGGATCCCTTTCATGAATGATCTCGCCCCTTTGAACGAGGATGGCGCTCTCGCGGCTTTGGTGGCCTCGCGGCTCTGCCATGACCTTGTGAACCCATTGGGCGCAATCGGCAATGGGGTTGAACTGCTTGGCATGACAGGCGGCCAGCAAAGCCCCGAGATGGAATTGATTTCCGATGCCGTGCGTGATGCGCAAGCGCGGGTGCGCTTTTTCCGCATGGCCTTTGGCGCATCGCAACAGGGCCAAATGACATCTTTGCGCGAGGCGCGCACCATCCTGTCCGATCTCTATGATAGCGGGCGGCTGGATGTCACTTGGACCGCCGAAACCGATCTGCCCCGCGCTGAAACAAAGATCGGGTTCCTGATGATCGCCTGTGCCGAATCCGCCCTGCCGATGGGGGGCGATATCACCGTGTCACGCCTGTCAGAGGGGCAATGGCATCTCAACGCCACTGGCGCGCGGGTTCTGACCGATAAACAGGGCTGGAGCATGCTGGATCGCACAAGCGCGCCCGCCAATGGCCTACGCCCTGCCGAAGTGCATTTCCTGCTGCTCCGCCAAGAGGCCATGGCCCATAATGCGCAGCTGAATTTGACACTTGGCGACACTGAGATTGAGATTATTTTTTCATTTTAACAGTGTTTTAGGCTGGGATATTAAACCTTTTTCAATCCCGCGCAGAAGCGGCGCATATTTTCTTGGTAATGCACAGCCGATTGGATCAAGCCAAGCCGCGCCGTCTCGTCCAACTCACGCACCACCTTACCAGGCATGCCCATCACAAGGCTTCCATCGGGGATATGCTTGCCTTCGGGGATCAAAGCGCCTGCACCGATCAAGCAGCCTTGGCCGATCACAGCCCCATTGAGAACCGTCGCCCCCATCCCGATCAGCGATCCATCCCCAATCACGCAACCATGCAGCATCGCCTTATGACCGATGGTGCAATTCTCGCCAATCGTCAGCGGGCATCCCGGATCGGTATGGAAAACGCAGTTTTCCTGCACATTCGAGCCGCGCCCGATGCGGATATCTTCATTATCGCCCCGAATGGTGCTGCCAAACCAGATGCTCGCGCCGTCTTCCAGAAAAACGCGGCCAATCACATTGGCATCGGGGGCCACCCATGTGTCCTCGGCGATTTGCGGGGCAATCCCATCCAGCGCGTAAATCATGACTGACCCTTTTCAAATTCATCCTGCAATTTGCGCACATGGCCTGCCAAAGCGGGCTGCTGCTCACGGCGCAAGCGTTCCGAGGCGATGATGGTCTTGAGGCTTTCAAATGTCGCGTCGAGATCATCATTGACCAGCACAAAATCATATTCCGCCCAATGGCTTATCTCATCCCAGCTTTTGATCATGCGCTTGGCGATGGTCTCGGGCGTGTCCTGCCCACGGCTGACCAGACGGCGCTGCAATTCAGGGATCGAGGGCGGCAGAATAAAGATCGAGAGCGCGTGATCCTGCAGGCTGGAATTGCTGATCTGCTGCGCGCCTTGCCAATCGATATCAAACAGAACATCGCGGCCTGCCTCGATCGCCTCGGAGACGGGCGCTGTCGGTGAGCCGTAGTAATTTCCGAAAACATGCGCATGTTCCAGCATGGCTGCATCGGCAACCAAACCCTTAAAGGCGCTCTCGCTCATGAAATGGTAATCTTTTCCATCCACCTCGCCTTCGCGCGGGGCGCGCGTGGTGGCCGAGACCGAAAAACTCAGCGACGGGTCCCATGCCATAAGCCGTTTGGCCAGCGTTGATTTACCTGCGCCTGAGGGCGAGGACAGGATGATCAGCAATCCACGGCGGGTTTGAACGGGATCGGACATGATTACTCCACGTTTTGAACTTGCTCGCGCATCTGATCGATCAGCAATTTGAGGTCAAGCCCCGCACGCGTCAGCGCTTGATCCGAGGATTTCGAGCAGAGCGTATTCGCCTCACGGTTGAATTCCTGCATCAAGAAATCCAGCTTGCGCCCAATCGGCCCGCTTTCGGCCAGATGCGCCTTGGCCGCTGCGATATGGGCTTTGAGGCGGTCAAGCTCCTCGGTCACATCGGTTTTTTGCGCCAGAATGGCCAATTCCTGTGCGATCCGTGCAGGCTCGATATCGCTGGCCTCAAGAATGCGGGCGACATTGGCTAGGAAGGTCTCGGCTTGGCTCTGCGCGCGCGCGGTGGCGGCGGTTTCGGCCTCGGCAAGGGCGGTTTCCATCTGCGCCAACTGCCCCTCCAGAATGCCAAGCAGCGCTGCCCCTTCCGAGGCGCGACTGGCCACAAAACTCTGCAAGACGGGCTCGAAATCAGCCAGCAATACGTCTGGTTTGGGTAAATTCGGGCCGCTCGTCGCCTCGAACACGCCCCGAACGCCCAAGATCGCCGTTGCATGGGAGGGGGCCAAATGCAGGCCAAGTGCGCCCGCTTGCGCCTCAACCTCGGAGAGGGCCGCCATGGCAGCGGCCAAGGCATCATGATCAAGCGAGGCGGCCTGCGCCCCACTTTTCATTCCTGTTTTCAGAGAGATAGACACCGCGCCGCGCGCCACATATTTGCCGGCGCGTTCGCGAAGCCCTGCCTCAAGCGCGCCCAACCCATCGGGCAGACGCAGCCGCACATCCAGACCGCGCGCATTGACCGAGCGGATTTCCCATGACCAAGACAGATCCTGATCCGCGCCATCCCGCGCGCTATAGCCAGTCATCGAGTTAACCACTTAAGAGATTGCCCCCTGCATTTTCATTTATAATTTTACTATTAAGCCTGCGGTAACGAAGGTTTCTGAAGAGTTAACACAAACCACCCCCTCCGCCAACGCGGCTTGGGTGATCTCTGTGGGCAGGTGAGAGAAGAGTAATCATGGCGCAGTTTTCAGCACAAAGCGGCGAGGTCATCGCCATCTCCCAACATGAAGCCGCGATGATGCATCCCAGCTTGGGGCTGGTTTTGCAGCATTGGGAGGGGATTTGTCAGGGCCATCAGCCCCCCGCGCGCGACGCACTTGACCCGCGCGATCTAACGGGGCTGCTGTCGCATATCTTCATTCTGGAACGCAGCCGCCCCGCCACCGTGCGGCTCAGGCTTGGGGGAACGCATCTGACCGATTTGATGGGGATGGAGGTGCGCGGCCTGCCGATCCGCGCCTTTTTCGAATTAAGCGAGCGCACAAGATTGATGAGCGAGGTGGAACAAGTCTTTACCCGCTCGGCCAAGCTGATGCTGCATCTGACCTCGGATCAACAGGGCCAAGCCGTGCTGGACGGGCAGATGCTGCTTCTGCCTTTGCTTGGGTCACATGGCGAGATTGACCGCGCCCTTGGCGTGGTGACAACGACAGGCCCGCTCGGGCTGCGCCCACGCCGCTTCCGCATCAAACGGGCCAAGCTTACGCCGCTGGAAGGCGAGATCGCGGCCAACGGCCAAACCGCTGAGGCACCGCCCGAACCCGCAAAAGGCACCCCCGCCCTGACCTTGATTCAAGGCGGGCTAGCGGAGACCTGATGCGCGTGATCTGAAACAAGAAAAAAGGCCCGAAACTGCGTGGGTTCGGGCCTTTTCAACATCCTAGTTGGGGCAGGCTTATGCGCCAGCCGCCATCCTGTCTGCATCACGAATGGAGACCAGCTCCTCGGCCACGAGGAAGGCCAGTTCCAGCGACTGGCTGGCATTCAGGCGCGGGTCACAGGCTGTGTGATAGCGCGAGGAGAGATCCTCATCGGTCACAGCCCGCACGCCGCCCGTGCATTCGGTCACGTCCTTGCCCGTCATCTCGAAATGCACACCGCCCGGGATCGTGCCCTCAGCGCGGTGGATCGCGAAGAATTCCTGCACTTCGCGCAGGATCGAGTCGAAGGGTCGTGTCTTATAGCCCGTGGAGGATTTGATCACATTGCCATGCATCGGATCACAGGTCCAAAGAACATTGGCGCCCATCTCCTGCACCGTCTTGATCAGGCGTGGCAGGTGATCGCCCACCTTGCCCGCCCCAAAGCGCGCGATCAGCGTCAGACGGCCCGCTTCATTGGCAGGGTTGAGTTTTTCGATCAGCACTTTGAGATCTTCGGCGCTGGTGGTCGGACCACATTTCAACCCGATCGGGTTTTGCACGCCACGGCAGAATTCGACATGCGCGCCATCAGGCTGGCGGGTGCGATCCCCGATCCAGATCATATGGCCCGAGCCTGCAATCGGCTGGCCGCTGGTGGAATCGATGCGGCAGAAAGCCTCTTCATATTCCAGCAACAGCGCTTCATGGCTGGTGTAGAAATCCACCGTGGACAGATTGGGGTTTGTCGCACTGGTCAGGCCTGCAGCGGTCATGAAATCAAGGCTGTCTTGAATGCGGCCCGCCATATCGCGGTAGCGTTCGGCATCGTCACGATCGGTGAAGCCAAGCGTCCAGCTATGAACGCGGTGAATATCGGCGAAACCACCCGTCGAGAACGCCCGCAACAGGTTCAGCGTTGCAGCCGATTGCGTATAGGCCTGCAGCATCTTGGCAGGATCGGGGATGCGGCTTTCAGGGGTGAAATCAAGCTCATTGATAATGTCACCGCGATAGGAGGGCAGCTCCACCCCGTCAATCACCTCGGAAGGCGCGCTGCGGGGCTTGGCGAATTGGCCGGCCATACGGCCCACTTTGACCACAGGCACTTTGGCCCCATAGGTCAGCACCATCGCCATTTGCAGCATCACTTTGAAAGTGTCGCGAATCCCGTCAGCGGAGAATTCCGAGAAGCTCTCGGCGCAATCGCCACCTTGCAGCAAAAAGGCCTCGCCGCGCGATGCAGCGCCAAGAGCGGCCTTCAACCTTCGCGCTTCACCTGCAAAAACCAGCGGAGGATATTGGCCAAGTTGCGCCTCGACGGCCTCAAGGGCGGCTTGATCCGGATAATCCGGCATCTGCACCCGAGGTTTGTTTCGCCAGTTCGCTTTGTTCCATGCCTGTGCGGTCATGGTACCCTCCTAGAATTACGTTAACGGGGCGCTTATACGCAGGTCTCGCCCGCCATCCAATGACAAATTCCGCATTCGGGGGGATTGCGCCGTCGCAAAATTGGTGCTTTCGCTATTTCGGCACGGTTCCAGACGGCTGTGCGAATGTCAGGAAGGTCTGCCGCATGCCCACCCTTTCGCATGGTGTTCCAACGCACCCCAAGCGATATATCTTTGTTCTGCTGGACCAATTTACAATGCTCTGCTTCTCATCGGCGGTCGAGGCGTTGCGGATTGCCAACCGTATGTCGGGCCATGAACTGTATTCATGGGCCTTGGCGGGCGAAGGCGGAGAGATAGCACATTGCTCGGCGGGGATCGGCTTCAAGCTTGATATGGATCTCGACGAATTGCAGCGCGATGACACAATCATGCTGTGTGGCGGGATCAATGTGCAGGCCGCGACCTCCAAACGGGTGTTGAACTGGCTCAGGCGCGAGGCGCGGCGCGGGGCCACGATTGGCGGGCTTTGCACGGCGGGCTATTCACTGGCCAAGGCGGGCTTGCTAGATGGCAAACGCGCCACGATCCATTGGGAAAATCAGGACAGCTTTTCCGAAGAATTCGAGGACGTCACCCTGACCAAATCGGTCTTCGTGATTGACGGCAACCGCATCACCACAGCCGGCGGCACCGCCTCGATTGACCTGATGCTCAAGATCATCGCCAATGATCATGGTGAGGATCTTGCCAATATGGTGGCGGATCAGTTGATCTATACCTCGATCCGCACCGATCAGGACACGCAGCGCCTGTCGATCCCGACCCGTATCGGCGTGCGCCACCCCAAATTGGGGCAGGTGATCCGCATGATGGAGCAAAATATCGAAGAGCCGATCAGCCCTGCCAGTCTGGCCAAGGATGTCGGCATGTCCACGCGCCAGCTAGAGCGGCTGTTTCGCCGCTATCTCAACCGCTCGCCCAAGCGCTATTACATGGAATTGCGGCTGGCCAAGGCGCGTAACCTGCTGATGCAGACGGATATGAGCGTGATCAATGTGGCTTTGGCCTGCGGCTTTGCCTCACCCTCGCATTTCTCGAAATGCTACCGCGCGCATTATGACACAACGCCCTACCGCGAGCGTGGCACCCAAGCGAGCAAAGAGCCGAGTTAGACCACCCTTCGCGCGAATAGCGCCGAAGGCGCCGCGCGATCGCCAGACCGCCCGTAAGGGCTGGCGATTTTGCAATTCAATGCGCATCGTTCATATCTCATCAGGGCTTGGCAGATATAAAGCGCTTCGGCGCAAAAGACGGATCGCCACCCCGTCGTCTGGCGCTCGCGCTCAGCTCTCGGATAAACGCGCCGCGCGCCCGCCTCGACGCTTTGCAGCAGGCGGGGCTTTGGTGCCCTCGGTCAAAACCTGCGTCATCGGGTGGTCTGGTGCATCAGGTGCATAGACCTCCAGCAGACGCGCCAAATGCGCAGGCGCATCGACGCTGTCGATCGACAAGGCCCAATCCACAAAGATCGAGCGGCATTCCTCAAGGCTGATCCCGTCGATGCGATAGGCTTCGCGGATCAGGGCCTTTGGGTCGGTGATGTCACCCTTCATTGCAATCGTCCTATTCCGGCTCAAACCTCTTTGAGCACCCTGTCAATAATCTGCGCCGAGGCCTCGCGCGCCTGTGCCAATTTCAAAGCCAAATCCTTGGCGTCTTTCGCCCCCGCCGCACGGGCCAGAAACCCTTGCCCGCCAATTCCCAATTCATCTGGATCAAGCGGGCGCTCCGTCAAGAGGCGACCTGCCTGATTTACCGTTGAGAAGAGCCGATGGGAAGCGCGCAAAACCTCCGCATCCTCACCCTGTAGCCATCCGATCTGCGCACCCGCCCGCAATTGCCCCTCAACCTGTCGCACAGGATCGGCCGCCATCAAAGCCGCAGCCTGCGCGCAAAGCTCGATATCCTGCATCCCGCCCTTGCCCTCTTTCACCTCGAAGGTCGAGCCCTTGCGCCCCGCTGCCTGCAATCGCGCCCGCATTTGTGCCGCATCCTTCACTACAAGGGCGCGCGCGGCTTTGGCCTTCAGCACATTTTGGCGGATCGCTTCGATATCGGCCAAAAGGCTGGCCTCCCCCGCAATGGGCCGCGCGCGGGTCAGCGCCATATGCTCCCAAGTCCAGGCCTCATGATGTTGGTAATGATCAAACGCCTCCAGCCCCGTGGCCACTGGCCCTTGCCGTCCCGAGGGGCGCAGCCGCATATCAACCTCATAGAGCTTACCCTCAGCCGTCGGCACGCTAAGCGCCGTGACAAGGGTTTTGGTGGCTTTGGCAAACCAGCCGCGCGGGTCCAAGGGGCGGCGACCTTCGGTCAAATCAACCCCGCCCGCATCATAGATCACGATCAGATCAAGATCAGACCCCGCTGTCAGCGCCCCTGCCCCAAGGCTGCCCATGGCCAGCACCGTACCGCCCCGTCCAGGCGCTGGACCGTGGCGTTTGGCGATCTCGGCGCAGGCAATCGGCCAAAGCGCTGTCACCACGGCATCTGCCAGCGCAGTATATTGCGCGCCTGCCTCGGCTTCATCAATCAGATCACGCAAATGATGCACGCCAATGCGGAAATGCCATTCTTTATGCCAGCGCCGCGCAGTATCCAGCGCGGCCTCATAATCCAGCCCCTCAAGCGCGGTTGAGAGCGCGCCTTGCAAGCGTTCTTTTTCGGGCCAAGGCGCAAAGAAAGCCCCGCCAAGCACCGCATCCAATACGCCTGCATTGCGCGACAGATAGCGCGACAAACCCGGCGCTGTGGCACAGATATCGCCGATCAGATCGACCAAAGACGGGTTCGCCTCGAAGAGAGAAAACAGTTGAACACCAGCAGGCAAGCCTTTGAGAAAGCTATCAAAGTTAATCAAGGCCTCATCGGGGTCGGCGGCTTTTTGGAAACAGGTCAGAAGATCGGGCTTGAGGCGATCGAAAATCTCCTGCCCGCGCGCGGACCGCAAGGCAGGATAATGCGGCCAGCGCGAGACGATTTCATGCGCAGGCTCGGACAGCTCGGGCATCGGGGCCTCAAGGCTCGTGGGATTGGGCGCAAAGAACGGCTCGCAAAGCGCATCTACCTGCGCCAGCCGCGCTTGTAATTCCTTGCGAAAGCGCTGCGTATCGCCCTCGCCCATGAAACGGGCCAAACGGTCAAAGCCTTCGGGGGATTTGGGCAGGTCATGGGTTTGGGCATCATTGATCATCTGCAAACGATGCTCCACCTCACGGTGCTGGATATAAAGCTCCGAGAGCGTGTCAGCGACATCCCCGCCGATCCAGCCTTTCGCCGCCAAGGCGGCCAGCGCATCCTTGGTGCGGCGGCCGCGCAGACCTGCGTCACGCCCGCCCGAGACCAATTGGCGGGTCTGGGCGAAAAATTCGATCTCGCGGATGCCGCCCTGCCCAAGCTTGATATTGTGTCCCTCCAGCGCCATGCCATGCAGGCCCTTATGGCTGCGGATGCGTTGGCGCATGTCTTGGGTGTCATGGATCGCCGCGAAATCCAGATGCTTGCGCCAGACAAAGGGGGTGAGGGTTTCCAAGAACCGCGCCCCTGCCGCCAGATCGCCCGCAGCGGGACGCGCTTTGATATAGGCCCCGCGTTCCCAATTGCGCCCTTCCGCCTCGTAATACCGCTCGGCCGCGGCCATGGAGATGCAGACAGGCGTGACGCTGGCATCAGGGCGCAGCCGTAGATCGGTGCGAAATACATAACCCTCGGCCGTATTTTCCCCAAGGCTGCCGGCCATTTTGCGGGTCGCGCGCACAAAGCCCGCGCGCGCTTCCATCTCGTCGGTGCCGTCAAAGCGGCTCTCGTCAAAAAGGCAGATCAAATCGATATCCGAGGAGTAATTCAACTCGGCCGCGCCCATCTTGCCCATGGCCAGCGCCACCATCCCCGCCCCGTCGCGCCACGCGTCCTCCTCCGTCTGGCCGGGGAGCTTGCCGCGCTTGGCCTCATGGGCGACATGGGCCCTCAGCGCGGTTTGCACGCAGGCATCGGCGAAATCGGTCCACGCGGTTGTGACCTGATACAGGTCCCAGATCCCGCCCAAATCCGCCAGCGCAACCATCACCGCGGCGCGTCCCTTCAGCCGCCGCAGCCCTGCATCCAGATGGCCTGCCTCAAGGGCCGCGACCTGCGCCAAAAGGGCAGTTTGCGCGGCCTCAGGCGTGCTTGAGAGAACCTCCTCCAGCCAAGGCGCTTCTTTTTGCATCAGCCCAAGCAGAAAGGGCGAACACCCCGCAGCGCCCGCGACCAAGCCTTTCAAATCATTTGGAATATCTTGCAGCGCCGCCAGCCCTTCCGCCGCGCGATCAGGGTCAAAGGCGATAGGCTCTCGGGTCAGCCTTGATGCGAAACTCATCTGCTTGGTCATATACGGGCCACTCTTGCCTCTTGCCCTTATCCTTGCAACGCTTGCGGGAACAGAACAAGGGGAAGCGTGGATATGAGCAAGAGCCTCAAACGGGTCAAGGCCGCATTGGAGGCCGCAGGGATTGAAACAGATGTGCTGGAGATGCCCGATCTGACCCGCACCGCCGCACAAGCTGCCGCCGCCGCAGGGTGCGAGATTGACCAGATCGCGAAATCCATCATTTTCCGTGCCGAGCAAAGCGGCTGTGCCGTGCTGTTCATTACCGCAGGCGGCAATCAGGTCTGCGCCGAGAAGGCCAGCGCGCTGGCAGGCGAGGCTTTGGGCAAGGCCGATGCGGGGCTGATCCGCGCGCAAACGGGTTTTGCGATTGGCGGTGTCTCTCCGGTCGGGCATCTGAGCCCGATCCGCGCTTGGGCAGACCCGCGTCTTGGCGATTTTGCCAAGATTTACGCCGCCGCGGGAACCCCGCGCCATATCTTTGCGATCACCCCGTCCGAGCTGCTGTCTGTTTCGGGCGCGGTGGAGGCCGATTTCACCCTGTGACGCAGCGCAAAACGGTTAAATTCATATTTCCTGAAATTCATTGTTGAATCGACTCGCCCTGTGCCGTAGGTGGCGCCCTTGTATCGGGGACGATCCCAACCTTGAGGCGCAAGCCTTGGGGGGGCGCTAAGGACCCACCACATCAATCTACTGGTAAGAAGGGGAGCGCCCATGACCCGCGCCAACCTCTTCCAACTGGGGACTGGTCTGGAAACAGGCGCCCATGCGGAAGACACCTGCAGCCACTCGGCTGCGCCCGACATTTTTGACGACACCCGTGAGGATCACTTCATCCGCAAGGATGGTGAAGTGTTTGCTGGCACGCATTTGATCATCGAAGTGGTAAATGGCCATGGTCTTGATGATGAAGCCCGCATCCAAACTGCCTTCCGCGATTGCGTTGAGGAATGCGGTGCCACGCTGTTGCATATCCATACGCATAAATTCTCGCCTCAAGGCGTGTCTGGCGTGGCGGTTCTGGCGGAAAGCCATATCTCCGTCCATACATGGCCCGAGATTGGATATGGCGCGTTTGACGTGTTCATGTGTGGCGATGCGCAGCCTTGGAATGCGGTTGGCGTGTTGAAACGCGCCTTTGGCACCGAGGATGTGCGCGTGAAGGAATTGCGGCGCGGCGAAGGGCTGGTTGACGCCATCGCAGCCGCCTGAGACCCGATGGGGGCCGCGGCCGCGCTGCCCCCGCCCCTGTCCCAAACATGAGGGTTAATCCATGACCGATATGACCGGCTGGAGCGTTGAGCGTCTGCATGCGGACCATTCCCAAGCCTTGCGCGAAGACCGCGTGCTTTATGACAGCAACACCGACCATCAGCGCCTGCGCGTTTTCGAGAACCCGACCTTCGGGCGCGTTCTGACCTTGGACGGGGTGGTGCAGGTCACCGAAGCCGATAATTTCATCTATCATGAAATGCTGACCCATGTGCCGATCTTGGCCCATGGCAATGTCAAACGCGTGCTGATCGTGGGCGGCGGTGATGGCGGCATGGCGCGCGAGGCGCTCAAGCACCGATCCGTCACACAAGTCACCATGGTCGAGATTGATGCAGGCGTGGTCGATTTCTGCACCGAATATATGCCCGATGTCTCGGATGGCGCTTTTGATGATCCGCGCCTTGATCTGGTGATCGCGGACGGGGCCGAATTCATGCGGCTCAATGCTGATTTCTATGACGTCATCATCATCGATTCCACCGATCCCATCGGTCCTGGCGAAGTTTTGTTCACCGACAGCTTTTACGGCCATGCCAAACGCCGCCTAACCGACGGGGGCATTCTGGTGACCCAAAACGGCGTGCCCTTCATGCAAGGCGATGAGCTGACCAATACAATGCGCGCCTTCAAAGCGCTTTTTGCGGATTGGACCTGCTATCTCGCGACGATCCCGACCTATGCGGGCGGGCCGATGGCGCTTGGCTGGGGCAGTGACGGGGCCGCGCGCCAAACCGATCTGGCCACGCTCAAAGCGCGTTTTGAAGCTGCGAATATCGAGACGAATTACTACACGCCCGAGATGCATCACGCAGCCTTCGCGCTGCCGCCCTATGTCTCGAAGCTGATGCCTTAAGGCGTGTGGTTCTTGGCCCGATAAACGGGCCAAGGCCTGCCTTGCGGCTTATTCGGCGGCGTCCTGTGCGCTCAGCGCATCCAGTTCGGCGGCCTTTTTCTCGACCTGCTCGACGATATGCTCGATCATCTGATCATTGTCGAGTTTATGGCTCTGCTTGCCCGCCAGATAGACCATGCCCGAGCCAGCCCCGCCGCCCGTAAAGCCCACATCTGTCATCAAGGCCTCACCGGGGCCATTCACGACACAGCCGATGATCGACAGGCTCATCGGGGTCTTGATATGCTCAAGCCGTTTTTCCAGCGCCTCGACGGTTTTGATCACGTCAAAACCCTGCCGCGCGCAAGAAGGGCAGGAAATGATATTCACACCCCGATGGCGCAGCCCGAGAGATTTGAGGATTTCATAGCCGACCTTCACCTCTTCCACGGGATCCGCCGAAAGGCTGACGCGGATTGTATCGCCAATCCCCATCCAAAGCAGATTGCCCAGACCAATGGCCGATTTGATCGTGCCCGAGGTCAGACCACCCGCCTCGGTGATGCCCAGATGAATCGGCGCAGTCGTGGCCTCGGCCAAGCCCTGATAGGCCGCCGCCGCCATGAACACATCCGAGGCTTTCACGGAAATCTTGAATTCGAAGAAATCATTATCCTCAAGGATGCGGATGTGATCCAAGCCGCTCTCAATCATCGCATCGGGGCACGGCTCGCCATATTTGTCGAGCAGATGCTTCTCAAGCGAGCCTGCATTGACCCCGATCCGCATGGAGCATCCGTGATCGCGCGCCGCAGCAATCACCTCACGCACACGCTTTTCATCGCCAATATTGCCCGGATTGATCCGAAGGCAGGCAGCCCCCGCCTCGGCGGCTTCAATCCCGCGCTTATAGTGGAAATGGATATCAGCCACGATCGGAACGGGGCTTTCCTTCACAATCTCCTTCAGCGCTTTGGATGAGGGCTCATCTGGCACCGAAATCCGCACAATATCCGCACCCGCATCCGCGCAGCGTTGAACCTGATCAATCGTCGCCTTCACATCCGTGGTCAGAGTGTTGGTCATGGTCTGCACCGAAATCGGCGAGCCACCCCCAACAGGCACCTTGCCCACATGGATCAAACGGCTTTCACGGCGGTCGATATTTCGCCATGGACGGATCGGGTTATGCGACATGGGCAAACAGCCTTCTCGGGTCGGGTTCAGAGCATTTGCGCATAGATTAGGCCGATGCTGCGCAAACGACAACGCAACATTCGCATTTCACCGTAAAAGGGGATTTATTGCTGTGGTTGGGTGTCGGAGGGGCTGTCACCGCTCAGGACCAAGGCCGCCACTTCGGGCAGGTCGGGGTCAGTTGTGCCATCGGCCAGCGCATAGGTTTCAAGCAGCGTATCTGCCTGCAAAACCACATTGCGCGCAACGGATGTGCCTTCGCCCGCAGGTCCGACGGTCACGCCATCAACTGCGAAAAACAACGATCCCGAATTGCCCGCGCGCAGGCTGGGGGGCTCTTCCGAGACGGGCAGCACATAGCTGTCGCCTGTGTTCAGAATGCCTTCGTAAATCACGGTGCCTGAGGCGGCAGTGACACGCACCCAAGACGGGCGCACAGCAAAAAGCATCACCTCGCCCTCGGGGCGTTCGGTCACTTGCACAGGCTCGGAATTGGCAGAGGCCAGTTGTTCGCCCTGCCCCATCGGGATAGGCGCGCCCATAGTGCCAACCTCATCAGGGTTGAGCGATGCAATCGGCTGATCCCGCGAGATCATGACCGGCGCATCCAGCACTTGCGGGCGATAGAGACGATCAAGCGCATCCACGCTTGGGGCGGCGGCAAATTCGGCAAAGCCGATATCTCCGCCCTGCTCAGCGGCAGGCGCTTGCGGCAAGGCCAGCGGATCAAGAACGGCAAGGGTTGCGGGGGCTTCTTCAATCGGCGCGAATTGTACGCGCTGGATATCTGTCAGAACTGCCCACCCGCCATAGCCCAAACCAACCGCCAGCGCGATCAGCACAGCCGCCGAGCCAAGCGCGCCCGGCTCGACATTGGCAAAGACGCGCTCTTTCTCAGGGGCGAAGGCCACACGTGAGGATTTGATGATGTCAGAGGGGTCAATCTTGCTGGGGGCCGCGCCATGGCGACGTTTCGCGCGCGAGGCCTGACCACTGGACATCCCATGAACGCCTGTGAAGCCCGTTTCTTCGCAGAATTTCGAGAAGGCCAGTTCAGGGTCCAAATTCAGATAGCGCGCATAGGAACGGACATAGCCCGCAATAAACCCCTGCGAGCTGAATGCATTGAGATCACCATTCTCAACCGCTGCAATATAGGAGGCACGGATTTTCAACTCGCGTTCGACATCCAGCAGAGATTTGCCAAGCGTCGCGCGTTCACCCCGCATCAAATCACCCAAGGCAACGCCTTCGGCAAATTGATCGTCACTGTTGTGAAGTTGCGGCTCGTGCTGCCCCATGTTGTCCCGCTCAAAGTTCCTGCAGGCTTAGTCACAGCAAATGTGCTGCCCGCATTTTGTTGCCTTCATCCCATTATAGAGCCGCCGATTCGCATCGCAGCGCTATATGCATGTTAACACAACAATAACCTGGAGATTAACAGTCGATTCTCTTTCAGCCGGCTAAATCGGCACGATTCAGCGCACAATGGCTCCATAGTTGGTCCATTGATGTCAAAAGATAGTCAATCATCTTTGGGTCATGCACGGGCGACGGCGTGAAGCGCAACCGCTCGGTCCCGCGCGGCACCGTTGGAAAGTTGATCGGCTGCACGTAAATGCCGAATTGTTCCAACAGCATATCGGACAGTTTTTTGGTATGAACGGGGTCACCCACGATCACGGGAACGATATGGCTGCCATGATCAATGATCGGCAGGCCCATGCCTTTGAGGCGCAGTTTGAGTACCTTGGCGCGCTCCTGATGCAGATCGCGCAGCGCCTGATCGGTCTTGAGATGGCGCACGGATGCCGCCGCCCCCGCAGCAACAACGGGCGGGATCGAGGTGGTGAAGATGAAGCCGGGCGCATAGGAACGCACGGCATCACACAGCTTGGCAGAGGCCGCGATATAGCCGCCCATCACACCATAGGCCTTGCCCAAAGTGCCGTTGATGATGTCGATCTGATCGGCCAGCCCCAGCTTTTCAGAGACACCGCCCCCGCGCGGGCCATACAGCCCCACGGCATGGACTTCGTCCAGATAGGTCAGCGCACCGAATTCCTTGGCCAGCGCCACAATCTCGGCAATCGGCCCGAAATCGCCATCCATCGAGTAAACGCTTTCAAACGCGATCATCTTGGGGGCGGCAGGATCATCCGCTTCCAGCTTGGCGCGCAGATCGGCCAAGTCATTATGCTTGAACACACGCTTGGCCCCGCCATTGCGGCGAATACCCTCGATCATCGAGGCGTGGTTCAACTCGTCTGAATAGGTGATCAGCCCGGGGAACAGCTTGGGCAGGGTGCTAAGCGTCGCGTCATTGGCGATATAGGCGGAGGTGAACACAAGCGCGCCATCCTTGCCATGCAGATCGGCCAATTCTTCCTCAAGCGCCTTGTGATACACCGTGGTGCCCGAGATATTGCGCGTCCCGCCCGAGCCCGCTCCTGTGGCCTCAAGCGCTTCATGCATCGCGTTCAGAACAACGGGGTGCTGGCCCATGCCAAGATAGTCATTGCCGCACCACACCGTGATGTCTTCTTGCGTGCCGTCTTCCTTGTTCCAGACAGCATGGGGGAATTGACCGCGACGTCGCTCAATATCGATAAAGGTCCGGTAGCGGCCTTCATCATGCAATTTCTGCAACGCGCTATCGAGCAGATTGTCGTAATTCACTATCATTCTCCCATTCCGGCCAGCGCATCTCTCTCCAGAGGCGCATCGCACGGCACGGCGCCGCTGTCTGAATTCAACGGCATGCCTTCCTAGTTATGTACCTCAAATAAGGCCTCCCGCCCTCTGAGCCACGTAACAAATTGCCGCGCTGATACGGTCCGCGTCAATCATATTATTCAGATTTTTGAATTTATTCTTCTGCAACCACTGTCGCGCAATCCTGCGCACCCCCATCCGCCGCGCAAGCGGCAAGCGCCTCCTCAGGGCTGGCACCGATGCCCCAATTGCCTGTGGCTTGCGAAATTGCCATGGCGCGCGGGCGGCCCAATTGGCGGAACGCCCCCCAGAGCGAGGCTGTCGCATCTGCGTTCAATTGCAGGCTGCGGCCCGCCTCCCAGCCTTCGGGGCGCACCACCAGAACAATGGCACAGTCACTGCCGCCACTGCGCGCGGCATCGCAGGCGGCAAGGGCGGCTGCGCGCGCGCCCTCTTCGCTGTGGTAATTGCCAACCGCCGCGGTCGTCTCGGGATCGGCCAGCCCCTGATCAGGGGCAATCGCCAAAGCGCCGTAATAAGCCATTTGCGGCAAGGCGCCCAAAGGAATGATCTGCTCCAGCAATTGAAGCTCAGCAGGGTTCAGGCTGTCATGGCCGATCACCTCCCAGCTCAGCGCCCCATCACGGGCAAAGACCTGATCGCGCGCCTCGCGCATGGTGGGCAGGTCTTGGGCAAACGCCGCCCCTGCCCCAGCCAAGCAAGACACCACCGCCAATACAGCCAAAGAAACCTTCATAATACCGCCCTGCCTCAACCCGTTTTACCCGCCGCGCATACCCAAAGGCCGCGCAGCCAAATCGACGCGGAACCTAGCCTGCCATCCCCCATCGGGCAAGCGCTGGACATTCCCTTTATGCTTGATACTCTGCGCCCAGACTTCACAAAAAGCGGAGCACTCCCCCATGTCCCTCGACGCGGTTCTCGCACGTATTGATGCCAATCTCGACGCCTCGACCGAACGCCTCATGGCGCTGTTGCGCATCCCCTCCATCTCGACCGATCCGGAGTATGACCAGCCCGTGAAAGACGCGGCCGAGTGGCTTTGCGCCGAATTGAACGCATTGGGGTTTGACGCCTCGGTCCGCCCCACGAACGGACATCCTATGGTGGTGGCCCATGGCGGAGGCAGCGGCCCGCATGTGCTTTTCTATGGTCACTACGACGTGCAACCCGTTGATCCAATTGATTTATGGTCACGCGACCCGTTTGACCCCGCACTCGAGGAAACGCCGAAAGGCAAGGTGATCCGCGCGCGCGGGGCATCCGATGATAAGGGCCAGTTGATGACCTTTATCGAGGCCTGCCGCGCCTATCGCGAGGAAACAGGCAGCCTGCCTGCCTAGCTGACGATCTTTCTGGAGGGCGAGGAGGAATCAGGCTCCCCCTCCCTGATCCCCTTCCTCAAGGACAATGCCGAGGAGTTGACGGCAGAAGTGGCGCTGATTTGCGACACTGGCCTGTTTGGCGAGGAAACCCCTGCCATCGTCACCCAGTTGCGCGGGCTTTTGGGCGAAGAGATCACCATAACAGGCCCCGCGCTTGATCTGCATTCGGGCATGTATGGCGGGATTTCGATGAACCCGATCCGTGTCTTGAGCAAAATCCTTGCGAATTTGCATGACGAGGCAGGCCAAGTACAGGTTCCAGGTTTTTATGACGGCGTCCCCGAGCTTGATCCCGCGATCAAGGCGCAATGGGATGCGCTGAATTTCGATGAGGCGGGCTTTTTGGGCGCTGTCGGGCTTGGCCAGCCTGCGGGTGAAGAGGGCCGCACGGGGCTGGAGATGATCTGGTCACGCCCCACCGCCGAGATTAACGGAATTTGGGGCGGCTATACGGGGGCGGGTTTCAAGACCGTGTTGCCCTCCAAGGCACATGCCAAGGTCAGCTTCCGCCTTGTGGGCCAGCAAGACCCGCATCAGCTGCGCGAGAATTTCCGCGCTTGGGTCAGCGCGCAATTGCCGCCCGATTGCGAGGTCAGCTTTGCCGATCACGGTGCCTCACCCGCCAGCCAGATGGATATCTCGCATCCCGCGTTCGAGAAAACCCGCCAAGCCCTCAGCGCGGAATGGCCGCGTGAGGCAGCTTTTATCGGCTGCGGCGGCTCGATCCCTGTGGCGGGGTATTTCAAGGAATATCTGGGGATGGACTCGATTCTGGCAGGTTTCGCCAAGGATGATGACGCGATCCATTCCCCCAATGAGAAATATGATCTGTCGAGCTTTCATCATGGCATCCGCTCATGGGCGCGGGTGCTGGAGGCGCTAAGCCGCTGAAATATCAGGCCGCGCGTCATTCAGGCGCGCGACCTTGGACCAGAAGCGGACCATCATAAAGCCCCCCGCCAGAACCAGCCCCACAACCAGACCCAGCCAAACCCCCTGCCCGCCCCAGTCAAAGACAAAGCCGAACAGGTAGCTGCAAGGAATGCCCACCAGCCAATAGCTGATCGTGGCAATAATCATCGGTACGCGCGTGTCCTGCACCCCGCGCAACAACCCCAAGGCCATAACCTGCGCGGCATCGGCCAAATGGAACAGCGCCGAGACCATCAACAACCCCACCCCGATGGCGATGATCTGATCGCGCAGCGGATCATCAGGCCCGACAAAGGCCGCGACCAGCGGCGCGGGCAAGGTCACAAACACCACAATGGTCGCCGCCACCATAATGCCCGACAAGATCAGCGCAGCGATTGCCGCCAGTCGCAGGCTGGCAAAATCCTTCACCCCCCAAGCGCGGCCCGCGCGCACCGTGGCGGCCGTGCTCAACCCCACATGCACCATGAAGGTCAGCGCGGTGATTTGCAGCGCGATCCCATGGGCGGCCAGCGTCAGTTCATCCACCCAGCCCATCATCAGCACCGAGGCCATGAACAGCGCGCTTTCCGCCAGAAGGGTCAACGCAATCGGCCAGGCAAGACGGAAGACTTGGATGAAGGCTTCCCAATCAGGGCGCCAGAAACGGGCGAAAAGCGTGTAGTCTCTCAAGCCCTGTTTGCGCGTGGCATAAAGCGCAAGGATCATAAAAATCAGAGTGTTAGAAGCGATGGAGGCCCAAGCCGCCCCGCGCAGCCCCATCTCGGGGAGGCCGAAATTGCCAAAGATCAGCAGATAGTTCAGCCCCGCATTCAGCGCTACCGCCGCCAAGGTCGCCAAAAGCACGATGCGGGTATGCTCCAGCGCCGAAAGATGGCTGCGCAACACCAGAAACATCAGCGAGGGCCAAAGCGCCCAACCCGCGATATCAAGATAACTGCGCGTATTCGCGCTGACCGTCGCCTCTTGACCCAAGGCAAGCAGGATCGGCTCGCAGAACACGAAAAGCGGCATCATCGCGGCGCTGAACACCAGCGCCAGCCACAGCCCCATCCGTGTCACGCGGCGGACCTGCACGCTGTCCTCTTGGGCAGCGGCGGCGGCCACCAAGGGCGTCACTGCCAAGGCAAAGCCCATGCCCACGATCAAAACCGTATGGAAATAGGACCCGCCAAGCGCCACCGCAGCCAGTTCAGCCACCCCATACCAGCCGATCATGATCGTATCGGTCAGGATGATCAAAATCTGCGCGACTTGGCTGCCGATCAGCGGCAGACCAAGCGCCAGAGTGGCGCGAATATGATGGCGAAGCGGGGTCATGAAACGGGCTTAGACCCGTTGGAGCCGCTTGACCAGCGCGATCAGAGCGCGCCCAAGGCCAGCCGCGTAGCCAGAAGCGCGATCAGCAACCCTACCCCCAAAGCCAGCACCGATTGCGCCACGCCAAGCCCTGCCAGATTAATCTGGCTGCGCAACACCCCCTCGCGCAGCGTCACCGAGAGGAGTGCGACAGCCACCGTCACGCTTGCCGTGCCGACACCCATCGCCAAAGCCCCTGCAATTCCTGCTACGAAAGCCCCCATTTGCGCCGTCAGGATCAACACGAAAAGCGCGCCTGTGCAGGGGCGGATGGCAACAACACCGATCAGCACGGCCAAATCCCGCAGACTGCCCGCTTGCGCCACCTGCTCAGGGGCGGGTGCATGGGCATGGCCACATGTGGCACAGGTCGCATCTGGCCCGTGATGAGGGTGGTCATGGAAGTGTTCATGGGCGTGATCAGAGCCGCGCAATTCCATCAGACCGCGCGCCCCGCGCCATGCAAGCCAAAGCCCCACCAGCGCGATCAACGCGAAACTGAGGGGTTGGAACACATCATCAGCCAACCCCGTCATCGCCTCGCGGCTGATGCCCAAAACCCAAAGCCCCAAAGCGACCAGACCGATCGCGGTGCCTGCTTGGGCAAGGCTGGAGACAAGCGCCACCAAACTGAGTTTAAGCGCCCCAACCCGCCGCGCCGCGCCATAGCCGCCAATCACCAACTTACCATGTCCGGGACCTGCGGCATGAAACAGGCCATAGGCAAAACACACCCCCATCAGCGTGGCCACGGCCCCCGCCTCACCTGCGCGCAAGGCCCGCAAGGCGCGTGCCAGCAAGGTTTGCGCCTCGCGCTGCCCCTCAAGCGCCCATTGGAAAATCACGTGGTCCCAGCCCAAGGCGAACCCTGCTACAAAGACCAAAACAATCACAATGGCTGCCAAAATCAGGGCGCGCTGCATGTGACCTCCACGCGGTCTGCAAAAATATTGCCGATTTCGGGGAAGTTATCTTCCTCATTCACCGCCCCGCCGATCTCCTGCAAGGCGGCATCAAGGGCAGCATAGGCTTCATCCAGATCGGCGCGGCGCAACTGCGCATCGCAATCCTCGCGGCCTGTGATCTCGGTTGGCAGGTTCATCTCGAAGGCGATGTAGAAGGCCTGATCATAGATCGAGGCGATCAATGCATCGCCCTGATCCCCGCCCGAAACAGGGCGGATATGGGTCGTCTCGATCTGGCCTGTTTCCGTCAGATCAAGGGAAACGGCGCTCGGCGCGCCAAACTCTAGCGGCTGACCATCCGCGCCAAATATCTCCAACCCGCCGCTGAACCCGCTATTCCAGTTCAGATCAAAGCCCAAAAGCCCGTCACGCTCGGCTTGGGTCAGGACCCCGTCAAAATCGAGGTCGAGATTGTAATCCTGCAGGATGATCAGGGAATAGAGCTCGTCATAGCGCCAAGTCACCTCAACCGCGTGCAGCGCGCCTTGCGTGTCATAGATCAGGCGCAGCCCCGCATCGATAAAGATATGGGGATGCGCCACGGCCATGCCCACGCCCGAAACCCAAATGGCGCAGCTGGCGGCAAAGCTTTTCAAAAGGCGCAAACCGACTGTCATAAGACGCAGATATAGAGGCGTGCCGCGCGAAACAACACTCCCCGCATGTGGGCAATGGCAAAACTTCGCGCATCTCCAACGGCGCTGCATTGGAAACGGATCGTTTCCGAGATTGCGCCCTAGCGTCATATTCACGCCCAGATTGGGGGGCAAACGGTAACCCTGCTAATACGGCTTCAAGGATAAACGCAAAATGCGGGTACTACGCGAATTCATTCTGGACGAAACAGGCGCAATCACCGTCGATTACGTTGTTTTGTCTGCGGCGGCAGTGGGCATGGCCATTGCGACAACGGATGTTTTGCGCGTTGGCATTGGCGATATGACCTCCAATCTCGAAGAACAATTGCGCACGCGCAACCTCTCGGATGACTTCGTGGTTTTCGACGCCTCGCATTTCGGCCCGTCGATCCAGTCGGGCTTTATGAATGAAACTGACGCCAATGAATTGTTCAATCTGGCCAACCAAATGACCAATGCCAGCATCATGTCGCTGCTTGAGGAAGGTTTCACCGCCTTGTCGAACGGGGTTGAACTCTCGGATATGGATTATGCCGAGCTTTCGGCTGTTGCCTCGGTTGCCCGTCAGCGAAATATCGCAGATTCCCAGATGCTGGATGCCTTCTTCGCGGGTGAAGGTGGCGGCCCTGTAATGACCAATTAAGCCGCGCCTCGCCCCGTTTCATCCCCGCCGCGCCTGCATCTGCGCATAAAACGGGCCAAGCAGGCCCCAAGCTCCCTTCCCCATCCTCCCCAAACCTGCCAATATGTAGGAAACTACATACAAGATAGAGCAGACGATGGCCGACGACCTTCTTAAGGGCGCTTCCCCCGAGCAAACCTATGACGCGACCTCTATTGAGGTTCTGGAAGGGCTGGAGCCCGTCCGCAAACGCCCCGGCATGTATATCGGCGGCACGGATGAGCGCGCGCTGCATCATTTGGTGGCCGAGGTTCTCGACAACTCGATGGATGAGGCCGTCGCGGGCCATGCCAACCGCATCGAAGTAGAATTGAACGAGGATTATTCGGTCACGATCCGCGATAATGGCCGTGGCATCCCGATCGATCCGCACCCCAAATTCCCTGACAAATCCGCGCTTGAGGTGATCCTTTGCACTTTGCATGCGGGCGGTAAATTCTCGGGCAAGGCCTATCAGACCTCGGGTGGTCTGCACGGGGTTGGTATTTCGGTGGTCAATGCCCTGTCAGATCATGTGCGCGTCGAAGTCGCCCGCAACAAGGAGCTGTTCGCGCAGGAGTTTTCGCGCGGCATCCCGCAAGGCAGCGTGGAAAAGGTCGGCACGGCCCCCAATCGGCGTGGCACCTCGGTGACCTTCCATGCCGATGACCAGATTTTCGGCGCACATCGCTTCAAGCCCGCGCGTTTGATGAAAATGGTCCGCTCCAAGGCCTATCTGTTCTCGGGCGTAGAAATCCGCTGGAAAACCGCCATTGATGATGGCGAAACCCCTGTTGAGGCCGTGTTCCACTTCCCCGGTGGTCTGGCCGATTATCTGGGCGAGACCTTGGGCACCGCCGCCACCTATGCCGACAAACCCTTTGCAGGGAAGGTCGAGTTTCAGGAACGCTTCAAAGTGCCAGGTCAGGTGGAATGGGCGATCAACTGGACGCCTGTGCGCGACGGGTTCATCCAATCCTATTGTAACACCGTGCCCACGCCCGAAGGCGGCACGCATGAGGCAGGGTTCTGGGCCGCCATCCTCAAAGGCATCCGCGCCTATGGCGAATTGGTCAGCAATAAAAAAGCCGCCAGCATCACCCGCGATGATCTGGTGGCGGGCGGCTGTGCGCTGGTGTCATGCTTTATTGCCGAGCCTGAATTTGTGGGCCAGACCAAAGACCGCCTTGCCACCACCGAGGCGCAACGTCTGGTCGAGGCCGCCGTGCGCGACCGTTTTGACAACTGGCTGGCCGCCGATACGAAGTCAGCGGGCGCAATCCTTGATTTCCTTGTGCTGCGCGCCGAAGAACGCCTGCGCCGCCGTCAGGAAAAAGAGACCCAACGCAAAACTGCCACCAAGAAGCTGCGCCTTCCAGGCAAGCTGGTGGATTGCTCGGCCACGAACCGCGCGGGCACGGAATTGTTCATCGTCGAGGGCGATAGCGCGGGCGGCTCGGCCAAAATGGGGCGCAACCGCAAAACCCAAGCGCTGCTGCCCCTGCGCGGTAAAATCCTGAACGTGCTCGGCGCGGCCTCCTCCAAACTGGGGCAAAACGCCGAGATCAATGATCTGTGCCAAGCGCTTGGTGTGCAGATGGGCACCAAATTCAACATCGAAGACCTGCGCTATGACAAGGTCATCATCATGACCGATGCGGATGTGGATGGCGCGCATATCGCGGCCCTGCTGATGACGTTTTTCTTTACCCAGATGCGCCCGATGATCGACCAAGGGCATCTCTATCTTGCTTGCCCGCCATTGTTCCGCCTGACCCAAGGGGCCAATCGCGTCTATTGCCTTGATGAGACCGAGAAAGCCGACTGGATGGAGAAGGGCTTGGGCGGCAAGGGCAAGATCGATGTCAGCCGCTTCAAGGGTTTGGGGGAAATGGATGCCAAGGACCTCAAGGAAACCACGATGGACCCCGCCTCGCGCAAATTGATCCGCGTGACGATCGACGAAGACGCACCCGGAGAAACCGGCGATCTGGTCGAGCGGCTGATGGGCAAGAAACCCGAGATGCGCTTCCAATATATTCAGGAAAACGCGCGCTTTGTGGAAGAATTGGATGTTTAGCCTGTAAGGCAATGGGGGCGGCTCGGTTTGAGCCACCCCCTCTTCATCTCACCATGTCTTGGTCGCGCGCCCTCAAACCTGTGTCCAGATCTGGAACAGAAGGCCCGACAGGAACGCCCCTGTCAGCGAGAACCCGATATAGGCCACAAAGACGGGCCAGCGCGCCAAGGCCCAAACCGCAATCGCTGCGGGAATGGAGGTCACCCCGCCGGCCACCAGAAAGGCCAGCCCTGCCCCTGCGGCCATGCCCTGCTCGATCAAACCGCCCACCAAGGGCAGCGCGGCATAGCCGTTGAGATAGGCAGGCACACCCACCAGCGTCGCTGTGATAATCGGCAGCAACCCTTGCCCGCCAAGCACCGCCGAGACCCGCTCAGCTGGTACAAAATGCAGCATCAGGGCTTCAAGGATAAAGGCGAGAAACAGCCATTTCGCGAGGAAATTGGTGTTCTTCAAAGCCTCCTTGCCGAATTTTCCAAGACGCTCGGCATCGGTCCAGAATTTCCACACAACCTGTTTTGGCGCGCGGATTTTCGAGCCGCCGCAGCCGCCATTGCCGATCCCTTCGCGCAAAGGATTGCTGAAGGCCCCCAGACCTGCCAGCGCATGGATACCAAGCCCGCCAAAGACCCCAAGGCCAATCGCCGCCAGCGTTTTGGCAACCGCGAAATCAACGCCCAAAACACCCGCGGTCAGAACAAACATCGAGGGGTCCATCACAGGCGAGGCAAGCCAGAAGGCCATCACCGCCGAAAGCGGCACCCCCATTGCTAGCAAAGCTGCGATCAGCGGGATCACCCCGCAAGAGCAAAAGGGCGATAATCCCCCCGCAAGGGCGGCCAGCCCGATCATGATCACAGGCGCGCCTGTGA
Source organism: Rhodophyticola sp. SM2404 (assembly GCF_053570515.1). Lineage (NCBI taxonomy): Bacteria > Pseudomonadati > Pseudomonadota > Alphaproteobacteria > Rhodobacterales > Roseobacteraceae > Rhodophyticola > Rhodophyticola sp. SM2404. The sequence continues at coordinate 90,006 of NZ_JBSEDL010000006.1, forward strand.
AGGCCTTGGCAATCAGGTTATCCGCCCCCGTTGCACTCGCCCAAGCCGCAATCGCGATGGAGAACAGCAAAAACGGCGCTGTATTGATCAAAGCGCTGGTGGCGAAGATGAAACTCTCCCGCGCGAGTGCTGCATCCCACAGCAAAAGGCCCAGAAGAAGAATAAGGCAGGCAAGCCAAACCCGCTCCTGCTTGAGGAATTGCGCCAACCTCTGAGACCAATCGGGCCGCACCAGTGCTGTATCGGACATGTTCGAATTCCTTATTGGTTAAGGCTGCGCCATTGTTTCGGCATGCGCCCCGTCGGTTTGGCCATCGGTTTCACTGTCGGTTTGAAAGCCTACGCAACAGGCCTCGGTCAGAAAGGCGATGAGATGATCCATCTGCGGGTAATTCGCGCGGCAAATGATTTCGCGCCCTTGGCGGGATTGCAGAACCAGATTGCTTTTCACCAGCGCAGTCAGATGATGAGCCAGCGTTGAGGGATGCAGCGACAAAACCTCCGAAATCTCGCCAACCTTCATCCCCTCCGCGCCTGCTTTGAGCAACAACCTGAATACCGCCAAACGGCTTTCATGGCCAAGGGCGGCAAGGGCATCTGCATATCTTCGTTCATTGCTCATATAGCCATTAAAACTATAAAACTAGTTTTGTCAAAATGTTTCGCGGATAGTCTGTGTTTCTGAAACCTTCCCCATTTGGAGCAAACGGCACTCCCCACAGAAAAACACCCCCAAGCAGCAGCACTGCGCGGGGGCATAAATCGACCTAAAGTCTCATTTAGCTTTGGTGTTCAGCGCGATGATGTTCTGATCGAAATCAGGCAATGCGCCTCATCAGCATGGCGGGCGGGGATATCCCGCGCCAAGCTGTCGATCCGATTGGCATTGCGCAAAACAGACGCGTTTCTGCCCGAACCCGCATTGTCCCGCCGCGCGCCATGCCCCGATGTCAGGCAGCTTATCAGGTCCCCCTCCTGCGTGGTGACCGAGGGCGCATTCCGCGCATCCTGACGCCCCGCGACGGGTGTGATGATGTTATGGTTTTGCGAGCCACTGCTGCTGGGGGAATGGGTGGAGCTTCCGCTTGCCACGCTTGCAGAGGGGCCAAGCCTATTGGGCGTTGGACGCGGCCTTGGCACCAGAACGGGCGCAATATTCGCATTGACCGATGGAATGGTTTGCGGCTGGCTTGGCGTCCCCGTGCCGCCGAAAGACGGGGTGGGAACAGGGTGCAGTGTGACCACAGGGCTCAAGCCCGAGAAAGACGGGGTCGAGACAGGCAGGATCGTCACAACAGGCGATGTGCCGGTAAAGCTTGGGGCCAGCACGGGATGAATAATGGGCACAGGGCTTACGCCTGTGAAGGATGGCACAACAACGGGGTTCACATTAATGGCAGGGCTATAGCCACTATAAGATGGTCCGGGAATGGACTGGATGGCCCCGGGGCTGACACCTGCAAAGCTTTGAGGGGCTAGGGGTGAGATCACATAGCCGGGGCTAAAGCCTGTAATATCAGGACCAGGCGAGCTGGTGATCACCCCATGCCCCGATATCGGCGCGGTTGGGGGCAGTGGCGTTACAATGAGGGGTTGCGTATTGACCACAGGCTGGCTGCCTGATGGTCCCCCCACGCTGCCTGAAGGGTTGGTTGTTCCACCCGGAACGGTCGTGGGTGTTCCCCCAAGCCCGCCACAGGCCGCGGAATTGTAATGTGGGTTTTGCGGATGACACCACCCCAGATGCAGGCCCGGATTGGCATTTGCGGTTTGCGCAAAACCGATTGACGCACTCAGCAAGATCAAAGAGCGCCAAATTCGTGCATGTGATTTTGAAAAACGCATCATACTGGTCACCATGTTCTTGAAATAGCGAGATACAAAGCCGGATCATCGCGCGAGATGGGTCCGTCAATCAGCGGCATTGCGGCGTGGAACCTGCCAGACAGCCTGTCTGACCAGCTGAAATCAAAGCCGATACCGATCGAGGCCCCCTCTTCCGAGCGGGCAAAGCGTTCCGAGAAGGTGTTGGACGACACCCACCCCATTTCGGCGAAGGCAAAGGGCACAACTGCAAAATCGCGCCCCAGAGAGATCGCATCGGCGGTTGCAATCTCGCCGCTGATAAAGATGCCGCTATCGCCCGCAAGCTCGCCATAATCATAGCCGCGATTGATATTATGCCCGCCCATTGCAAAATTTTCCGACCCCGGCAGGACATCATTGCTGAGTTGCCCCAGAAGTTGCAGATCAATCGTCATCTCGCGCTGGTTGATCAGGGCAGAGCTGCTCCAGCCAAGCCCGAACCTTGCATATTGAAACTGATCCGCGCTGGCGGGGTCATCCGATTGCTCGCCCGCACTTAAAGACACAGCATATTCAAGCGCGTTTCCATTGGGGGTGATCCGACCATCGATCCAGATCAGACTGCCAACCACAACCGATTCATCCGAATTCACCAGCGGTGAGTCGATATCTGTTTGCGAATAGCGCAACTCGCCAATCACATAGCCATAGCGATCTGCGGTTCTCACCGTGGGCTGGCCATAGGCCAAGATCGCGGTATTGCCCGAGCTGTCCACTGTGCTCAGCGTTCCCCGCGCGTCATGACGTGCATTATAGCTGCCGATATAGGTCTCGACATAACCACCAGCAGGCCCCGCAGGCGTTCTATAGGCAAGCGAGCCCAGAAACTTGTCATTGCCGTCTTCCAAATTATTGGTGACCTGCAGGTTCAAGCGCAACAGATCGCCCGCCGTCAGGCTGTGATAGTAATTCTGCTCGAGACCGGTGCTGATCGCATCGCCGATCTCGCGGGATGGGGTATCCAGCGTCAGCCGTCCCCAATTCGACAGATGCTCCTCTGCGATGATCCGCATCTGGGTTGTGCCATCCTCGGGCGAGGTGACCAATTCGGCCACCGCCGTGATCGTCTCGATATCCCTGACCAGCATCAAAACGCGTTCCAGTTCGGCATGGGAAATCGCGGGATCTGCCAGCAATGGCGCCGCATAGGACTGGATCAGCGCGAACATATCGGCATCCACCCCTTCAACATGGAGCGAGCTGATCTGCCCTTCGGTGACGATGATCGCCTGCGAAGCAGCGTCAAAACGCGTTCTCGCCAGAAAATACCCGTCCTCGTGATATAATTGCTCGACGATGCGCGCGATGTTTTCACCGCTGATATCACCTTGATCAATCGCGGCATGGGCCGCGTATTGCAGCAAGGAGGAGGCCTCGTATTCGCTGACACCAACCAGATGATATTGGGGCTGTTCCTGCGCATTTGACAGCGTGGGCAGGAAGGCTGCTGCGATAAGAACCAGAAAATGAAACCGAAAGGAGCGCAGGTTTTTCAATATTGTCAGCATGATACTCGTCAAAATTCCGCCAAAAGGGTCACCGCTAGATACGACTTAAACGATACGGGTTTTACGTCAGCCTGTATAGCGTCATCATCTTTCGCTTTTGAGCGGCATGACCCTCCAAGGATAGCGCCACCGCGCCTTCGCTATGAACAGCCCACGGCGCGATCCCTGACCGATTTCAGCCATGGCTTAACTTTGAATTGAAAATGGCGCACCCGAGAGGATTCGAACCTCTGGCCTCTGCCTTCGGAGGGCAGCGCTCTATCCAGCTGAGCTACGGGTGCCTGCCCTCGCTATACCTTCCCTTTTTGCACTCTGCAATCGGTTAGAAGCCTACCCCAAAGCGCCGATATATTCCGCTTGCGTGATATATGCCGCTCGGGTCAATTGGGACGAAATGAGAGAGGCGAGATATATATGACCCGCGCAACACCGCTTTGGCTTTTGGTTTGGTTACAAGCCAGTATCTCGGCGGCCTCCTTGGTGGTCGAGATTGTGGCGGGCCGCATGCTGGCCCCGCATGTGGGCATGTCGCTTTATACATGGACCGCCGTGATCGCGGTGGTTCTGGCTGGGTTTTCCGCAGGGCATTGGTGGGGCGGACGGCTGGCCGCGCGCCCCGCGCCCCAAGCGCTCAGCCGCACGGGCGGGGCAATGTTGGGCGCGGCCCTGACCACAGCGGCGGCCGTTTTGATCCTGCCGCAGGTCGCAGGCCCCGTTCTGGCGCTGCTGAGCAGCCCTGTCTGGGGGATCACGGGGCTGACCATGGTGGTGTTTTTCCTACCCTCTTTCTTTGCAGGTGTGCCCGCCCCCGTGCTGGCGCAAATCGCGATTGATACGCAGAAAAGCTCGGGCCCCGCGCTTGGGGCGATGTTTGCCTCGGGCGCGATCGGAGCGATTGCGGGTGTGCTTTTGGCGGGGTTTGTCTTTATCTCATGGCTCGGCTCGGCGCTGACGCTGGTTGTGGTGGCCCTGCTTTATGTGGCCACGGGGCTTTGCTTTTTCTGGCTGGCGCGCAGCAAGGGATTGGAGCTGGCAGCCTTGGTCGGTCTGCTGGCAGTGGTCCTGTCGGGCTTTGCACTAGCAAGCCCCAATCCGTGCGAGCGGGAAAGCCAGTATTTCTGCCTGCGCATGGATGACCTTTCAGCCAATCCCGACAGCCCCGTGCATTTAATGGTGATTGATCATCTGGCCCATGGCATCAGCGCGCGCGACCTGCCCCAAGTGATGTTTACCGAGCATACCGCAATGCTGCACGGGCTGGCGCGGCTGCGTGCCCCGCGGCCTGATTTCACCAGTTTCCATATTGGCGGCGGCTCCTATTCCGTGCCGCGCGCCTTTGCGGCCGAGGGCACAGGCGAGATCACCGTGGCCGAGATCGACCCTGAGGTCACCGCAATGGCCGAGGATCATTTCTGGTTCGATCCCGCAAGCGCCCGCGTGCTGCATGAAGATGCCCGCCGCGCCCTTCTGACCCGCCCGAATGAGCGCTATGACATCATTCTAGGCGATGCCTTCACCGATGTGGTGGTGCCCGTTCATCTGATCACGCAGGAATTCTTTGAACTGGCCGCCAGCCGCCTGACGGAAGACGGCACCTTCATGATGAATGTGATTGACCATGAGGACCGCCTCGGCGCGGTTGCAAGCGTTGTCGCCACGATGGAGCGGGTCTTTCCCGTGGTCGAGGTCTGGACCCATCAAGCCCCGCCCGCACCCCGGCAGCGGATGGTATTTGTTGTGGTGGCGGGCCAATCCCCAACCGATCTCGACAGTTTCGAGGCCCCTGCCCCTGACAGAATGCGCTTTGGCGCGCTGGCGGATGGCATGGTGGCGCAACTCGTCTCGGCACGCGGGACCATCCTGAGCGATGATTACGCCCCGATTGACCGCCTTATGGGACGACAGGATTGAGCAAGGCGCGCAGCAGCTGGCCTTAGGCGAACAGCTCGTGGCATAGCTCAAGCGCCTCGACCAGCACATCCACTTCGGCCTGCGTGTTATAGAGACCAAAACTCGCGCGGCAGGTGGCGTTGATGCCCATATGCTCCATCAAGGGCTGCGCGCAATGCTGGCCTGCCCGCACCGCGACGCCCTTTTTATCAAGCACCGTTGAGATATCATGCGCATGCGCCGCCCCGTCCAGCGTGAATGAGAAGATCGCACCTTTGCTGGCAGATTGGCCTTGGACACTCAGCCAATTTAGCCCGTCCAGTTTGCTGCGCGCATAATCGGTCAGCTGCTTTTCATGGGCGGCGATATTGTCCATCCCCAGCTCCATCATATATTCCAGCGCCACGCCAAGGCCGATCTGCTGCACAATGCCTGGCGTACCAGCCTCGAATTTCATCGGCGGGTCGTTATAGATCACCTCATCGCGGTGCACATCGCGGATCATATCGCCACCACCGATAAAGGGCCGCATCTCGGCCATGCGCTCCTTAGTGATATGGATCGCCCCTGATCCCGAAGGCCCGTACAGCTTATGCCCCGTGATCGCGTAGAAATCGGCCCCGAGCTCCGCAAGATCAAGCGGCATATGCACCGCCGCTTGCGAGCCATCAACCAGCACAGGCACACCGCGTGCTTTCGCGCCGTCAATCACCGTTTTGACGTCAAACACCGTGCCAAGCACGTTTGACATATGGCTCATCGCGATCAGTTTGGTGCGCGGGGTGATCGCATCCAGCATCGCTTGGGGATCGAGATCGCCATTGGCATCCACATTGACCCAGACCAGCTTCACCCCCTGCCGCTCGCGCAGGAAATGCCATGGCACGATATTGGCGTGATGCTCGGCAATGCTCAGGATGATCTCATCGCCCGCCTGCATGCGCGGCGCGGCCCATCCATAAGAGACTAGATTGATCGCCTCGGTCGTGCCGGAGGTGAACACGATCTCTTCTTCGTCTTTCACGCCCAAGAATTTGGCGATGATACCGCGCACGCCTTCATATTTATCGGTCGCAAGATTGCTGAGGTAATGCAGGCCGCGATGCACATTGGAATATTCCATCGAATAGGCCTGTTTGATCGCATCAATCACCACTTGGGGCTTCTGCGCCGAGGCACCATTATCCAAATAGACTAACGGTTTTCCGTTCACTTCACGCGATAAAATCGGAAAATCGGCTCTAATATTGTCTAAATCGAACATATTACCCCTCATTGGATCAGTTTACACCAAAGCCGATGCCAAGGATCGTGAAGACCAGAGTTAGGGCGAAAGCAAGCGCGATCAATGTCACAATGATCATCACAAAAACCTGCCCTATCGATTGAAAGCCATGCAATTCCGCGATGAAATTCGCCAAGAGCCAGAAGAACAGGGCAAAGGCCAAGATACCGATGATATCGGCGATGGCAGGCAACATGATTATGATAAAAACAAGCTGGATGACCTGCAGGCAGATAAAGATGAATTGCAGCCAGATCATCACGGCCAATGCGCCGTCAAAACTGCCCTGCCCGCCGAAAATTCGCCCGATCTTGTCGATGCCATGGGTCACCAGAAACAGCAGCATGGCCTGAACCAGACCAAGCGCCACGGGGCTGAACAAAAGCGAGGCCTCTTCAGAGGTCAGGCCTTCGGGTATCGGCATCAGCAAGGTGACGGCTTGGGCCAGCACCATTGAGACCACCACCACAATCGCGAACAGAAGCCAGAGCGCGTTGCGCGGCAAATCCAGTGAAAGCGCCGCACGCGCGCCTTGGCGGGGCGCGGTCAGCGTGTCACGGGCCGCAAGGATCAGGCTGCGCAGATTGGTCGGATCAATCTGGATCATTCCACACCTGCCTCGGGCGCGCTCTCCGCCTCGATCAAACCCAAGATCCACATGCCCAGAAACGCACCCAAAACCAACAAACCCACCATCTGCACGCCTGCGCTGTCGCCGATAAAGCCTGTCATCAAGCCATAAAGCAACCATGCAGGCGAGGAGGCCAGCAGCGCCCAAAACAACGCCAGCCGCGAGGAATACCATGTGCCTTTGCCGCCAAACCCGCGCGCCATCAGATGCGACAGCCCTGCCAACAGATAAAGCAGGATCGGCCAGACCATCAGCATGGCGAAAAAGGTGATCGAAAGGCGCGCCTCAAGCGGCACGCTCGGATCCAGAAACGCCTCACGCGACAGACGCGGCCATTGGGCTACGAAGATCAGCCCGCAAGCAACCAACAGGAACATCAAGGCGCGATCCTCGCGGCGGCCCATGGACAGCAAGCGCCGGATCACAACCCGAGGGCGGCGCCAGCTTTGCACGATATCACGCGTGACCGACATCGCGCCCTACCCGCGCCGACGTGCGAGCCAATGCTCAAGCCGGCTCAAGATATCCTCACGCAGGGTTTCATCCTCGATCTCGTCGATGGCCTCGGCCAAGAAGGAGAGCACCAAAAGATCGGTCGCCTCCTTACGCGGCACACCGCGCGAGCAGAGATAAAACAAGGCATCTTCGTCAATCGCGCCCGTGGTCGAGCCGTGGCTGCATTTCACATCATCGGCATAGATCTCAAGCTCGGGCTTGGCTTGGAAGGTGGAATCATCATCCAGCAAAAGCGCCTGAGAGATTTGATAGCCATCGGTCTTTTGTGCGTCCGGCTTGACCAGGATCTTGCCTTGGAACACGCCAACAGCCCCGTTGCGCAGCACCTTTTTGAACACCTGACGGCTTTCGCAATCCACCGCGTCATGGGTGACAAAGACCGTGTCATCATGGTGGAACTTGCCATAAGCCCCATCACCCATAGCCGCACCTGCCACATGGGCCTTGGCGCGATCTCCAATGATTTCAATGACATGCTCATTGCGCGTCATCACACCATTGGCGGTCAGGGTGAAGGATTTATAGGTCGCATCCTCGGCAATGCGCGCGAAAATATGGGTCGCGGCGCGGCGTTCATGGTCGCGGCCTTGGGCGCGCAGATGGTGGAAGCTACCCCCTTTGGCAACCTCGACCTCCATGCATTTATTGAAGCGCGCAGCGGCGGGGCCATGCTCCAGAATGGTGACCTCGGCGCCCTCTTCGACCTTGACCAGATGATGCATGATCGCATCCGAGGTCTCGGATTGATGCAGATAGATCAGATTGATCGGGCGCGATACTTTGGCGGTCGCGCGGATCACAACGCCTTGGGCGGCATAGGCCGTGTTCAGCGCCGCCAAGGGCCGCACCACAGGGTCCTGCCCACGGGTTTCAAGCGTGCCATAGGCCTCGCGCGCCCAGTGGATATCCTTGGAGAGCGCATCGCCGAGCAAGTCGATCTCAACCCCCTCCATTGCCAGATCGCTGGATAGATCCGCGTCAAACACACCATCCACAAAGACGATCTTCAGCCGCTCAATGCCCTTGAACAAAGGCGCTTCGTCGGAATCGTCGAAAATGGCCGCCTTGGTGGGAGTTACCTGCGTCAACGAGGAGGGATCGGTGTATTTCCAATACTCGTCACGCCCCGTGGGCAGCCCCATGGCACGCAGGCGCGACAGCGCATCGACGCGCGCCTCATTGGCCCAACCCGCGCCCTCAGGCAGGGTCAGACCTGCCAGACGGTCTTCGGTCAGGTCGGTCTTGCTCTGCGGCAGGGCCATTATTCCACCTCCGCCAGCAGATCCGCATAGCCGTTGTTTTCAACTTCAAGCGCCAGTTCTGGGCCACCGGTTTTGATGATCCGGCCATTGGCCATGATATGCACAACATCGGGTTTGATATGGTCGAGCAAACGCTGGTAATGCGTGATCACCAAGAAGCTGCGGCCCGCATCGCGCAGCGCATTCACGCCTTCCGAGACCAGCTTCATCGCATCGACATCAAGGCCTGAATCCGTCTCGTCCAGAATGCACATCTTCGGCTCGAGCATGGCCATCTGTAGGATTTCATTGCGCTTTTTCTCACCACCCGAGAAGCCGACATTGACAGGACGCTTGAGCATATCCGCGTCGATCTTGAGCGTTTTGGCCTTGGCGCGCACTTCCTTGAGGAAATCGGCGGCGCTGAGCTCTTCCTCGCCGCGCGCTTTGCGCTGCGAATTTACCGCCGTGCGCAGGAAGGTCATATTCCCAACACCAGGAATTTCGACAGGGTATTGAAAGGCAAGGAAAACGCCCGCAGCCGCGCGCTCTTCAGGCTCCATATCCAGCAGGTCTTCCCCCAGAAGGCTCGCGGCCCCATCGGTGACCTCATAGCCATCCTTGCCAGACAGAACATAGGAGAGCGTGGATTTGCCCGAGCCGTTCGGCCCCATGATCGCATGAACCGAGCCTGCCTCGATCTTGAGGTCTACGCCTTTGAGGATCTGCTTGTCCTCATCTTCAAGTTTGACGTGCAGGTTGTTGATTTCCAGCATTTTTCTCTCCATCCAGCGCAGCCATTCAGGCGCGCGTTAAGCCAGTGTAACAGCCGTGCCGGATGCACTGACCATCATCATATTGTTAATCACTTCATAATCGAGATCGACGCCGACCACCGCATTGCCGCCGATCTCGCGGGCGCGGTCTTCCATCTCGGCAAGGGCTGTCGCGCGGGCGCGGCCAAGCTCTTCCTCATAGGCGCCCGAGCGGCCACCGATAATATCGGTGATGCCAGCAAACAGGTCACGAAACACATTGGCCCCCAAGATCGCCTCGCCCACGACAATGCCGTGATAGGCGCTGATCGGGCGGCCTTCGACCGTTGGGGTGGTGGTCACGATCATCGGCTTAGCGCTTCATAATCATTTTGGCCGAGACATGGCTGATCACAATCGCCGCCACAGCCGCAAAGGCGGCCATGCCCGGTCCGCCCGGATGCCAGATCGGATAGGTGAAGGCCATCATGATCACCACACCAAGCGCCACCAAAAGCGCATAGCGCATCCGTGGCTCCGCCGCCGTTAACCAGAACTTCCAATCCATCTTAGCCCACGCTCCCCTCAAGACTGATCGCCACAAGCTGTTGCGCTTCCATCGCAAATTCCATCGGCAGCGCCTGAAGCACATCACGACAGAACCCGTTCACGACAAGCGCCACGGCCTCTTCCTCATCCATGCCGCGCTGGCGGCAATAGAACAATTGATCATCATCCACCTTGGAGGTGGTCGCCTCATGCTCCACGCGAGAGGAGTTATTCTTGACCTCGATATAAGGCACCGTATGCGCGCCGCATTTATCGCCGATGAGCAAGCTGTCACATTGCGTGTAATTGCGCGCATTTTTGGCCTTGGGATGCATCGTCACAAGGCCACGATAGGTGTTTTGCGCACGGCCCGCGCTGATCCCCTTGGAGACGATCCGGCTTTTGGTGTTCTTGCCCAGATGGATCATCTTGGTGCCCGTATCGGCCTGCTGCGCGTTATTGGCGATGGCAATCGAGTAGAACTCGCCTTGGCTATCATCGCCGCGCAGAATGCAAGAGGGGTATTTCCACGTGATGGCCGAGCCTGTTTCCACCTGCGTCCACATCACTTTGGAGCGGTTACCACGGCAATCGGCGCGCTTGGTCACGAAGTTATAGATGCCGCCCTTGCCATTCTCATCGCCCGGATACCAGTTCTGGACGGTGGAATATTTGATCTCGGCATCATCCAGCAGCACCAGCTCAACAACCGCCGCATGAAGCTGGGTGGTGTCGCGCATGGGGGCCGTGCAGCCCTCAAGATAGGAGACATAGCTTTCTTTATCCGCAATGATCAGCGTGCGTTCAAACTGACCCGTATTCTCGGCATTGATCCGGAAATAGGTGCTCAATTCCATCGGGCAGCGCACACCGGGTGGCACATAGACGAAGGAACCATCCGAGAAGACCGCCGAATTCAGCGTGGCAAAGAAGTTATCCGTGATCGGTACGACCGAGCCGAGATATTTCTTCACCAATTCAGGATGGTTCTGGATCGCCTCCGAGATCGAGCAGAAGATCACGCCTTCTTTCTCAAGCTCGGCCTTGAATGTCGTGCCCACAGAGACACTGTCAAACACCGCATCAACCGCGACCTTGCGGCCCTCGGCGGGCATTTGGTCTGCCCCTTCGACACCTGCCAAAATCATCTGCTCTTTCAGCGGGATACCCAGTTTTTCATAGGTCGCAATCAACGCAGGATCGACATCATCGAGGCTTTTGGGCTTCTCGGTCATGCTTTTGGGTTTGGCGTAGTAATACTGGTCTTGGTAATCGATCTTGGGGTAATCGACCATCGCCCAATCGGGCTCGGCCATCTGCTTCCAGCGTTTGAACGCCTGCAGACGCCAATCCAGCATCCATTGTGGCTCGTTGTTCTTTTCCGAGATCAGTTTGACGATATCCTCATTCACACCTTTGGGCGCGAATTCCATTTCGATATCGGTGGACCAGCCGTATTTATACGCACCACCCACGGCCTTGACGGTTTCCACCGTTTCGCGATCAACGCCATCGCGGACATCACTATCAAGTGCGGTCATGGGCCTCTCCTCTTCTCGTTTGAGCGCTGGCCAATATGGCGCGCCCGTTCTTGTCTATGTAGCGCGTGCGCGCCATCTGTCATGAGCGGCAAGCCACCCCTCGGCAAAGCGCAAAACGTCTTCCTCAGACGTCTGCGGCCCGAGCGACACCCTGATTGCGCATCCTGCATCCTCCGCAGAGAACCCCATCGCGCGCAAAACCGAGCTGGCCGCCACCTTGCCGCTGGAACAGGCCGACCCCGCCGAAACGGCAAAGCCCGCCAAGTCCATTTGCATCACCTGCGTCTCGCCCTTCCAGCCTGGTGTGACCATCAAACTGGTATTGGGAAGCCGCGAAACTTCTTTCCCGACAAAAATAGTCTTATTTGCGCGAGGTTCCAGAGCCTTTTCTAGAATATTTCTAAGTTTTTCAACTTGCGACCACAGCCCAATTTCAATATCTTGTGTGACTGCTGCCGCCGCACCACCAAATCCAGCAATGCCAATCAGGTTCTCTGTTCCCGAGCGCCGCCCCATTTCTTGGCCGCCCCCCCGAATCTGCGCCTCCAAATCCAATCCGCGCTTCAAAATCAGCGCCCCGATTCCCTTTGGGCCGCCAATTTTATGGGCCGAAACAAAGGCCATCTCCACGCCCGACCAATCAAAGGCCAAGGGCAGCTTGCCAAAGCCTTGGGTCCAATCGGACACGGCCAAGCCTTCGGGCAGGGTTTGGATGACGCCTGTCTCGGAATTGGCAAATTGCAGCGCGCTGGTGGTGGGGTCAGCGATCTCGACCAAACCATTTGCATCGCAAGGCAGCGTATCTGCCCCCCAAGCCCGCACAGCATCATGCTCGATTGCGCTGCAGGCCAGCCCACGGCCCGCCATGGCCAGCGCCGCCGCCTCGGTCGAGCCCGATACAAAGACAATATCAGCCGCCTGCGCGCCAATGGCCTCGGCCAATTGCGAACGTGCCTTTTCCAGCAAGGTCTTGGCCGCGCGCCCTTCGGCATGGACCGAGGAGGGATTGCCAACAACATCCATCGCGCCAAGCATCGACTCGCGCGCCTCGGCCCGTAAGGGCATGGTGGCATTATGGTCCAGATAGACCCGTTTCATGCGGCTTTATCCTGTAAATACAATGGCGAGGCGGCCAAAGCTCACGCGCCATCTACCACGGTGAACAAATTCGGCACCGCAGGGCATGGTGTCAGTTCATTGCGGATCACATCCGACAGGCGCGTCTGGTGCAAGAACACATAGACATGCGCACTCAAACCCTCCCAAAGGCGATTGGTCATGCTTTGCGCACGGCTGCCCGACACCCCGCCAGAGGCCCCCGCGCCCGTATGCATTGCGCTGACGGTTTCCTCGACCGCGCTGAAAATATCGAAAACGCGGATATCCGTTGCAGGCCGCGCCAAACGGTAGCCCCCGCCCGGGCCCCGCACGGATTCTACCAAACCCGCGCGGCGCAGCTTGACGAAAAGCTGCTCCAGATAGGGCAAGGAGATATCCTGCCGCTTGGAAATATCCGAGAGCGAGACCAACTCATCAGGTGTTTGCAGCGCGAGATCAGAGAGCGCGACCATCGCATAGCGTCCCTTGGTGCTCAATTTCATTGGAAATTCCCTCGCATGATGCCGCTTTCCCGTGCCGCATGATTGACCTTTGAGCCAAGCAAGCTTAACTGCGTTCAACCCCCTGCAGAAGCGCTCTGCGGGATTTAGAATTGTTCTAGGTAGGGTGCCGCCTCCCGTCAAGCATTTGACATGCGGCCCCGCCACCAGAGGAGGCACGATGCCCGAGGTCATTTATCCCGGTCCAGAAGGACGGCTTGAGGGCCGTTATCACCCGCAAAAGGCCAAGGACGCGCCAATCGCGATCATCCTGCACCCGCATCCGCAATTCGGCGGCACTATGAATAACCGCGTGGTCTATAACCTGCATTACGCATTCCATAATATGGGCTTTACGGTTCTGCGCTTCAATTTCCGTGGCGTGGGGCGCAGCCAAGGCGAATATGACCAAGGCATTGGCGAGTTAAGCGATGCAGCCTCCTCGCTGGATTATCTGCAAGCCATGAACCCCAATTCCAAGCATTGCTGGGTTGCGGGGTTCAGCTTTGGCGCGTGGATCGGGATGCAGCTTTTGATGCGCCGCCCCGAGATCACGGGCTTCATCTCGGTCGCACCGCCCGCGAATATGTATGATTTCAGCTTCCTCGCGCCCTGCCCCGCATCGGGTTTGATCATCAATGGCACCAATGACCGCGTGGCCAAGCCGCAAGATACCCGCATTCTCGTCGATAAATTGCACGAGCAAAAAGGCATCACCATCACCCATCAGGAGATGGAAGGTGCGGGCCATTTCTTCGAGGATCCCAATATGGATCCGATGATCGACAGCGTTCAAACCTATGTGCGCCGCCGCCTCACGGAAAACACACGGTAATCCCAGATGCCCACCATCGCCGAAGAAATCGCCGATAAACTGGCCATCGAGACCATCAAGGCCGCACAAGAAATCGGCGATGACCGCTTGATCGAGGAGATCGCGCAAAGCATCGGGGCCTCCTCAACCACCACCGAGGAGGCCTTCCGCACTGCCGTGCGCGTCCGCCTCTCCGAGCAGCGCGCGCGTAAATTGCTGCATGACAAGATCAAAAAAGCGGCATTGGCCAAGCAAGCGGGTCAAACCGAAGCGCAATAACCGCCCCGCGCAGGTTTTGCGAAAATCTGCTAGAAAAGATTCAGTATACAATCGTATACCACTTTATTTGATGCCCCGTCTGCGCTAGAGACAGGGCAGATACACCCCTATGCCGGAGGGCCTCCCCCATGAGCAAAATCAAGGTCGCAAACCCCATCGTCGAGATGGATGGCGATGAGATGACCCGCATTATCTGGGATTTCATCAAGCAAAAGCTGATCCTGCCCTATCTTGATATCGATCTGCTCTATTATGATCTCGGCATCGAGGAACGCGATCGCACCGATGACCAGATCACGATTGATGCGGCCGAAAAGACCAAAGAGGTCGGCGTTGCCGTCAAATGCGCAACGATCACCCCTGATGAGGCCCGCGTCGAGGAATTCGGTCTCAAGCGGATGTATCGCAGTCCCAATGGCACCATTCGCAATATTCTGGGCGGCGTAATTTTCCGCCAACCTATTATCTGCCAAAACGTCCCCCGCCTTGTGCCGGGCTGGACCAAACCCATCGTGGTCGGCCGCCATGCCTATGGCGATCAATATCGCGCCACCGATTTCACCTTCCCCGCCGCGGGCAAAATCACGCTGAAATATGAAGGTGAAGACGGCACAATAATCGAAAAAGAAGTCTTCGATGCCCCCGATGCGGGCGTCACCATGGCGATGTTCAACTTGGATAAATCCATCTATGACTTCGCCCGCGCCTCGCTCAATTACGGCCTGAATTTGGGCTGGCCCGTCTATCTCTCAACCAAAAACACTATTCTCAAAGCCTATGACGGCCGCTTCAAGGATATCTTCGAGGAGGTTTTCGAGGCGGAATTCAAAGAGAAATTCGAGGAAGCGGGCATCTGGTACGAACACCGCCTGATCGATGATATGGTGGCCTCGGCGCTGAAATGGTCAGGCGGCTATGTCTGGGCCTGCAAAAACTATGACGGCGATGTGCAATCCGATATCGTGGCCCAAGGCTTCGGCTCGCTCGGCCTGATGACCTCAATCCTGATGACACCTGATGGAAAGATCGTGGAATCCGAGGCCGCTCATGGCACCGTCACCCGCCATTACCGCCAGCACCAAAAGGGCGAACAGACCTCGACCAATTCCATCGCCTCTATCTTTGCATGGACGGGTGGGCTGAAACACCGCGCCAAGCTTGATAACAATACCGAGTTGAAGGATTTCGCCGAGACCTTGGAACGCGTCATCGTCGAGACCGTTGAGGCAGGCGATATGACCAAAGACCTCGCTCTGCTGGTCGGGCCAGATCAGAAATGGCTCACAACCATCGGCTTTCTCGAAAAGATCGACGAGAACCTGCAAAAAGCCCTCGCCGCCAAATAAAACGGGGCGGTGCCCGCGCGGCCCGCCCCATTTCTTTGTTTCAAAAATACCTCCGCCGGAGGCAGCGGGCCGCAAGGCCCGCTTTTTTCATTCCAAGGCTTCGATCAGCACCAGATCACGCTCCGATGCCCCCTGCGCATGGCTCA
Source organism: Rhodophyticola sp. SM2404 (assembly GCF_053570515.1). Classification (NCBI taxonomy): domain Bacteria; kingdom Pseudomonadati; phylum Pseudomonadota; class Alphaproteobacteria; order Rhodobacterales; family Roseobacteraceae; genus Rhodophyticola; species Rhodophyticola sp. SM2404. The sequence goes on from NZ_JBSEDL010000006.1 coordinate 105,971, forward strand.
AGGCCTCTTGATATTCTGCGCTCTCATAGCAGGCCTCGGCGGCCTCAAGGCTCGGAAAAATCGAGATCACATTGCGTGGATGCGCGCGGCCCTCTTTCTGGATGGCGCGGCCGCCGCGCGCCAGAAACTCACCGCCATGGGCCGCAATTGCCTTGGTGGCCAGCGCTGCATAGCGGCCATAGGCCTCTTCATCCGTCACGGTGACATGGGCCACCCAATAGGCTTTCGGCATCTTATTCTCCCTTGATCACAGCTTCTGCAGCCGCAACTGCGGCCTCGGCATTGGCAGCATCCTTGGCCCCGCCTTGGGCCATATCCGCACGACCTCCGCCGCCCTTGCCGCCCAATTCGACAACAGCCGCCTTGACCAGATCAACCGCCGAAACCTTGGCCGTCATATCCTCGGTCACGCCCGCCGCCACGGCCACTTTGCCATCCGCATCCGCGATCAGCAAAACCGCGCCCGATCCGATCTGCGCCTTATGCGCATCAATCAATCCAGGCAGGTCCTTGCCAGTCACGCCTTGCAAGACCTGCGACAAGAAGGGCACGCCGCCCACATCCCGCGCGGCAGGCGCATCCGCCTTGGCCCCGCCCGACATCGCAACCTGTTTGCGCAATTGCGCCACTTCGTTTTGCAGCGCGCGGCGCTCATCCATGAGTGCTTTGACGCGCTCCACCACCTCAGCGCTCGGCGCTTTAAGCATGCCTGCCACTTCGCCAATTTTGCGGTCTTGCGCCGCGAGATAGTCAAACGCCGCCTCACCCGTCAGCGCCTCGATCCGACGCACCCCTGAGGAGGACGCACTGTCACCAAGCGCCACGAACAGCCCGATATCGCCCGTCTGGCGCACATGGGTGCCTCCGCAGAGCTCCAGCGAATAGGTCTGGCCATCGCTGCCCTTGCCCGAGCCATCCAGCATCCCCATCGACACAACGCGAACCTCATCGCCGTATTTCTCGCCGAACAAGGCCTGAGCACCCAATTCGCGTGCAGCATCAGGTGTCATGATGCGCGTCTCAACCGCAGCGTTCTGGCGGATGAAGGTATTCACTTCCGCCTCGACCTTGGCCAATTCCGCAGGCTCCAAGGCTTTGGAATGGCTGAAATCAAAGCGCAAACGATCGGCTGCATTGAGCGAGCCGCGCTGCGCCACATGATCCCCGAGCGCGCGGCGCAAGGCTTCATGCAACAAATGCGTAGCGGAATGGTTGGCGCGAATATTGGTGCGGCGCGTATGCTCCACCTCCAGCTCGGCCGCTTGGCCAAGGGCGATCTCGCCTTCTGTGACTTCGGCAATATGCAGGAAGACACCCGCAATCTTTTTGGTGTCACTGATCCGCGCGAGGCCCGTCTCGGTGCGGATCAGGCCCGTATCGCCAACCTGCCCCCCCGATTCCGCATAAAACGGCGTTTGGTTCACCACGATCGAGACCTGCTGGCCTGTGCTGGCGGCCTCCACTTCGGCCCCCTCAGAGACAAGCGCCAAGACCTGCCCCTCGGCCTTCTCGGTGTCATAGCCCAAGAATTCGGTTACACCCTGCTTATCGGCAATATCATACCAGATCGTGGCATCCGCAGCCTCGCCCGAGCCAGACCACGCCGCACGCGCCTTGGCCTTCTGCTCTTCCATGGCCGCATCAAAGCCCTCGGTATCTACCGTGCGGCCCTTTTCGCGCAAAGCGTCCTGCGTCAGATCCAGCGGGAAGCCGAAAGTGTCATAAAGCTTGAACGCGGTCGCGCCGGGCAATTCCGCCGCCTCGGGGAGGTTGGACAATTCATCATCCAACAGCTTCAACCCGCGATCCAGCGTGGTGCGGAAGCGCTCTTCCTCAAGACGCAAAGTCTCGGTGATCAAGGGCTGCGCCTGACCAAGCTCGGGATAGGCCTGCCCCATCTGGCTGACCAACGCGGGCACAAGGCGATGCATAAGCGGGTCTTTCGCGCCAAGCAAATGCGCATGGCGCATCGCGCGGCGCATGATCCGGCGCAGCACATAACCGCGGCCTTCATTCGATGGCATCACACCATCGGCAAGAAGGAAGGAGCAGGAGCGCAAATGGTCGGCAATCACGCGGTGATGCACGTTTTTCGGACCATCGGGATCGACGCTTGTGGCATGGGCCGAGGCCTCGATCAATGAGCGCATCAAATCGGTGTCGTAATTGTCATGCTTGCCTTGCAAAAGCGCGCCGATCCGCTCCAGCCCCATGCCCGTATCGATGGATTGCATATCCAAAGCGCGCATCGAGCCATCTTCGAACTGCTCGTTCTGCATGAAAACAACGTTCCAGATTTCGATGAAACGGTCGCCATCTTCCTCGGCTGAGCCCGGAGGGCCACCCCAGATATGATCGCCATGGTCATAGAAAATCTCGGTGCAGGGCCCGCATGGCCCAGTTGGCCCCATCTGCCAGAAATTATCCGAGGTCGCGATACGGATGATCCGGTCTTCCGGCACGCCGAGCTTTTTCCATATCTCGAATGCCTCGTCATCGGTGTGATAGACCGTGGCCAGAAGGCGCGATTTATCGATGCCGAAATCTTTGGTGATCAACTCCCACGCAAAGGGGATCGCTTCTTTCTTGAAGTAATCGCCAAAGCTGAAATTCCCCAGCATTTCAAAGAAGGTATGGTGGCGCGCGGTATAACCGACATTGTCGAGGTCATTATGTTTACCGCCTGCGCGCACGCATTTCTGCGAGGAGGTCGCGCGCGTGTAATCGCGGGTCTCGACGCCTGTGAACAGGTTCTTGAACTGCACCATGCCCGAATTGGTGAACATCAATGTCGGATCATTGCGCGGCACCAGCGGAGAGCTGTCCACGATCTCATGCCCGTTACGTGCAAAAAACTCGAGAAATGTTGAGCGGATTTCGTTCAAACTGGCCATGATGTGGTCGGACTTTCCCTTTAAAATGCGAGCGAGGGACGGTGTAGCCGCAAGGGCAGATACTGTCCACAGGACTTTGCCCGCGACACCGACGCAAAAAGGGCGCAGCCAATGCCGCGCCCTTCAAGACTTCAAATGCTTGGCCGCGCTCAGTCTTCGAGCATCGCCGCATCATCATCTGCATCGCCACCCATGGCGTCGAAATCCAGACCATGCGCCGCGCGGATTTTATCCTCGATCTCCATCGCCATGGCCTCGTTTTCCTTCAGGAAGGTCTTGGCATTTTCACGGCCTTGACCGATCCGCTCATCCCCGTAGGAGAACCAAGCACCCGATTTCTCAACCACGCCTGCCTTGACGCCCAGATCAAGCAATTCCCCCATTTTGGAGATGCCTTCGCCATACATGATGTCGAATTCGACCTGTTTGAAAGGCGGGGCCACCTTGTTCTTCACCACTTTGACGCGGGTTGCATTGCCCACCACCTCATCGCGGTCCTTGATCGCGCCAATGCGGCGGATATCGAGGCGCACGGAGGCATAGAATTTCAGCGCATTGCCGCCTGTTGTGGTCTCGGGGCTGCCGAACATCACGCCGATTTTCATCCGGATCTGATTGATGAAAATCACCATGCAATTGGACCGCGAGATCGAACCTGTCAGTTTGCGCATTGCCTGAGACATCAATCGTGCATGCACGCCGACCGAGCTGTCTCCCATATCGCCTTCTAGTTCGGATTTCGGTGTCAGCGCCGCGACCGAGTCGACCACAACCATGCTCACCGCGCCCGAGCGCACCAAAGTATCAACAATCTCAAGCGCTTGCTCGCCCGTATCTGGCTGCGAGATCAGCAATTCATCAAGATTGACGCCAAGCTTTCTGGCATATTGCGGATCCAGCGCATGCTCGGCATCCACAAAGGCGCACACGCCGCCCTTTTTCTGCTCTTCCGCCACGGCATGCAGCGTCAGCGTTGTCTTGCCCGAGCTTTCGGGGCCGTAAATCTCGATGATACGGCCTTTGGGCAAACCACCGATACCCAAAGCGATATCGAGGCCAAGCGAGCCCGTAGAGGTGGCCTCAATGTCGTTTAGAACATTGTCGCCCCCCAATTTCATGATGGAGCCCTTGCCGAATTGGCGCTCGATCTGCGCCAATGCGCTGTCGAGCGCTTTTTGTTTATCTGCGGATTTGCGGTCAGTCATGTCCAGAATATCTGCCATTGCCATGCGTTCGGCTCCTTATTTCACGTTGCCACGCTGGCGGCAATCGTTGCTCTTGTTCACCTCTTGTTCCAGAACATAAATGCAAACAAAATGAGAACATTTCAAGTAAAATCTTGTGGAACTCATTTTTTCCTGAGATTGGTTAAAGAAGGGTTAGCGTTACGAAATAGGGGTGTGGCTTAGATTTATGCTGGTGTTTTGGAAGCAAAAATTGGTGATGCTGGCGGTTCCGAAAACGGGAACAACCGCGCTTGAGGCCAGTTTGAAACCTTTTGCCTCGGCGATAATTTCTGACCCGCCGGGCATGAAACACGCCTCGCTCAGCCGCTACCGCAATGTGCTGGAGGGATTCTTTGAGCAACGCGGTCGTGCCCCGCATGAAGTGATGGCCGTGATGCGTGAGCCGATTGATTGGTTGGGCAGTTGGTATCGGTATCGCAGCCGCGACCAGATCGCGGGCAAGCCGAACTCCACCCAAGGCATGGATTTTGACGCATTTGTTGAGGCATGGCTGCAGGACAAGCCGCCTCCCTTTGCTCAAGTCGGATCACAAGCCAATTTCCTGACGCCCGATCAGGGACACGACGGTATTGATCAAATTTTCCGCTATGATCGGCTGGAGGAGGCTGTCCGTTTTCTTGAAGACAGGCTCGGCACCAGCCTTGAATTGCCGCGCCGAAATGTGTCGCCACAAAAAGATTTGCAGCTCTCCCCCGCAATCGAGGCGCGTTTGCGCAGCGAGGCAGCGGCGGAGTTCAACCTTTGGGATAAGGTCTGCCAGAAAAAATAGCCCTCAGCAGCTCTGCCTTGCCGCTCAATGAAGCTGATTCTGAATCGTATTTGTCAGCTCGGAGAGCGAAAACGGCTTGGGCAGGAAGACCGAATTGGGGATTTCGGTACTATGCTTCTCAAAAGCGTCCTCCGCATAACCCGAAACAAAAACCACCTTCACATCGGGCCGTGCTTTTCGCGCCTCGCGCACCCATGTCGGCCCATCCATTCCAGGCATGACGACATCGGTAACGAATAGATCAACTGCAATCTCATGATCGCGCAATGTCTCAAGCGCTTGTTCGGCGCAATCAGCTTCCAGCACATGATAACCACGAAGCCGCAACGCGCGCGATGCAAAGGCGCGCACGGGGGCTTCATCCTCGACCAAAAGGATCACACGTTTATCGGCGCCCAGATCACGCGGCGCGATTTGATAGCTCACAGGCTGGGGTATCTCGGCAATGGGCCCATCAATGCGCTTAGGTAGGACGGAATGCAGCTGAGCTTGATCAGCCTCTTGCGGAAGCGTCGTCTCGTCATAGGCCGGGCAATAGACGGTGAAACACGCGCCCTGCCCCTCCTCAGAGTCGACAAAAACAAATCCGCCCGATTGTTTGACGATGCCATAGACCATTGACAGGCCAAGCCCCGTTCCCTCGCCCGTGCGTTTGGTGGTGAAAAACGGCTCAAATATCCGCCCGAGCCTGTCGGCAGGTATGCCCACACCCTCATCTTGAACGCGAATGGTTACGTAGTTGCCCGCAGGCACATGCGCCCTGTCCCGCTCCAGCGGGGCTTCGAGATGCTCCATACGGGTCGTGACATGGATATCGCCGCCCTCTGACATCGCATCGCGCGCATTGACCACAAGGTTCATGATGATCTGGTCAAACTGGCGTCTATCCGCGCGGATCGGGGCAAGATCGGGATCATGCGACAGATGCAGCCGGATTTTCTCGCCCACCAAACGGTTAAGCAGATGCGTCAACTCCCCCATCGTTTCGCGCAAATCAACCATCTCAAGTTGCAAGGTCTGTTTGCGGGAGAAGGCCAAAAGCTGGCCCACAAGACTTGCCGCGCGATTGGCATTCTGGCTGATTTGGACCAGATCGGCAAAATCCTGATCCCCCTCATCATGGCGCATGAGCAATAGGTCACAATGCCCTGTGATTGCTGTCAAAAGATTGTTGAAATCATGGGCCACACCGCCCGCAAGCTCCCCGATGGCCTGCATTTTCTGGCTTTGGGCGAATTGCTGTTCCAGCGATTTCAACTCGGTCGCGTCATGCAAAACGGCGATCAATGAGGGGCCATTTTCATCCGCGATCTGACCCAATGAAATCTGGAGGAACTGGTCATCCTCGCGCCTGCGCGCCCGCACGAATTCGGCGCGGTTGGGGATGCGGTTTTCAACCACATCCTTGAGCCAATCGCGCACAGGACGCCCCAAACCTTCAACCAAACCGCTCAGATGCGCGTCTTCATCAGGGGGCATGCCAAGCAGGGTTTGCGCCAGAGTATTGGAGGCCAACACGCGGCCATCGGCTGCCAGATGGAGCAGGGCGACAGGCAGGCTTTCAAAACTGCGGGAGGAGATAATATCAGCTTCCTCAGCGGCCTCAGTCAATATTTCTTCATTTTTTTCAGATGGATAAGAGCTGACCACTGCGGCCTCCGCCCTCGCGGTCTTCTCGAATTCAAGCCGCCAAAACACCCCCCGCCCCAAGCGATGCCCGTTCAAGGCAACCGACACCCGCGGGGTGGTGATGGCCTCGCTCACATGGGCATCGCGCATCAAGGCGGTCTCCAGTCGCTCGAGCGAGCGGGTGAGGGTCGGGGAAACACTTGTGAGGATATGAGCCAGAGATTTCCCAGTTTGGGAGCCGAATTTCGCAACAGCCGAGTTGTTTTGCGCCACCACAAAGCCCGTTTCACTGGTGATGAAACACGGCGTCTGGTCATCCGCCATCAAGGCCATTGCCGCGCGCCATGTCACACGGTTTCGGCGGCGATCCAGCAAAAACACGCCAATTACGACAATGACAGAGAGAAACACGCCCCCTAGAACAGAGAGAGAAAGAGAGCGCACAGAACCGTCGAGATACATCAGCGCCACGGCCGCCCCCAAAAGGCACAGCCCCGCCAAAAGCGCCAGCATTGCGTAAAGCAGGCCGAAAGGCACCGCTTGCCTGCCGAATGATTGCCTTGCCCCTAGCACCATCTTCTCCGAATAATTCTTCGGACAAGCTACACGAAAAAACGTTAATCAGCCATTAACACTGAAAATCTGCGGGGTCCTACGGGCAGGACAGCTCGGCCATATAGAAGCCGTCGGATTGCGCGCGCGGGTCAAAGCGGGCCTCTTTGAGCAAGGAAAACCCTGCATGTCGCGCCAGAAATGCGGCGATTTGATCCTCGTTTTCCTCCCGAAGGAGCGAGCAGGTCATATAGACCAACCGCCCGCCTGATCCCAAAAGCGCGCGCGCTTGGTCCAAAATCAGGCTTTGGGTTGCGCATAACTCGACCAGCCCGTCCTCGGAGAGACGCCAGCGCGCCTCGGGGTCGCGGCGCCATGTGCCTGAGCCTGAACATGGCACATCGCATAGCACCAGATCATATCGGGTGCCTGCTAAATCCTCGGTCTCGACCTCGCGCAGATCAAGGCCCGCACACCCTGCGCGGATCGGGATATCTACCATACGCTCGCGCTTTGCGTCATGCACATCAATGCGCGCGTCACACAGGGCGGCCATGGCCAAAGCCTTGCCCCCGCCGCCTGCGCAATAATCCAGAATGCGGCCCTGATCGGGCCAATTGATCTGCTCAAGCGCCAATTGCACCGAGAGGTCCTGAAATTCAATCAAACCATCTAGATAGGCGGATGAATTGCGCAGCTGGCGCGCGCCTTGCGTGACCTGCAAAGCCATGCGGGAGCCTTGCATCTGCTCGGCCAGAATGCCTGCTTCAGCGAGGGCGTCCATACATGCCTCAGGCGTTGTTTTCTTCAGGTTCACACGCAGGTAAACGGGCGCGCGCTCGGCCGCTTTATGCAGCACATCCTCCAGATCCGCCCCAAAGACGGGCCTCAGCCGATCCAGCAGCCATTGCGGCGTGTCCAGTGTGATTGCGGCCTTCCCGTCAGGTGCGGGCGCGTCGTCCTCCGAGAGGGGCGCGGGCGCATGGCCTTGGCCCGTAAAGACATCCTCAGGGGGGATGCCTTGCAAACGCAACAGCCCGAGGATCAAGGCGCGCCCTGTCTCGCCGCCGCCCAACCAAGCCGCCCTGCCCCTATTGCGCAGCACGTCATAGACATGGTCGCGCACTGCCGCGCGATCCTTGGAGCCTGCAAAGCGCGAGCCGCGCGCCCATTGGGTCAGGGCCCGCTCAGCGGCAAGCCCTGCGGTGATCTGGTCAAGGACCTCAATCGCCGCATGATAGCGCGCCGCTATTTGCATGAGTTATCCGATCCGGTAATTGGGCGACTCGCGCGTGATCTGCACATCATGGACATGGGATTCCTGCAAGCCTGCATTGGTGATTTTCACAAAACGCCTATAGCGGCGCATGTCATCGACAGTGGCGCTGCCCGTATATCCCATCGCCGCGCGCAAACCGCCCACAAGCTGATGTACAACCGCACTGGCCGAGCCCTTATAGGGCACCTGCCCCTCAATCCCTTCGGGGACAAGCTTGTCAGTCGCGGCGTCTTTCTGGAAATACCGATCAGCCGAGCCGCGCGCCATCGCGCCAAGGCTGCCCATGCCGCGATAGGATTTGAAGGAACGCCCCTGATAGAGGATCACCTCGCCCGGGCTTTCATCGGTGCCCGCAATCGCAGAGCCCACCATCGCGCAGGATGCGCCCGCCGCGATCGCTTTGGCGAAATCGCCCGAGAATTTGATGCCGCCATCGGCAATCACGGGGGTGTTGCTGGCTTGGGCGGCCTCGGCGCAATCCATGATTGCGGTCAATTGCGGCACGCCCACGCCCGCCACGATCCGTGTGGTGCAGATCGAGCCTGGCCCGATCCCGACCTTGATCGCATCGGCGCCTGCATCAATCAGCGCACGGGTGGCATCGCCCGTGGCGACATTGCCCGCCACAACCTGCACCGTGTTGGACAGTTTCTTGACCCGCTCAACCGCGCGCGCCACGCCTTCGGAATGGCCATGCGCCGTATCAATCACGATCAGATCGCAACCTGCATCCACCAAAGCCTCAGAACGTTCAAACCCTGCATCGCCCACGGTGGTGGCCGCTGCCACGCGCAAACGGCCTAGCTCATCCTTGCAGGCATGCGGGTTCAGAACCGCTTTTTCCGTATCTTTCAAGGTCAGCAAACCTGTCAGCTTGCCCGCGCCATCCACCACGAGAAGCTTCTCGATGCGGCGCGATTTCATCAGGCTTTTTGCTTCTTCCAATTCGGCAGGCTCACGCAGCATTGCCAGATCATTCGAGGTCATCATCGCATGCACAGGCGTGTCATCCGAGGTTGCAAAGCGCATATCGCGATTGGTCACGATCCCCATGACATGGCCGTTTTCATCAACAACGGGGAAGCCTGTGAAATTATACCGCTCGATCAGAGCTTTCGCATCGGCCAAGGTCTGGTCGGCGCGCAAAGTGACGGGGTTATAAACGATCCCACTTTCAAACCGTTTGACGCGGCGCACCTCGCGGGCCTGCTCTTCCAAGGTGAGATTGCGGTGGATCACGCCCATCCCGCCGGCTTGCGCCATGGCAATCGCCATCCGGCTTTCGGTCACGGTATCCATGGCCGAAGACAAAAGCGGGATATTGAGTGCGATGGTCTTGGTCACCTGCGTGCGGGTATCCGCCGTTGAGGGCAGCACCGAGGAGGCCCCCGGAACAAGCAACACATCATCAAAGGTAAGCGCCTCACGAATCTCCATCACACGGACCTCTCAGCGGGAGTTTCAATTGGCACTGCCCTATCTCATGGAGCGGGCGGAAGGGAAAGACCAAATTTCGCGAAAATGCGGCTTTGCTCAGGCCTCATCCTCGCTGGTGCCGCGAAAGCCGCGCGCAACCACGAATTTTTCCGAGCTGTCCTGACGGCTGGCACCGGGCTTGATATTGGCCACCGTTTTGAAGCGCTGCTTGAGAAGCTTTTGCAATTCGCCCTCGGCACCGCCTGCCAGAACCTTGGCCACAAAGGTGCCGCCCTCATCCAGAACATCAAAGGCGAAATAGGCCGCTGCCTCGCAAAGCGCGATGATGCGCAAATGGTCGGTCTGCTTATGCCCCGAGGCCGAGGCCGCCATATCGCTCATCACGACATCGGCCTTGCCTCCAAGCCAGCCTTTGACGATTTCATCGGCATCATCTTCCATGAAATCAAGCTGATGGATTTCGGCCCCCGCAATCGGTTCGACCTCTTGCAGGTCAACACCAATGATGCGGCCCACGGATTTGCCCTGTTTCTCGCCAAGCGCATTGATGCGCGGCACAGCCACCTGCAACCAGCCCCCCGGTGCGCAGCCCAGATCAACCACCCGCGCGCCTGGCACGAGGAAGCGGTATTTATCATCAAGATCCATGATCTTATAGGCCGCCCGCCCGCGATAGCCTTCGCGGCGCGCCCGCGCGACATAAGGGTCGTTCAACTGACGCTCGAGCCAGAGGGTCGAGGACAGCTTGCGCCCCCGCGCGGTCTTGACCTTGACCCGCAATTCCCGCGCGCCACGTCCACTGCCGCCTTTTCCACTTGGTGTCTTTGCCATCGAGCTATGCCTTGAATGCTGTGCCGCCCCCATAGCGAGCTTGCCCTCCATGGGCAAGGAGCGCTGTTCAGAAGGGGCCATCCTCCAAGACGCCATCGCGGCTCATCTGTGCATAAAGCAAGCCTTCGCGCAGGCCACGATCAGCCACGCTCAAACGGTCTGTGGGCCATGCCCGCAGCAAGGCCTGCAAAATCGCGGCCCCCGACATGATCAGCGTCTGCCTGTCCCGCCCGATCCGCGGATCCGCCCGCCGCCCGTCAGGCCCGAGCGAGAGGTAATCACGAATGACCGTATCGATCTGGTCCGAGGTCATGCGCAACCCGTCCACCTTATTGCGGTCATAGCGTTTGAGCCCCAGATGCGAGGCCGCCACCGTGGTCACGGTGCCGCTGGTCCCGATGATCTGGAACCCCTCGCGCGCCTGATCGGCGGCGTTGATATAGGGCGAGAACTCGGCCATTTGTTCCTCGAAGAACCAGCTCATCAGCGCAAAGCGCCCGCCATCATCTTCGACATCGTCATACATGTCTTTCAGCGTGGCCACCCCAAGGGGGATGGAAATCCAATCGACAACCTTGGCGCGGGGGAAGATCGTGTCTTCATGTTTGAAGCCCTGATGCAGCCGCATAATGGCGCGCGAGCGCTCCAAGGGGGGCACGCGGGAGAGATCAATCCAGACCAGCTCGGTCGAGCCGCCGCCAATATCCACCACCAAAAGCTGCTCGGTCTTGGCCGAGACCAGCGGCGCGCAGGACACCACGGCCAATTGCGCCTCTTCCTCGGGCTTGATGATTTCCAGCTGCAACCCCGTCTCGCGCTTGACGACCGAGATGAATTCGCTGGCATTGGCCGCGCGGCGGCAGGCCTCGGTCGCGACAAGGCGCATCTGGGTCACGTTATGGCGCGACAGTTTGCTCTGACAAATCTTGAGCGCGCCAACCGCGCGTGCCATCGAGGCGCGCGACAAGCGGCCCGATGCCTCAAGCCCTTGGCCCAGTTGGACATTTTTTGAAAAACTATCGACCACATGCAATTGATTGCCCTTAGGCTGCGCAATCAGCATACGGCAGGAATTGGTTCCAAGATCCAGCGCGGCATAGAGATCCGCGGGATCGGGTTTTTTATCGGGTGCTGCCTTTCGTTCGACAGGCGGGCGAGATGCTGGTTTGACGGCATCGACGGGTCTGGGGAACGGGCCTGCACCATGAGGACGCTTGCGCGACATCGGCCCCTCCGAAATTCAAAGTTGCCCCAAGCCTAGCCGCAGATCCGGTTTCAAGCAATGCCCGCCTTTTGGCCTGCCGCGCCGCGATTCAACATCTTCATGAGAATTATGGGGGCGCGCGCCTCTCGCCATCGGGGCGCGCGGGTTCTATCACAGCCGCTAAGCGTCGGTGACGCCCCAATTGATGTCGAAAACAGGCCCCGCCACTGGCAGGGCCGCTCCTATGGTGCCCGTAGTAGAAGAGGATTCGCCCATGCCCGCTGTGACCATTGTTTACTGGCGTGATATCCCTGCCCAAGTGATTGTGGGCAAGGGTCGGTCTGCGGCGAAAATTCAACTGCCCGAGCGGTTCGAGCAGGCCATTGATCGCTGTGCGATGAAGGTCGGTGCAAAAGACGATAACGCCTATCTCGCCGAATGGCGGCGTGAGGCGGCAGGCGAGCGTGACGGTGACCCCGACACCATCGCCCAAGCCGAGGCGGATCGTCTGATCGCGGAATATGACAGTGACAGGATCAAGACCCTGATCGCGGCCGAAGGCCACGACAAGGCCTGATCCGCGAAATGCCCCTTCAGCCCGCATCATTCTGGGAGACAGCAATGGCCCTTTTAAATTTCAGACAGCCCCGCAGCGCAGATCTGCCCCCCGCCAATGCGCAGCTTGAGGCCTTTCTTCAGGGCTATTCCATCGAGGTGATGCCGCGCACGGCTGAAAAAATCGAGAATTTCCGCGATCTGCTGCCTGAGGGCACACGCGTTTATATCGCCCATATCGATGGGACCGAGATCACCGATATGGTCGCCACAGCGGCGCGTCTGGCCAAGGACGGCTTTGAGGTGATGCCGCATTTCCCCGCCCGTTCGATCAAGGATAACGCCACCCTGCAAGACTGGATCGCGCGCTATCAGGGTGAGGCCAATGTCACCTCAGGGCTCATCCTTGCAGGCGGCATCCCTCAGGCGCATGGCGAATTCGAAAGCTCCATGCAGCTTCTGGAGACGGGGCTTTTTGACAAGGCGGGTTTCAAACGCCTCCATGTGGCAGGCCACCCCGAAGGCAATCGCGATATCGACCCCAAGGGCGGCGATGCAGGCGTGATGGAGGCTTTGGGCTGGAAACAGGCCTTTGCCGCGCGCACAGATGCGCAAATGGCGCTGGCCACCCAGTTTTGCTTTGAGGCCAAGCCCGTGATCGCTTGGGCCGACCGTTTGCGCGAGGCAGGCATCGATATTCCCGTCCATATCGGCATCGCGGGCCCTGCCAAGCTGCAAACATTGATCAAATTCGCTATCGCTTGCGGGGTTGGCCCCTCGCTTTCGGTGCTACAAAAACGCGCCAAGGATGTCTCGAAACTGCTATTGCCCTTCGAGCCTGACGCGATCTTGACCGAACTGGCCGCCCACAAGGCCGCCAACGCCGATTTCAACATTGAAAGCGTCCATTTCTTCCCCTTGGGGGGCATCAAGACAAATGCACAATGGGCGATCAAACACGGGGGCGCATCCAGCCGCCCCGCCAATCAAGAGTGAGAGACCTCAACTATGACCCGCACCGTCATTGAATCGAAAACCAAGACCACCGTCATCGGCTTTGACGAGCCGTTCTGCGTGATCGGCGAACGCATCAACCCCACGGGGCGCAAAATCCTCAATGAGGAGTTGGAGCGCGGCGATTACACCCGTGTGCAGGCCGATGCCATCGCACAGGCCGCGGCTGGGGCTGCGGTGCTCGATATCAATTCAGGGGCGGTCTTTTCGAATAAAATGGCCGAAGACCCGCGCTATGCGGATAACAACTTTGTCGAGCCCGCGCTGATGAAGGCGCTGATCGAAAAGGTTCAAGAGGTCACCGATTGCCCGCTTTGCATCGACAGCTCGGTTCCCGGAGCGCTGGAAAACGGTCTGGCCGCCGCCGAAGGTCGCCCGCTGCTCAACTCGGTCACGGGCGAGGAAGACCGGCTGGAGATGGTTCTGCCACTGGTCAAGAAATACAATGTTCCTGTTGTGGCAATTTCCAATGATGACACAGGCATCTCCGAAGACCCCGATGTGCGCTTCAATGTGGCCAAAAAGATCGTGGAGCGCGCCGCTGATTTCGGCATCCCCGCCCATGACATCGTGGTGGACCCACTGGTCATGCCCATTGGCGCAATGGCCACGGCAGGCCATCAGGTCTTTACCCTCGTGCGCCGTCTGCGCGATGAATTGGGTGTGAATACAACCTGTGGCGCCTCCAATATCAGCTTTGGCCTTCCCAACCGTCACGGCGTGAATAACGCTTTCCTGCCAATGGCTTATGCCGCTGGTATGACATCGGCCATCATGAACCCCGTGGCCCTGCCCGTGGGCCCCAAAAAGATCGCGGAGAAACGCGCACAGGTTGAAGCAGCGGGCATCGTGATCCCCGAAGGAATGGATGATGAGGCTTTTGCCAAGCTTTTCGGCCTCGGCTCCACCCTGCCGCGTCCCGGCAAGGAGATGGAGGCGATCCGCGCGGCCAATCTTCTGCTCAATCAAGATGATGGCGGTGCCGCTTGGATCATGTTCAACAAGGACCCTGACGCGGCCGTCACAGGCGGGCGCGCCAATCGCCGCGCAGGTGGTCGCCGTCGCGGATAAAGCGGCCCAAGCGATGCTAAATTTGCGGCAAAGGGCCTCTGGTCTTTTGCCGCTCCGCTTTTTACCCCTTTTCTTGAGCCACCCTCGGCTTAGGTTCGGGGACGAACAAAACGGTATGTGATATGACGCAAGACCCACTCGTGATTTTCACCCCTTCGGGCAAGCACGGACGCTTTGCCAAGGGCACGCCCATCCTGACAGCGGCGCGGCAATTGGGCGTCGATCTCGATTCTGTCTGTGGCGGGCGGGGTATCTGCTCCAAATGCCAGATCGCGCCCTCCTACGGGGATTTCCCCAAACACGGGGTGAGCGTTGAGCAAGATGCCTTATCCGAGTGGAACGAGGTCGAGGCGCGGTATGACCGTGTGCGCGGGCTGAAAGAGGGCCGCCGCCTTGGCTGCCAAGCCTGCGTGCAGGGCGATATCGTTATTGATGTGCCCGCTGAAAGTCAGGTCCACCGCCAAGTGGTGCGCAAGGCGGCCTCCTCCAAACCGATCGTCATGGACCCCGCGACACGGCTGGTCATGATCGAGGTCCAAGAACCCGATATGCATGTCCCCACAGGCGATTTCGAGAGGGTGCAAACCGCACTCAAGGATCAATGGGGGATCGAAGGCGTGCGTGCGGGGCTGCCTGTTCTGGCCAAGCTGCAACCTGCATTGCGCAAAGGCAAATGGCAGATTAGCGTCGCACTCTATCAAGCTGCGAATACACAAGAATTCGAAATTCTAGATGTCTGGCCCGGCCTTCATGAGGGGGGGCTGTATGGATTGGCGATTGATCTGGGGTCAACCACTATCGCTGCCCATCTGTGCGATCTGACCGATGGTCGTGTCTTGGCCTCCTCGGGCATCATGAACCCGCAAATCCGCTTTGGCGAAGACCTGATGAGCCGCGTCTCCTATGCCATGATGAATGCGGGCGGAGATAAGGAAATGACCCGCGCCGTGCGCGAGGCGATCAATACATTGGCCGTTGAAATCGCCGCCGAGGCCGAGATTGACCCAGCCCTGATTTTCGAAACGGTATTTGTCTGCAACCCTGTCATGCATCACCTTCTTCTGGGCATTGATCCAGTGGAACTGGGACAGGCCCCTTTCGCTTTGGCGACCTCCGACAGCATTACCCTGCCCTCAACTGCGCTTGAGTTAGACGCGCTGAACCCCCAAGCGCAGGTCTATTTGCTGCCCTGTATCGCGGGCCATGTGGGCGCGGATGCCGCAGCCGTTGCCTTGGCCGAAGAGCCCGAGAAATCCGAGGACCTCGTTCTTATCGTGGATGTGGGCACCAATGCAGAAATCCTTCTTGGCAACAAGGACCGCGTTCTGGCCTGTTCCTCGCCCACAGGGCCTGCTTTTGAAGGCGCGCAGATCAGCTCGGGCCAGCGTGCCGCCCCAGGTGCGATTGAGCGCATCGAGATCAATCCCGACACCAAAGAGCCGCGCTTTCGCGTGATCGGCAGTGATATCTGGTCAGATGAGGCGGGGTTTGACGAAGCGATCAAGGATACGGGCGTCACAGGCATTTGCGGCTCGGGCATTATCGAGGCCGTGGCCGAGATGCGCATGGCGGGCCTGCTAGATCCGTCAGGGCTGATCGGCTCGGCCGAGCAGACGGGCACGCCGCGCAACCAAGCCACAGGCCGCACCCATGAATATCTGATCCATGACAGCAGCGCCGATGGCGGCCCGCGCATCACCGTGACCCAAGGCGATATCCGCGCCATTCAGCTTGCGAAATCAGCGCTTTACGCAGGCGCGCGCCTGCTGATGGATGAGCTTGGCGTGGATAAGGTGGACCGCGTGGTTCTGGCGGGCGCGTTCGGGGCCCATATCAGCCCCAAACATGCGATGGTTCTGGGCATGATCCCCGATGCGCCGCTGGACAAGGTCACAAGTGCGGGAAATGCAGCAGGCCATGGTGCGCGGATTGCGCTGTGCAACCGCGCCGCCCGCGGGCGGATCGAGGCAGGCGTTCACGCAATCCATAAGGTCGAAACAGCCATCGAGCCGCGTTTTCAGGAGCATTTCGTGGCCGCCAATGCCATTCCCCATGCGACCGACAGCTTCCCCGATCTGTCCAAGATCGTCACCCTGCCCCATGTCGCCTTCGGCGCATCAGGTGGTGGCGGCGAAGATGGCGGGCGCAGACGGCGCAGGCGCGGCTAGCAGGCAGGCGCGCCCTGTCAGGCTTGACGCAGCAAGGGCATGCGCTTAGGTGGGATCAAGGCTGCGGGTATGATGTAGTGGTAGCCTGTCAGCTTCCCAAGCTGAACGTGCGGGTTCGATTCCCGCTACCCGCTCCAACGCTTTCCCAAAACCGTCTTGACCAAAGCGCCCATCCCCGACACATCACGGGGTATGGAATATTTGACCCCGCTTGACGCCCCTGCCCTGCGTGCGCTTGGCATTCCCGTCCCTTGGAGCTTCGGTCTGGCCGATCGTGTCCGCTTTGGGGAATTGGATGCAATGGGCCATGTAAATAACACGGCCTCGCTGCGCTGGTTCGAGAGCTTTCGCCTGCCTTTCCTCAAGGCGCGCGGCGCGACCGAGTATCTCGAGACCAGCCCGCGCTTGGTGCTCAAACAGGTGGGCGTGGAGTATCACGCCGAAATCCTCAACAGCGAGAGCTATGTCATCACGGGCCGTGTGCGCAGCTATCGGCGCACCTCTTTCGTGATGGAGTATGCCGTCTGGGTTCTGCGCGACACCCCTGTCGAGGCGGTCACCTCACATGCTTTGATCGTATTCCTCAACCCTGACGGGGCGGGTCGTTTTCCCATCCCCGAGGTTGCAAAACAGGCCTTTGCCCGCGAAGACGGGGCCGTGGCGGAATAGACCCGTCCCTTAAAGGCCCATCTTTGCCTGCAGCGCGTCCGAGCGGAAATAGCTGACCAATTGCTTGGTCGAGCCGTCCTTTTCCGCCCCCTCTGCCTTACCGCTGAGCACAGGCTCCAGTGCAACGGCCAGTTCCTTGCCAAGCTCCACACCCCATTGATCAAAGGAATTGATCCCAAGGATCACCCCTTCTACAAAAACCCTGTGCTCATAGAGCGCGATGATCTGGCCAAGCATGGCAGGCGTCAGTTTCGGGTAGATCAAAGTGGTCGAAGGCCTGTTTCCAGGGAAGACGCGGTGACGGGCTTGGCGTTCCAGCTCGTCCCCCTCCAGCCCTTTCTCGGCCATCATCGCGCGGGCCACATCCAGCGAACGGCCAAGCATCAAAGCCTCGGATTGGGCCAGACAATTGGCGACCAATAGTCGGTGATGATGGCTCAGATCAGGCTCATGCCCACGGGCTGCCACCAGAAACTCACAAGGGATCACACGGGTGCCTTGATGGATCAATTGATAAAACGCATGCTGCCCATTGGTGCCAGGCTCGCCCCAGACAACGGGGCCCGAGGCAAACTCAAGATCAGCCCCATCCATCGAGACGCGCTTGCCGTTGCTCTCCATTTCCAGCTGCTGGAGATAAGCAGGCAGACGCGAGAGCCTCTGGTCATAGGGCAGCACAGCGCGGGTCGCATGACCGCAAATCTGGTTATGCCAGATGCCGACCAGAGCCAGCAAAACAGGCAGGTTTTGGGCCAAATCCGCCTCTTGGAAATGGGTATCCATCTCGCGGGCGCCGCGCAGCATCTCCTGAAAATCATCAGGCCCGACGGCCAGCATGATCCCAAGGCCAATTGGCCCCCAAAGCGAATAGCGCCCGCCGACCCAATCCTCAAAGCCGAACACTCTTGAGGGGTCGATCCCGAAGGCGCTGGTCTTATCCACCGCCGAGGAGAGCGCCGCGAATTGCCGCGCGGGGTCAGAGACCTTTTTGGCCATCCAGTCGAGGGCCGTGCGCGCATTGGTCATGGTCTCGATCGTGGTGAAAGTCTTGGAGGCGACGATCACCAAAGTTGTTTCAGGATCAAGCCCTTGCAAGACGTCATGAATATGCGCGCCATCTACATTCGAGACATAATGCAGCCGCGGCCCGTCATGATAGGGCGCCAAGGCCAGCGTCGCCATAGCAGGCCCCAGATCCGAGCCACCAATGCCGATATTGACCACATCGGTGAAATTTCCGCCCTGCCCTTTGAAATTGCCCGAGCGCAGACGCAGCGCAAAAGCGGCCATGCGCGCGCGGGTCTCAAGAACAGTTGGCATGACATTCTCGCCATCCATCTCGATCTTACCCCCCGTGGCACGCAACGCGGTATGCAGCACGGCGCGCCCCTCGGTCTCGTTGATCTTTTCGCCCGAGAACATCGCGGCACGGCGGCCTTCAACATCCCGCGCGTGCGCAAGATCCAGTAAAAGCGATAAGGCCTGCCGATCAATCGTGGTTTTGGAGAAATCAAACAGCGTCTCGCCGAATCTGGCGGAAAATTCGCCGGCGCGGCCGTCATCTTGGAAAAGATCTTGGATAGAACAGCCGGAATTGGCCGCGTGATAGGATTTTAGCGCGTCAAAGATACCCAAAGCAGGCTCCCGTTATTCGGCCCAATGGACCACAGCATTTGAAAGAACGGCGCGGATTGGCGCCTCTTGCGGGGTGAGCGTCATCGCGCGCTCCAAAGCTGCGCGTTTCTCGGTTCCCGTAATCACGATATGCGTGCTCATCGCGCCTTTCAGCACAGGCGCGGTCAAGGTGATGCGCGGCTCGCCCGCGCCTTCGGCCCGCATTGGCAGCAGCAAGGGCGCGTCATCTGACAGCGCCTCGGCCAGCAAATCCGCACCGGGAAACAGGCTTGCCGTATGCATATCCACCCCCATCCCCAACAGAAGCACCGAGATCGGCAAATGCGCCTCAAGCCCCTGTGCAAGCGCATCCAGCGCCTCTTCGGGATGCTCGGTTGGCGCATAAAGCGGGACAAGCGTGGCAGGTTCTGCCTTGCCCTTCAGCAAGCGCGCTTTGAGAAGCGCGGTGTTGGAGCGCGGGCTGCTCTCATCGACCCAACGTTCATCATTGAGGAAGACGGCCACGCGGTCCCAATCCAGCTCCTGCTCGGACAGAACATCGAAAATCGGGCCGGGCGTGGTGCCGCCGGGCACGCATAGACTGGCGCGCGCATTATTGCGCAAACTTGCGGCCAGTTCAGCGGTGATCTTGTCGGCCAAGGCCAGCATCATCAATTCGCGGTCAGGATAGTCGATGAAATCCTTCATTTCGCGACCTCCCGCCAGCGGCGACCATCCTTATGCAGCATCATCAAGGCCTCTTCAGGGCCCGAGCTGCCTTGATCATATTGCACAGGCTTGTCACCACGATTTGTCCAAGCCTCGATGATCGGATCGGTCCATGCCCAAGCCGCCTCGACCTCATCACCGCGCATGAACAAGGTCTGGTTACCACGGATCACATCCATGATCAGACGTTCATAGGCATCTGGCACATCGGCCGCTTCGGGGCCCAAAGCATCGGCAAAGGTCATATCAAGCGGCACATCCACCAGACGCATCCCGCCCGGACCCGGCTCTTTGATGGTGACCGAGAGATCAATCCCCTCATCAGGCTGCAAGCGGATCGACAAAACATTGGGCCTGCTGCCTGCATCTTCGTCAAAGATCGAATGGGGCGGCTCTTTGAAATGGATGACAATCTCGCTCATCCGCGCCTTCATGCGCTTGCCCGTGCGCAGATAGAAAGGCGTGCCGTTCCAACGCCAGTTCGCGATATGAACGCGCATGGCGATAAAGCTTTCTGTGCGGCTATCTGGGTTTTCGGCATCGTCGCGATATGAAGGTTGATCGCCCGCGCCCTTATATTGCCCGCGCACGATGTCATCGGTTTTCAACGGGTCCAAAGCACGGATCACCTTGAGCTTTTCATCACGCACCGAATCCGGCTCATAGCGGCTTGGCGGCTCCATCGCGGTCAGGCAAAGCAGCTGCATCAGGTGGTTTTGCACCATATCGCGCATCGCGCCCGATTGGTCATAATACCCGCCGCGCCCGCCAACGCCCACTTCCTCGGCCACTGTAATCTGCACATGATCGATATATTGCGCATTCCACAACGGCTCGAAAAGGATATTGGCAAAACGGATCGCCATCAGGTTCTGGACCGTCTCTTTGCCCAGATAATGGTCGATGCGGTAAATCTGGTGTTCGTCAAAATGCTCGGCCAGCGTTGCGTTCAACACGCGCGCCGAGGCCAGATCACGGCCAAAGGGTTTTTCAACCACGATCCGCGCATCCCCGCGCGCAATCTCGAACGCATGCAGACGCTCGGCCAGATCGCCGAACAGGCTTGGCGCAACCGAGAAATAAAAGGCCTGCACCACGCCCTCGCGCATTTCAGCTTTCAGCGCGCTCCAACCGCCCTCACCCTTGGCATCCACAGCAACATAGCTCAGCCGTTCAAGGAAGGTCGCGATCAGATCGGGATCTCGCTCCGGGGCCGAGACGAATTCCTCAATCGCCTCGCCCACAAAGAGACGCCACGCTGCGCTGTCCTGTTCGGTGCGCGCCGCCCCGATGATCCGCGCCTCTTGGGGCATCTGCCCATCACGGAAACGGCGATAAAGGCCAGGCAAAATCTTGCGGCGGGCCAGATCGCCCGTACCGCCAAAGATCACAAGGTCGAATGTATCAACCGGAATGACGCGCGAAACCATGGGCTCTCCTGTATCGGGCAGATGTCTAATTCTGACTTACACCACCAGCACAGGAAATCTGTTAGCGCTAACGGCATTTATGGATGCGTTTACAACCTCTCGCGCGGCAAGTCTAGCAGAGTGATCCGCCATCTCAATCGCAAGTCCAAGACTTCACGCAATAATAACAAATGTGGGGTTTGGGTGAGAATGGTTCGAGCGGCCTCCCCTCCGCTCGAACCAGTACGCGGCACAGGTCGTTCAACCCTTCGCGTAAACTCACGAGACGTACCAAACTCTATCGCTGCGCTTGCGTCAAGCGTTTTGAAAAAAGCCAAGCCCGTGCAAAATTTCTCAACGCCCACAAAACCCTACCCCTTTGCTTGACGCCACGGGCGGGATCGGGCATCGCCTGTGCACGCGACCTTATTTTTCGGATATTTCGATCATGATCCGCCGCCTCTATGACTGGACATTGAGCCTTGCCGCGCATCCACATGCGCTTTGGGCCTTGGCGCTGGTCTCCTTCATGGAAAGCTCCGTCTTCCCGATCCCGCCCGATATCTTGATGATTCCCATGATCCTCGCAGCCCCAAGCCGCGCCTTTTTAATCGCGAGCGTCTGCCTGATTGCCTCCGTCTTGGGCGGAATCGCAGGCTACGGGATTGGCTATTTCTTCTATGACCAGATCGGCCAACCCATTCTGGAGGCGCTCGGAAAAGGCGCCTATGCGGCCGAGTTCAATGCCCGCTTCAATGATCTTGGCTTCTGGCCCGTTCTCATCGCAGGCCTCACACCCTTTCCCTATAAGGTCATCACGATCATGTCGGGCTGGACGGGGCTGCCGCTGGGAACCTTCATCATCACCTCCATCGTGGCGCGCGGCATTCGGTTTTTCCTCGTCGCCACCTTGCTATGGAAATTCGGCGCACCAATTCGTGATTTCATCGAGCGCCGTCTTGGCTTGATGTTTGCCCTATTCCTCGCTCTGCTGGCGGCTGGATTTTATGTATTGAGGTTCCTCTAGATCATGACCAGACGCAGCTTGATACTTCTGGCAGGGCTCGGCTCACTCGCGATGCTATCCACTGCTTTCGGGTTTCAATATATCGGCGGGCTCGCGCCTTGCGCGATGTGCCTGTGGCAGCGCTGGCCCCATGTCGCAGCTATCGCCCTTGCCGCCATCGGCGCGGCCCTGCCGCATCGGGTGATCGCCGCTCTTGGCGGGCTCACCATGCTTGGAAATGCTGGCATCGCGTTGTTCCATACAGGGGTGGAGCGTGATTATTGGGAGGGGCCCGCCACCTGCACCACAGGGGGGCAAGACCTCACGGGCCTGTCAGGCGCGGAACTGCTCTCCTTTGATGCGCCTGCCCCGATCGTGATGTGCGATGTGGTGGTCTGGGAATTGGCGGGTCTGTCCATGGCCTCATGGAATGGCATCATCTGCCTCGGGCTGGCTGTGATCTGGTTCATGGCCGCAGGCCGCCGCCGCACCACGGGCTAACCCGCCCCGCCCTTTCATCTTTCCAAAAATACGACCTCCACAGCCCGCCAAATGCGCTGCGGTGGGAAAAAAGCGGGCTGAGCATTGCACCCTATATCCCGCCCCTCTATACTGGCCAGCAACAATATATAGATGCCCGCCGCATAGCAGGACGCCCCGTGACAGATACGCCAGAACCCCCTGAGAACGCAGACGAAACCCCGATCGAGCGCCACCCCCATGAGGGCCCCTCGATAGATATCGCTGCCGAGATGAAACACAGCTTTATCGATTACGCGATGTCGGTGATCATTTCACGCGCGATTCCCGATCTGCGGGACGGCCTCAAACCTGTTCACCGCCGCATCCTTTTCGCGATGCATGAGACCAATAACACCCATGAAAAAGCCTATCGCAAATCGGCCCGTCCGGTTGGCGATGTGATGGGTCAATACCACCCGCATGGCGATAGCGCGATCTATGACGCGCTTGTGCGCATGGCGCAGCCTTTCTCGATGTCGCTGCCTCTCTTGGATGGTCAGGGCAATTTCGGCTCCATGGATGGCGATAACCCCGCCGCGATGCGCTACACGGAAGTGCGCATGGACAAACCTGCCGCCTTCCTTCTCGCCGATATCGACAAGGATACGGTCGATTTTCAGGATAATTACGACGGCAAACAGCAAGAACCCACAGTTCTGCCCGCGCGCTTTCCCAATATGCTGGTCAATGGCGCAGGCGGTATTGCTGTCGGCATGGCCACGAATATTCCGCCCCATAATCTGGGCGAGGTGATCAATGCCTGTCAGGCGCTGATCGAAAACCCCGATCTCACCTCGGAAGAGTTGATCGAGTATGTTCCCGCCCCCGATTTCCCGACAGGCGGCATTATTTTGGGGCGTGGCGGCGCGCGCAAAGCCTATACCGAGGGTCGTGGCAGCGTGATCATCCGCGCCAAGACCCGCGTCGAGGAAATCCGCAAGGACCGCTTTGCCATCATCATCGACGAGATCCCCTATCAGGTGAACAAAGCCTCGATGATCGAGCGGATCGCTGAATTGGTGCGCGAAAAGAAGATCGACGGTATCTCGGGCGTGGCGGACGAATCCGACCGCATCGGTGTGCGCGTGGTGATCGAACTCAAGCGCGATGCCACCGCCGAAGTGGTGCTGAACCAGCTGTTCCGCTTCAGCCAGATGCAGACCTATTTTGGCTGCAATATGCTGGCGCTCAATGGCGGCAAGCCCGAGCAGCTCAATCTGCGCGGCTTCCTGACCGCCTTCCTTGATTTCCGCGAAGAAGTCGTGGCCCGCCGCACAGCTTTTGAGCTGAACAAGGCCCGCGAGCGCAGCCATGTGCTCTGTGGTTTGGCCGTTGCCGTCTCCAATGTGGATGAGGTCGTGGCCACCATCCGTCAATCCGCCGATGCCGCCGCCGCGCGCGAGGCCTTGATGACGCGGCGCTGGCCTGCCCATGAGATCGCGGATTACATCCGCCTGATCGATGACCCGACCCATAAAATGAATGAGGACGGGACTTATAACCTCTCCGAGACTCAAGCCCGCGCGATCCTTGAATTGCGCCTCCAGCGCCTGACCCAGATCGGCGTTAAGGAAGTCACGGATGAGCTGGAAGAGCTTGCAGGCAAGATCAAGGAATACCTTGCGATCCTCGCCTCGCGGGAGCGTATCCTGCAAATCATCTCCTCGGAACTGGCCGAGGTCAAAGACGCCTTCGCCGTTCCCCGCCGCACCGAGATCGTGGATTGGTCGGGCGATATGGATGATGAAGACCTGATCGAGCGCGAGGATATGGTCGTCACCATCACGGCGGGCGGCTATATCAAACGCACCCCTCTGGCCGATTTCCGCGCGCAAAAGCGCGGCGGCAAGGGCGTGTCGGGCGGCAGCCTCAAAGAAGACGATGTGGTCACAAACCTGTTCGTGGCCAATACCCATACGCCGCTGTTGTTCTTCACGACAGACGGGATGGCCTATAAACTCAAGACATGGCGCCTGCCACAGGGCAGCCGCACCTCCAAGGGCAAGGCCATCGTCAATATCCTGCCCATTCCCACGGGTGTCAGCATCGCAGCGATCATGCCCGTTGACCGCCCCGAAGAACATTGGGACGAATTGCAGATCGTCTTTGCCACCTCGGCAGGTGATGTGCGCCGCAACCAACTGTCGGATTTCACCAATGTGAAATCCAACGGCAAGATTGCGATGAAACTGCCTGAAACGGGCGATGTCAGCCTCGTGAATGCGCGGATTTGCACCGAAGAGGATGACGTGATGCTGGTCACGGATTCGGGCCGCGCGATCCGCTTCCGCACCACTGATGTGCGCGTCTTCAAAGGCCGCGATTCCACCGGTGTGCGCGGCATCCGCCTCTCTGGCGATGATACCGTGGTCTCCATGGCCGTGATCCGCCATTTCGATGCCACATCCGAGGACCGCGCCGCCTATCTCAAGCAACGCCGCATGATGGCAGGTGCGCCCGAGGATGAGGGCGACGAGGATGAAGACGCCACACCCGCAGGCCCGCTCTCGACCGAGGCCTTCAATGCGATGGCCGAAGCCGAAGATCTGATTCTGACGATCACGGCTAAAGGCTCGGGCAAGCTCTCCTCCAGCCATGACTACCCCGTCAGGGGCCGTGGCGGCATGGGCGTGGCAGCGATGGATAAGGCCATGCGCGGCGGCGCGCTGGTGGCCTGCTTCCCTGTCGAAACCTCAGATCAGGTCATGTTGGCAACCTCCACAGGCCAATCCATCCGCGTTCCAGTTGAAGGCATTTCCTTCCGCTCGCGCAGCGCAGGTGGCGTGAAGGTGTTTAACACCAGCGGGGCCGAAACTGTGGTCTCGGTGGCTTGGATCGCTGATCAAGGCGATGAGGCCACGCAGAGCGATGCCGCAGCAAGCGACGGGGCCGAAGCCCAATCCCCAGCAGAATAAGGGCGATGGGGCATCCACACGCGTGAATGCCCCATTTAAGACATTAACTTGTCCGCATATAGCCTTATTATTGAACGATATTTTTCAAAATTTACCCACATGATTGCCATATTGTGACGCGATAGTGTTCGCACTGGGACAAGAACGGGGGCGTTCTTGCGGCATTGGTTAGGCACCAATGCTGCGGTCTATGGAGTGCATATTTTGCAACGCTCAACACCCGATGTCTTCACACTTGGCGCAACCGCGCAGAACCTTCTGCGCGTGATCATCGCATCTTATTTTATCGCCCTCTCTTTGGGTATGATTTCAGGTGCCACCCTGTCACCCTTGGCAGCCATGCTCATCTCCGAGCAGCTGGCCAGTTTGATGTCTTCTCTCATTATGTTCGGCTTGGCATCTTTGGTGATGCTAGGGCTACATATTCGACCTGCTGCCCTTCTTCTGGGGCTCATCACCTTGGCAGGCAGCTTTGCAACGCTGAATGCTCTCGGTGTTTCGGAAAATTTGGGCGCCCTCTGGCGGGATTTGGTTTTGGTGGCCGCATTGGTGCTGACCTATTCCGAAAATGCCCCGCGTGATCGGCATAAACGCCGCGCGCTCCGCCAAAAGGTCGCGCCCCGCCGCATAACACCGAAACCGACCACCGCCACAACCTCGGTCGCCACGCCATGCCGCGGTGTAAAAGACGCCAACGCCCCGCGCCGCCTCAATAAGACTTGGGTTATGGATGATGATGACGGTTTAAATGAGAACATCTTCGCGGAAGACGGCGTCTACGCCTAGGTATACCCCTTCCATTAATATGTGTCTGCACCTTGGAGATTTGCGCTCCACGCTCCGGTTGGCCCTCCGCCACCGGAGCTTTTTTCTTACCCCCTCGCCCGTTAACCCTTTGTAAAGTTTAATATTCAATTAACCATAAGCCTATGGGAGACCACGCGGAACAGATCCCAGTTCAACAGTAGGTGTCACCATGATCCGCGCTTTCTCCCTCGCTTTTTGCGTTCTTCTTGCCACCAGCCCGATGGCTTTGTCGAAATCCTTGGGGCTTGCCGCGGGCTTTGTGGAACTCGGCCAAACCGAGCCTGAGCATGGCGCGGCAAGGCAAAGCGGCCGCATCTTGATGGATTTCACCATCTCCGCCCATCACGGGATCGAGGCAAGCGCCGCCCTTGAAGAGACCCCCCTTGGCACAACAGGCACCCTGACAGGTGTCGCCTATATGCGCCCCGCCAATGGCCTGCGCTACGGGCTGTTTGGCAGCCTCTCCGATCTCGACGGGGAAGCGGCCAGTTGGGGCTATGTCGGGGCGGCAGGGATTTGGGCCCTCTCCGACAGGCTGAGCCTTGGGGCCCATGGGGCAATCGGGCGGCGTGTCACGGGGCCACGCGCGGGCGGTCGCCTGATCGAGCCTGACACTTTGATGGGAGGGATCGATCTGAGCGCCACGCTCAGCGATAACCTGATCGCCAGCGCCGCCCTCTCGGTTGCGGAATTTGATGAATGGCAGTTCCGCGCTACAGCCTCGGAACTCAGCGCAGGGCTGACCTATCATGTGCCGCGCACGCCGTTGGGGCTCGAGGCCAGCGTGATCCATGACCGCCTTGATGGTCCCAATGGTGCGCCCGCCGAAACCCGTTTGCGCCTTGGCCTGTTCATCCAATTCGGCCCCCGCCCCAGCCAAGCCGAAATGCGCCCCTTCCAGATTTCCGACCCGATCGCGCAAGTGGTGCGGCGCGGCCTATAGGATGCCCGCCCGTTTTGCACCCTTTCCCTAAGCGCCCCTTTGTCCTACATCCCCCCTCATGACACAGGAACTCCATATCATCGGCGGCGGAATGGCCGGATCAGAGGCCGCTTGGCAGGCCGCAAATGCAGGTATCAAGGTCGTCATCCACGAGATGCGCCCCAAGATCGGCACCTTCGCGCATCAAAGCGGCGATCTGGCCGAAATGGTCTGCTCCAATTCCTTCCGCTCGGATGATGACGAGCAGAACGCGGTTGGTCTGCTGCATTGGGAAATGCGTCAGGCAGGCGGTTTGATCATGGAAATGGCCGATCAGCATCGCTTGCCCGCAGGCGGGGCCTTGGCCGTGGATCGCGAATTGTTTGCCCAAGGCGTCACAGCCCGCATTCAGGCCCATCCCAATATCACCATTTCAGGCGAGGAAATCCCCGCCTTGCCCGAGCACGGCCATTGGATCGTGGCCACAGGCCCGCTGACCTCGGGCAATCTGGCCCAAGCCATCGCGGATGAGGCAGGTCAGGAAAGCCTCGCCTTTTTCGACGCCATCGCCCCGATCATCTATGCAGATACAATCGATATGTCGCGCGCATGGATGCAATCGCGCTATGACAAGGGCGAGACCGAGGAAGAGCGCACGGCCTATCTCAATTGCCCGATGGATAAAGACCAATACGAGGCCTTTATCGACGCCCTACTGAGCGCCGAGAAGACCGAGTTCAAACCGGGCGAAACCGCAGGCTATTTCGATGGCTGCCTGCCGATTGAGGTAATGGCCGAGCGCGGACGCGAAACATTGCGCCATGGGCCGATGAAACCCGTTGGACTGACCAATCCGCATCAACCCGATGTGAAGGCTTGGGCCGTGGTACAGCTGCGCCGCGACAACAAGCTTGGCACCTTGTTCAATATCGTGGGCTTCCAGACCAAGATGAAATACGCCGCGCAAAAAGAGGTGCTGCGCATGATCCCGGGGTTGGAAAATGCCAGCTTCGCACGGCTTGGCGGCATTCACCGCAACACCTTTATCAACTCGCCCACGCTGCTGGATGAACAGATGCGCCTGCGCTCCAAACCGCATCTGCGCTTTGCAGGCCAGATCACGGGCGTGGAGGGCTATGTGGAATCTGCGGCCATGGGCCTCTTGGCAGGTCGTCTGGCCACGGCCGAGATCACAGGCAGCAATTTGCCCCCCGTGCCCGACACCACCGCAATGGGCGCATTGGTCACCCATATTACAGGCGGGGCCGAGGCGAAAACCTTCCAGCCGATGAATGTGAATTTCGGCCTCTTCCCCCCTCTGGAGGGAATGAAAGGCGGACGGAGGGGGCGCAAGGACCGCTACAAAGCCCATACCGACCGCGCCAAGGCGGCTTGGCTTGACTGGCTCAGCCATGCCAAAAGGGATGCAGCCTGAAACAATGGGGGGCTAGCTGCGGCTGATGCGCTTTCGAACACGGTTTGCCCCCTCTCCCACGGGTCCTTTGCATCTGGGCCATGCCTATTCCGCGATAACAGCCCATGACATGGCCCGCGCTGCAAATGGCCAATTCCTGCTGCGCATCGATGATATCGACACAAGCCGCGCCCGCCCCGAATGGGAGGCGCTGATCGCCCAAGACCTCGCTTGGCTGGGGCTGACATGGGACGGCGCAGCGCCGCGCCGCCAATCCGAGCATCTGCCCGAATACCGCGCGGCCATCGCTCGCCTCAGCGCAGATGGCCTCACCTATCCCTGCCGCTGCAACCGCCGCGACATCGAGGCCGCCGCCTCCGCCCCCCAAGAAGGCGCGCCCACACATGGCCCTGATGGCCGCATCTATCCTGGCACCTGCCGCAACCGCCCCATGTCAGATTGGGCGCAAGGCGATGCCATCCGCCTTGATCTGCGCCGCGCGCTCACCGCACCCCTTCCAAGCTTTACGGAAACAGGCCCCAAACATCACGGCCAGCATGACCTGACCCAAGATATCTTGCTCACCCATATCGGGGATCCGGTACTGGCCCGCCCGCATATGGCCGCCTCCTATCATCTCAGCGTGGTGATAGATGATGCGGCGCAAGATATAACCCATGTGATCCGCGGCGCTGATCTGTTTGAGGCGACATATCTACAGGTCTTTCTGCAAGCCCTGCTTGGCCTCAAAACTCCCATCTACCACCATCACGATCTGGTCCGCGACGACAAAGGCAAAAGGCTGGCCAAACGCGATGACGCGCGTGCCATCTCGACCTATCGCGATGCAGGCACCACCCCAGACGCCATCCGCAAGATGGTCGGGCTCTAATCGCTTAATCTTTGCTTCAAAAATACTTCCGCCGGAGGCGCGTTAACCCTCAGGCGCCATCAATTCGACTTCCTCACCATCCCGCACGGCTGTGTAGAAACACACGCGGCGATTGGTATGGCAGGCAGGCCCTGTCTGGCGCACCTGCACCAAAAGGCAATCGCGGTCGCAATCAAGGCGCATCTCGACCAATTCCTGCACATGGCCCGAACTTTCGCCCTTCACCCAGAAACACGCGCGTGAACGGCTCCAATAGGTCACCCGCCCCGTTTCAAGTGTTTTGGCAATGGCCTGCGCATTCATCCATGCCAGCATCAAAACCTCGCCCGTCTCCGCCTCCTGCGCGATCACGGGAAGCAACCCATTGGCATCAAATGTCAGGTTTGTCGGATCAAAGCGCATGGCCCACCTCTTTGCAAAATGCACAGCACGCGCTACCTATAGCGGGTCGGACGAAAAGGCAAAGACATGACGGCAGATGCAGACCTGATCAAGCTCTATTCACAGCGCATTTTGGCGCTGGCCGCCGATATGCCGCTTGCAGATCGACTGGAGTCCCCTCAGGCCAGTGTCAAGAAACGCGCGCCGATTTGCGGCTCGACGGTGATTGTCGATCTTGATCTGGAAAATGGAAAAATCAGCCGCTTCGGTCAGGATGTGAAGGCCTGCGCGCTTGGTCAGGCCTCAGCGGCGGTGATGGCGCAAAACATCATTGGCCGCAGCCGTGCCGAGGTGGAAACCGCGCGCGACCAATTGCGCGCCATGCTGAAAGAGGCAGGCCCACTGCCCGAGGCCCCGTTTGAGGGCTATGAGGTGCTGGAGCCCGCGCGCGAATATCGCAACCGCCATGCCTCTATCATGTTGGCGCTAGAGGCCACAGCACAGGCCATGGCCGAGGCTGAGCAGGCCAGCTCCTGCGCCTGAAGCGCGTCTCGCAACTCCATATATAGCAACAAAAAAAACCGCCGCGCATCCGGGGCAGGATGGCGGCGGAGTATGCGTGTCAGATAGGTCCGGAGCCATGAGGCAATTTGGGATATGCCGCCTAGCAAATGGGGAAAACCTCCCCCGTGGGACAGAGCATGGCGGCATAACACGGATCCGGACAGGGACCGCAGGCAGTAAACAGTTAGAGCATTCCAGGAAGATAGAGCATGCCCATGGTCAAAACGGCCAAGGACAGCACGCCTGCCACATCCGACAGGATGGTGTCATGCGAGCGGGTCAGGATGGTTTTGATCTCATTAAACATCGGGCAACTCCTTCTTCGGTGTTGACCCTTTGTTCTCATACTGGAAACGCAATGTAAAGAACTTTATGAGAACAAAAGCGAACAAAATGGAACAATTTGGTCTTGGAGGGACGGAAACATCAGCAAATCAACGCCGCAAGGATCGGCCGCTAGCCAACTGAAATCAGCCGGATGGCTTTGTCCTGCTCCATCAACCACAGCAAGACCCGCGCCGCCTGCCCCCGTGGTGAGGTCAGCTCTGGGTCCAAAGCCATCAAAGCGCGTGCATCGGTTTGGGCCAAAGCCATCAGGGCCGTCTGGCTTTCCAGATCGGCCACCTTGAACCGTGGTAGGCCCGATTGCGCCGTGCCGATCAGATCACCCGCGCCCCGAATGGCGAGGTCTTCCTCGGAAATGCGGAACCCGTCTTCAGTCTCGCGCATGACCATCAAACGGCGTTTGGCAGTCTCACCCAAGGGGCTGCGATACATCAACAGGCAGGTCGATTCCGCAGCGCCCCGCCCCACACGCCCGCGCAATTGGTGCAATTGCGCCAAGCCAAACAGTTCGGCCTGTTCGATCACCATGATCGAGGCATTGGGCACATCCACCCCCACTTCGATCACCGTTGTGGCAACCAAAACACGCGTGCGCCCTTGCGCAAAATCCTCCATCGCGGCCTGTTTCTCGGCCACGCCCAATTGCCCATGGACAAGCCCCACAACCCCGTCACCCAAAGCCGCGCGCAACAATTTAAAACGCTCCTCGGCGGCGGTGGCTTCATAAACCTCGGATTCCTCGACCAAGGGGCAGACCCAATAGGCCTGCCGCCCCTCCTCCACCGCTTCGCGCAGATGCTGGACAACCTCATCCATCTTGGCCGTCGAGATCAGCGCGGTTTTCACAGGCGTGCGTCCGGGTGGTTTTTCATCCAACACGCTCACATCCATATCGCCATATTGCGCAAGGCTGAGCGTGCGAGGGATCGGTG
The DNA here is from genome assembly GCF_053570515.1 of Rhodophyticola sp. SM2404. Classification (NCBI taxonomy): domain Bacteria; kingdom Pseudomonadati; phylum Pseudomonadota; class Alphaproteobacteria; order Rhodobacterales; family Roseobacteraceae; genus Rhodophyticola; species Rhodophyticola sp. SM2404. Next base: position 137,742 of record NZ_JBSEDL010000006.1, read on the forward strand.
TCGCTGTCATCACCAAGACATCAGCCGCCGCCCCTTTCTGGCCAAGCAAAATGCGCTGGCGCACCCCGAAACGGTGCTGCTCATCCACAATCGCCAGACGCAACTCAGCGAATTCCACATCATCCTGAAACACCGCATGGGTGCCCACCAGAATATGGATATCACCGCGTTTGAGCGCATCGAGCTTCGCTTCCCGCTCGCGCCCCTTATCGGCCCCTGTCAGCACCTCTATGACCACGCCCGCCTCTTCGGCCAGCGGTTTAAGGTTTTGGTAATGTTGACCTGCAAGGATAGAGGTCGGTGCCATCATCACGCCCTGCCCGCCCGCCTCCACCGCAATCAGCAGCGCCATCAAGGCTACAAGGGTTTTGCCCGCGCCCACATCGCCCTGCAACAGGCGGTTCATGCGCAGGGGCGTGGCCATATCCGTCGCGATTTCTTCAATCACGCGGGTTTGCGCACCTGTGGGCGCATAGGGCAAAGCCGCCAGAACCTTGCGGCGCAAATGGCCATCGCCTTCACTCACCAGCCCCTTTTTGCGTTTGACCGAGGCGCGCGCCAAAGCCAGCGTCAATTGATGAGCCAGTAATTCATCATAGGCGATCCGTTCGCGCGATTTGGAACTGCGCGACAGATCTTGCGGGCCTTCGGGGTGATGCGCCTCAGCCAGCGCCGCCTGCCAATCGGGCCATTCCTTGCGGCGCTTCAACTCGGGGTCGATCCATTCGGGCAAAGGCGGGGCCAAATCCAGCGCCGAGGCCATGGCCTTGGCCATCCCCTTTTGCGTTACACCCGCTGTCAGCGGATAGATCGGCTCGAACGCAGGAATATCACCCGCATCCTCGGGGGGCAGGACATGATCGGGATGGGCCATCTGGGCCACCGCATCGAATAATTCCACCCGCCCCGACACAACCCTGCGACTGCCCGTTGGCAGGATTTTCTCAAGGTAATCGCCGCGCGCATGGAAAAACACCAATTGAAAAGAGGTCTGCGCATCCTCCACCTCGATGCGGTAAGGTCCCCGCCCTGAGGGCTTGCGATGCCGCCCGACCGTGACCTCAACTGTGGCAACACCAGGCAGAAGCACATCACGGATCGAGGCTTTGCGCGCGCGGTCCGTGCCGCCCGCGGGTAAGGTTAATAAAAGGTCTTTGGGTGTCTCGACATGCAGGCCCGCATAGTTTTTCGCCGTCTTCGGCCCGACGCCATCCAGCGTTTCCAGCCCTGCGAAAAGCGGGAAGAGTATTTCGGGCCGACCGCGCTCAGGCATCTCCGATCAACGCAAGCCATGCGTCCTCATCCATGGTCTCGATCCCCAAATCAGCGGCCTTCTTAGCCTTGGACCCCGCGCCAGGCCCCGCAACCAAGATATCGGTTTTCGCCGAAACGCTTCCCGCCACTTTCGCCCCTAACCCTTCCGCGCGGGCCTTGGCCTCGGCGCGGGTCATTTTCTCAAGCGTGCCTGTGAAAACAACGGTTTTTCCCGCGACAGGGCTAGTGGTAGAGCGCATCTCAGGCGCTTGGATGTCCAGATGGGCCACCAATCGGTTGATCGATCCGCGCTCGGCCTCTTGCGACAAGGTCGTGGTCAGGGCTTGGGCCACGGTATCCCCGATCCCGTCAATGCCTGTGATTTCAGACCAAGCGGGGCTTTCCGCAAGGGCCGCTTTGCGCAATTTCGGATCAACCGCCCGCGCGACAGGCTCGGCACTTGCTTGATCAACAGTCTCGGCCAAACTCTCCCAACTCATGAAATGGCGCGCCAGATCATTTGAGGCCACCTCGCCCACATGGCGGATACCGAGCGCGAAAATCATCCGCCCCAATGCTATTTTCCGTTTATCATCAATTGCTTGAAATAGATTCTCGGCGCTTTTATCGCCCCAGCCTTCACGGTTTTTCAATTGCTGAAGGCCGCTGCCAAACCGTGTGCGAAGGGTGAAAATATCGGCTGGTTCCTTGATCCAGCCATCACGGTAGAATTGCTCAACCTGTTTTGCGCCCAAGCCTTCGATGTCAAAAGCCGCGCGCGAGACAAAATGCTTGAGCTTTTCCACCGCCTGCGCAGGGCAAATTAGCCCGCCCGTGCAACGGCGCACCGCATCACCTTGCTCGCGCAATGCCTCCGATCCGCATTCAGGGCAAAGGGTTGGAAAGCTGAAACGCTCCGCATCGCTCGGACGTTTGGACAGATCAAGATCAGCAATTTTGGGGATCACATCGCCCGCGCGGTAAACCTGCACCCAGTCGCCCACACGGATATCCTTGCCCCCTCGGATCTCCTCACCCGTATTGGCGCGCCCTGCGATATAATCTTCATTATGCAAGGTGGCGTTCGACACAACCACGCCCCCCACGGTGACGGGGGCCAGACGCGCCACAGGCGAAAGCGCGCCCGTGCGCCCAACCTGAATGTCGATCGCTTCCAGCCGTGTCCAGGCCAATTCGGCTGGGAATTTATGCGCAATCGCCCATCTCGGCGTGGTCGAGCGCATCCCGAGACGCCGTTGAAGCGCCAAATCATCAAGTTTGTAGACCACACCATCAATGTCATACCCCAAGGTCGCGCGCCCCTGCTCGATCATTGCGTAATGGGCCAAGAGCGCATCCGTCGAATTGCAGCGCGCGGTCAGAGGATTGGTCTGAAACCCGAAATCCGAGAGCTGTTCAATCGCCCCCATCTGTGTCTCGGCCAAGGGTTGGGATAGTTCCCCCCAAGCATAGGCAAAGAATTTCAAAGGGCGCGCGCGCGTGATCTCGCAATCCAATTGCCGCAGCGATCCCGCCGCAGCATTACGTGGATTGGCGAATACCTTGCCGCCACGCGCCTCTTGCCGGCTATTCAATTCCGCAAAATCGGCATGGCTCATATAAACCTCGCCGCGGACCTCAAGAATATCTGGCGCGCCCGAAATACTTTGCGGGATATCTGCAATCGTTCGGGCATTGGCGGTGACGTTTTCGCCGATGCTGCCATCCCCACGGGTGGCGGCACTAACCAACGCCCCGCCCTCATAGCGCAAGGAAAGGGATAACCCATCGATTTTGGGCTCAGCCGTGAAGCCCAAAGCCGTCTTTGCATCAATCCCCAGATAGCGGCGTATATAATCGACGAAATCCCCAACATCTTCCGCAGAAAACGCATTGGAGAGCGATAGCATCCTCTCAACATGGGTGATTTTGGCAAACCCATCCGAGGGGCTTGCCCCCACCTGTTCGCTTGGGCTGTCATCACGTTTGAGGTCGGGAAAACGATCCTCGATCAAGGCGTTCTCACGCTTTAAGGCGTCATATTCCGCGTCACTCAGGCTGGGGGCATCATCCCTATGATATTCCGCATTCGCATTTGCGAGCAAAACAGCAAGCTGCGCCAGCCGTTGTTTTGCGGCATCCTCATCAAAGGCCGCTACCTTTTCTGCCAAGCCTGCATCTGACATTTCAAATTCCCACGGATGTTCTGCCCCATTGATATGGGTCACCGTGAGAGAGGTCTAGAGAGTCGCCACCGTCAATTGCGCAGGCGAAAAGATCGGGGCCAAATATCAACCCAGAGTTCAAACGGCCAAGCCTCAGCCAAAGCCACCCATCCGCTACAATAATTCAGCCAAGGTTAAGCCGTTGCGGCAAAATCCGTCTCGGAAAAGGCAGGTTCGGGATCGCGCAACACATAGCCCCGCCCCCAAACCGTCTCGATATGGTTTCCACCACCTGTCGCTTCCGACAGCTTCTTGCGCAATTTGCATATGAACACATCGATGATCTTCAACTCAGGCTCGTCCATGCCGCCATAAAGATGGTTCAGGAACATCTCCTTGGTCAGGGTCGTCCCCTTGCGCAAGGACAGAAGCTCGAGCATTTGATACTCTTTTCCCGTCAGATGCACCGCGCGCCCGTTCACCTCAACGGTTTTGGCATCAAGATTGACCGAGATCTCGCCCGTTTTGATAACGGATTGAGCATGGCCTTTCGAGCGGCGGATAATCGCATGGATACGCGCAACAAGTTCTTCGCGGTGGAACGGTTTGGTCAGATAATCATCCGCGCCAAAGCCAAAGCCCTTCAACTTACTGTCGGTGTCATCCGCGCCAGTTAGAATAAGGATCGGCGTATCCACACGCGCTAAACGCAATTGGCGCAGCACCTCAAGCCCGGTCATATCGGGCAAATTCAAATCCAAAAGCATAAGGTCGTAATCATACAGCTTCGCCAGATCGACGCCTTCCTCCCCCAGATCGGTGGAATAGACGTTCAAATTCGCGTGGCGCAGCATCATTTCAATGCTTTTTGCAGTGGTAGGATCATCTTCAACCAATAGCACTCGCATATTGACCTCTCTGATTCGCAGGTTTCAATAAAACCAAACTGATCTTAATTCGTTAACCACTGGTTACCTTTGACAAATTGTTTTGGGGTTTGGTCCGTAACGCAAGGAGAAAATCCCGAAGATCACTCAACCACTGGTTTAATCGCGGAACCTTTGCACCGCTGTTGCCTTCAAAGCCGCCTCGCCATGGCGCTCCACGCGGCCCAACCATGAGCCCAGTTCTTCCTCGGATAACGCCCATGTCTCGCGCGCCTCCTCCTCGGTAATCAGGCCAAAGCGCACAGCCTTGACCACGGCCGCCTTGCGGCTTGCCACCCAACGTCGCGTATTTTCAGGCGGCAATTGCGACCTTGAAAACCGCGTCCCGTCAGGAAGCGTCACCGCAATTGGCCCTTTGATCCGGCGGATATACATGACCCGTCTCTCACCTTGTCACCTCAATCGCTACAGTGCATGACAGCAACTGCTTAATGACGCGTAAGCAGCGCCCTTGTGATTACATCGCATTTTCCTATATTCCGCGATAACACCCCCCGGAGATCGTCATGCCCCTTGATCGCGACAGCGCTGCCCTCAACTCCCTTGGTTTCGCCAAGCCCCCGTCGCAAACGCGCGTGGTTGTTGCCATGTCGGGCGGCGTGGACAGCTCGGTGGTGGCCGCGCAATTGGCCGATGAGGGCTATGATGTGGTGGGCGTCACGCTGCAGCTCTATGATCATGGCGCGGCACTCGCCAAAAAGGGGGCCTGTTGCGCAGGCCGCGATATTCATGATGCCCGCCGCGTGGCCGAGGAAATGGGCTTTCCGCATTATGTGCTGGATTATGAGAATATCTTCAAAGACGCCGTGATCGACGAATTCGCCGATAGTTATCTGGCAGGCGCAACCCCTGTGCCCTGCATCCGCTGCAATGAGCGCGTAAAATTCAAGGATCTGCTGGCCACCGCAAAAGACCTTGATGCCGATTGCATGGCAACGGGCCATTACATCCAGCGCAAGATGGGCGCGCAAGGTGCCGAGCTGCATTGCGCCGCCGATGCCGCGCGCGACCAATCCTATTTCCTCTTCTCCACCAAACAGGAGCAACTGGATTTTCTGCGCTTCCCCTTGGGTCATCTGGCATCAAAGGCCGAGACGCGCAGCCTCGCGGCAAAATACGGCCTGCCCGTTGCCGATAAACCCGACAGTCAGGATATCTGCTTCGTCCCCAATGGAAACTACGCCGCCGTGATCGAGAAACTGCGCCCCGGCGCGGCCGATCCGGGCGAGATCGTGGATATGGATGGCACCCCTTTGGGCGAGCATCGCGGCGTGATCCATTATACAATCGGTCAACGCCGTGGTCTGGGCATCGGCGGTCTGGAAGATCCGCTTTATGTCGTCAAACTCGATCCCGACACCCGCCGCGTTATCGTCGGCCCGAAAGAGGCACTCTCCACCCGCGTGGTCCCCGTGCGCGAGATCAACTGGCTGGGAGACACCCCCTTCACCTCGCAAGACGCATGGGAGCTGGAGGTCAAAATCCGTTCAACCCGCCCGCCACGAACCGCCACGATCCGCCCCATCTCCGAGACCGAGGCAGAGGTCGAGCTATTCACCGCCGAGGAAGGCGTCAGCCCCGGTCAGGCCTGTGTCTTCTACGCGCCCGATACAAGCCGCATCTTTGGCGGTGGCTGGATCCATAAGGGCTAAGGCGTCCCGCCCCCCTTCATCTTTCCAAAAATACGAAAAAAGGCCAAAGGCCTGCGCGCGGCCGCGCTTGCTCCAAAGGAGCATAAGCGGACGCGCGCTCTGCCCTGCCCCACACCCATAAGGGCCGATATCACTTTAAAAGGAAAGTGGCGCGGTTGACGGGACTCGAACCCGCGACCCCCGGCGTGACAGGCCGGTACTCTAACCAACTGAGCTACAACCGCGCATATGCTTTGGCGAGCAGATCGAATGGTGGTGGCGCGGTTGACGGGACTCGAACCCGCGACCCCCGGCGTGACAGGCCGGTACTCTAACCAACTGAGCTACAACCGCTCACCATCCGCTCAAGCATCTGCCTTAGCGTGGAGGGTGTCTATGACGCAGACCCGCCCCCGTCAAGCGGGGATAATAGCAAAATATTCCACCGTCCCGAAAGAAGGCAAAAAACCTGCCTTTCGGGCAGGAAAAGCGGGGGCATATATTGGTCTGGGCGCAAGCAAAAAATACCTGCCGTGTCGCCCAACAGTTTGGACATTCGCGCGATCCGCCCTAACATTTCCAATCTGAGGGAGGAGACCGAGATGAAACAAATTGCAATTGCCATAGCACTGACCTCTGGTCTGGCCGTAATACCAAGTATTGGTGCTGCGCAATCCTGTATTCGCACAGAAGTGGCGCAGGAATTCTCCTATGCAGATACACTCAATTCATCAGGCGCTCCCCTAACCGAAGCCCACACTGTCTTCCAACAGGACCGGTTCTATGTGAACCAGCAAAACAGGCTTGATCCGAATGATAAAACCGACCCCGTCATGGTGACCCGCGATGCCCGGTCCAATTACGGGGAAGCCATTCGGTCCTATATGAACAGCAACGCGATGGCCAACATGCCCGTAGAGGCCCTTATTGGCCGCCAGTATGTCGTAGAACTAGAGGCCTGCGGCCCGCGCGATGCCCCCTCAATCGAGATTTTTTCGATGCGTGCAGGCGGCGGTCTTGACGAGGGAAGTCGGGATTTCGAGCTCGAACATCGCGAGGCGGAACTGGCCGAGTGGGAGCGCCGTTTGAACCAGCGTGAGGCGGATCTCAACGCATGAGAACGCCAACTCGGGGAATGGGATCGCCGAATTTCCGATATGCGCAACACTCTCGAGCGGCGCGAACAAGACCTAGATCAAGCCGCGCAGGGCAGCGCGCGGCCTTAAAGCGTTCCGCAGGTATTTGACACATCAGGTTAAAGTCGAGACGCTTCAGAAAGAAGATCAATGCCTTTCTATCGGGCCTCAACAGATCTGGCGGTGCGAAAAAACCGTCACAAATGGCGCGTTTTTTGCATAAATCGCGCTTGAAAGACCTTGCTTAGCCCTGAATGGGTCGCTTCTTTGACGGTTGAAACAGGAGTAATCCATGACCAAAGCCATTTCCCCTCTCCACCTGCTTCTCTGTGCAGCCATGGTGATGCTCGCCCCCCCGCTGAGCGCGGCCTCTTTCGATTGCAGCAGAGCGGAAACCCGCATTGAACAGACCATCTGCGCGGTTCCCGAGCTGTCCTATCTGGATGAATTGATGGCTAATAATTACTGGGCCATGCGTGGCGCCAATATCGGAGATGGGGCAATGGAAGACTTGATGTCTACGCAGCGTCAATGGCTAAGCCGTCGGGATCAGTGCAAAGATGTTGACTGCCTTTTGGACCAGTATCTGCAGCGCATCGACCAGATTTGCATCTACCCTGTTCTGACAGGCGCGTTTCCAGATTGCCGTGAAGCCTATTGAGCCATCGATCGTCGGCTTGGTGGGGACTGTGCTGTGCGGCTCATCGAAACCGCCCACATGACGCTGTCTGAAATCACGTTCAACACGCCTTGCGGGGACATGCATCAGCGGCATGTAAGGGGAAGACATCTTTTCAATAAGAATGGTGGGTGATGAGAGACTCGAACTCCCGACATCTTCGGTGTAAACGAAGCGCTCTACCAACTGAGCTAATCACCCGCTGGCGCGCTATTAGCCTTGAACGGCAGAGCTCTTCAAGCCCAAAAGTGAAAAATGTCATCAAGCGCGCAGGATATTTTCTGCGCCGGCTTGGATGGCGTAAATCACGGCCTGTTCATGCCCGAGATTTGCCGTGGCTGCGAGATCGAGCCCCAAGAGCTGCCCGCGCATATATTGCAGCGCGATTCCATGAGTCACGATGATAGATGGGCCATAAATCCCCTGAAGGAAGCTGTCCAATCGGTGGGACAGGGCCTCCAGCGTTTCGCCATCTTTCGTATTTATGGAAAGATGAAAATCCGTGGAATGTGAGTGGTAGGCCTCGGGCCAGCGGCTGGCGATCTCGGCATGGGTCAAGCCTTGCCATGCGCCCATATGGACCTCGCGCAGCCTGTCATCGAGGAATGGCGCGACACCGAGTTTCGCGCCCAGAATGTCTGCGGTTTGAACAGCGCGTGTGAGGGGGCTGGAATAGAGCAGGAGGGGCGTTGTGCCCGCCTGCACCGCAAGCATGATCTGCGCCTGTGCCGCCGCTTGCGTACGGCCTGTGGCGTTCAATTCCGTGTCCAGCCAGCCTTGCAACCGTCTTTCGCGGTTCCAATCGGTTTGGCCGTGGCGCAGAAGGTAGATGGGAAAATCAAAACGCATGGCCGAGGAAGTAAAGCCTTTGGCCGCCAACTCCAAGACCAAGCGGGCGGCTTGAGGCTGGCCAGAAGCGCGGTTTTTGTCGATATTGCGGTCAGGTAAAGGGGACTGGGGAACATGCAGCCGACATTCTCGGGGAAATATACCGCTGCGCGGGGGCAAGGGCTGCGGGATTTTGATCTCTATTTGCCGCAAAACGCACCGCGCGCCGTGGTGGTCTATGCCCATGGGGGCGGGTTTTCGCATGGCAAGCATACGGGCCCCTTTCCGCAGGCCTGTGCCGCAAGGTTGGTTTCCGAGCGGATCGGCTTTGCCTCGATTTCCTATGCCAAGGGCGGCGCGCCGATGGAAAGGTTCGACGCAAAGGAACAGGCCACCGTGACCCATGCGCAATTGCGCACTGCACGGGTGGGCATGCGTATCAACCCCGCCTATTGCGGGCCGCTGTTTTACGCGGCCTTGGAGGATTTCTCGCAAGCCTTGCGCGCGCTGCGTGATCTTCGGGACCCTTTTGATCTGTCGGGGGTACCGATGCTCAGCTTTGGTGCATCAGCGGGCGGGATCATTGCCGCATCATTGGCCTATCCGCCGCGTGACTGGCCGGATTTGGAACCTGTGGATGGCGCGTTTTGCCTATGCGGGGCAATGGTGCAACCTTGGCGGCTGAGCAAGGACGGGCCGCCTTTGACCTTGATGCATAGCTTTCATGACGGAGTGATCTCGCCGCACAACACGACCCTGATTGCCAATAAGGCCGAGGCGAAAGACGCGCCCCTGCGCGCGATTGTGACCAATGTCAAAGGCCACAAGCATCAACTCGACGCGCTTTTGGAGGGCCGTGATGATCGGGGCCAGCCCTATTGGGATGCTTTGAGCGAGTGCATAGAGGCCGCGATTGAGCGATCTGCTGCCCGCTAGCCTGGACGGCGCATCGGGGCCAATTCGTCTTCTTCCCCGACCCAACGGCGCGGGCCAGCCCCGTTCTTGGCGAGCTGGTCATCTTCATTGAATAAGGCGCATTGCTCGACTGAGAGACAGCCGCAGCCGATACATCCATGCAACTGGTTGCGCAGCCGCCGCAGATTGATGATTTGATCCAGCAAAAGATCCGACCATTGCTCACCTGCTTGCCGCCAATCGGCGGCTGAAACCGCCTTGTCACGCGGAATTTGGTCCAGCATGGCTTTGACATCGGCCAATGGCACACCGACCTTTTGTGCGGTCTTGGCGATGGCCACGCGGCGCAGCTCCGCTCGGTTATAGCGGCGGTGGTTTGCCCCCGTACGCCAGGATTTGATCAGCCCCTCGGCCTCGTAGAAATGAAGTGTCGATACCGCGACCCCTGCCCGTTCGGCCATTTCACCAACGCTTAGGTCACGTCCTGTTTTCTCAGCCATAATAGCTCCCGCTCTCAATTTACGTTGAGGCGCAGGGAAGCCAAACGCGAAGGCATCAAGGCATAGCCATAGCTTGCCGAAATCATCGCAAGAACGTTACCCCAACGCCCGTCGCGCACCGCCACATAAAGACTGCGATCCGCGTCCTAAACCGAACACTGATGACAAAAATTCTAAAAATTGCGACGTGGCAACGCCGCCCGGGACCACAGAAACACCCATAAATCGCTGTCCAGATCCCAAGGCAAAGCCACGTCTCAGGTCAATCACTACAATCATCACAATGCGACCACTTTGGTGGCCAATCTCTCATCACAAAATTTCAGTAACAAATACGTGAACAGTAAACACGAAACGAAGAAATTTTGAAAGACTTCACTTGCAAAAATGACCAAAAGCCCCGCTTGGAAAAGCGGGGCCAGCCAGAGAATTAGTCCTGATCTGCGAGGGCATCCTCGCTGCTATCTGCCCCAGCCTCTTCACGGGTCTTGAGCTTGATCTTGGCCACAAGCATATCGCCATTCGTCTGCGCCGTGCGGCGTTTGATGGTGATTTTGCCGATCGGGGGCAGAATTAATTCCTTACCCTCAGTGAGCGCTTTGGACATTTCATCAAGCACCAGATCAACGAATTCGCGCACATCCGATTTTTTCAGATCGGCCCGTTCGCTGACGGCTTGAATGAGATCGCGGCGTTTGAACATCTCGGCGATGGGATCGTCATCTGCGTCACTCTCATTGCCATCGCTCTGATCTTCGGCCTCGGCGCGGTGAAGAATGGCAGCAGCCCCCATTGCGGCTGCCACGGATGCGGCTGGCGAGTGGGTTTGCTCGGCCTCGTCTGATGCCTGTGATGTCTCGGTTTTTTCGGCCTCGTCAGCTGTCGTGTTTGTGGCCGCAACGTGCAGTTTCGCACGGCTCCGACTGGCTGACGTGCTTCTTTTCTTGGAAGCCATAAAGCTATCCCCTTTGTTCCCCGTATGCAGGCAGGGTAGCGGAATCGCTTGAAATTAACCACCCTGCACACCCCCAAGATGCAAAATACTCCGCCCAAGCATCGCCTAGACGGAGTATTTTTAGCGGTTCATGACAGGGTCGCGCCTAATTAATGGGCGGTGGCGGCGGTGCCATCCCCCTTGCCCAAAGCGCGCTGGACGGCGGCCGCATCTTCGGCCTCCTCATCCCAATCGATGGCTTCAGGCGCGCGCACCAGAGCACGGGCCAAGACCTCCGAGACATGCGAGACGGGAATGATCTCCAAACCCTCTTTGACATTATCGGGGATCTCGGCGAGGTCCTTTTCGTTCTCCTGAGGGATCAGCACGGTTTTGATACCGCCCCGCAGAGCCGCAAGCAGCTTTTCCTTCAACCCGCCAATTGGCAGGACATTCCCGCGCAAGGTCACCTCGCCTGTCATGGCGATGTCTTTTTGCACAGGGATTTGCGTCAGAACCGACACGATCGAAGTGACCATCCCGATACCCGCGCTTGGCCCGTCTTTCGGTGTGGCCCCCTCGGGCACGTGCACGTGGATATCCCAACGATCCATGCGCGGAGGCTGCACGCCGATCTTGGGCGCGATGGAGCGGACATAGCTGGCGGCCGCGTCGATGGATTCCTTCATCACATCGCCGAGCTTACCCGTTGTTTTCATCCGCCCCTTACCCGCAAGGCGCAGGGCCTCGATCGACAGAAGATCACCGCCAACGCTGGTCCAGGCAAGGCCCGTGACAACGCCTATCTGGTCATCCATTTCCGCCAAACCGAATTTGAAGCGGCGCACACCCAGCATCTCTTCGAGATTATCGGATGTAACCTCGACCGATTTGCTTTGCCCCTTCAGGATCGCTGTCAGCGCCTTACGGGCGATTTTGGCCAATTCACGCTCAAGGTTCCGCACACCCGCTTCGCGCGTGTAATAGCGGATCACGTCCGTCAGCGCTTCATCCGTGAGGTTGAATTCATCGGCGCGCAGACCGTGGTTCTTGATCTGCTTGGCCAGCAAGTGACGCTTGGCGATCTCGCGCTTTTCATCCTCGGTATAACCCGAGAGCGAGATGATCTCCATCCGGTCCAGAAGCGGGCCTGGCATGTTGTAAGAATTCGCCGTGGTCAGGAACATCACATTCGAGAGGTCATATTCCACCTCGAGGTAATGGTCCGAGAAGGTCGCATTCTGTTCGGGATCAAGCACCTCAAGCATGGCTGAGGCGGGGTCACCACGGAAATCCTGACCCATCTTGTCGATCTCGTCGAGAAGGATCAGCGGATTGGTGGTTTTCGCCTTTTTCATCGCCTGAATGATCTTGCCCGGCATGGAGCCGATATAGGTCCGACGGTGGCCACGGATCTCGGATTCGTCGCGCACGCCGCCAAGCGAGATGCGGATAAATTCGCGCCCCGTGGCTTTGGCAACCGATTTCCCAAGGCTGGTTTTACCCACACCCGGAGGGCCGACAAGGCACATGATCGGGCCTTTCAGCTTCTTGGAGCGCTGCTGCACCGCAAGATATTCCACGATGCGTTCCTTAACCTTTTCCAGACCGTAATGATCGGCATCAAGCACCTGCTCGGCGCGGCCAAGGTCTTTTTTGACGCGCGATTTCACGCCCCAAGGAATGGAGAGCATCCAATCGAGGTAATTGCGCACAACCGTGGCCTCGGCGCTCATCGGGCTCATATTCTTGAGCTTTTTGATCTCCGCATCCGCACGATCACGGGCCTCTTTCGAGAATTTCGTATTGGCGATCTTTTCCTCAAGCTCGGCAATCTCATTGGCGCCATCTTCGCCATCGCCCAACTCGCGCTGAATCGCCTTCATTTGCTCATTGAGGTAATATTCGCGCTGCGTGCGCTCCATCTGGGATTTCACGCGCGTTTTGATCTTTTTCTCGACCTGCAGAACCGACATTTCGCCCTGCATCATGCCATAGACTTTCTCAAGGCGGGCCGAGATATCGAGCGTTTCCAGCAGGTCCTGCTTTTGCTCAACCTCCACACCCAAATGCCCCGAGACGAGATCGGCCAATTTGGAAGGCTCCTCGGCCTCGATGATCGAGGTCAGGGCATCCTCAGGTACATTCTTTTTGACCTTGGCGTATTTCTCGAACTCCTCAACAACCGAACGCAGGAGCGCGGTTGTCGCTTCGGGATCATTCTCGGTTTCATCCAGCACGTGGGCGCGCGCTTCAAAGAACGAGTCATTGGGCAAGAACCCTTCGATCCGCACACGGGCGCGCCCCTCGACCAGCACTTTTACTGTGCCATCGGGCAATTTCAGCAATTGCAGGACATTGGCGATCACGCCCACATCATAGATGCCGTCGGATTCGGGGTCATCAATGCTGGGGTCGATCTGGCTCGATAGAAGAATTTGCTTATCGTCACGCATCACCTCTTCCAGCGCGCGGACGGATTTCTCACGACCGACGAAAAGCGGCACGACCATATGCGGGAAAACCACGATATCGCGCAGTGGAAGAACGGGATAAGTGCTTTGAACTTCTGGCATTTTGCCTTCCTTATTCTTGGCAAGCGGGCTCCGGGCCCCGCATCAGCGGCAGCCCCTGTCCTGCTCCTTGGTGGTGCAGTGTTACTTGGGGCACGGGGCTGCGCGTTTCAAGCGCAAGAACCGCGCCAACTCATCACAAAGCGTGCCTTTTCGCGAAAGCGGGCACAAGCAGGATTTTGTGAAGCCTTGGTGAAAGCTCGCAAAATATAGCGCGCGCCCCTGCTCGAATGACAGTTAGCCCAAATTTACAGCGGATCAATATCGCCCAAGGCGCGGTTGGCATGGAACTCGGCCTCGAAATCGGCAAAGCAATCGGCTTCGATCGCATCGCGCATGCCCTGCATTAGCTCTTGGAAGTAATGCAGATTATGCCATGTCATCAGCATCGAGGAGATGATCTCGCTCGAGCGGAACACATGATGCAGATAGGCGCGCGAATAATTGGAGCAGGCAGGGCATGTGCAGGCCTCATCCAGCGGGCGCGGGTCATCCTGATGGCGGGCGTTTTTGATATTGAGCTGGCCGCGCCGCGTCCATGCCTGCCCCGTGCGCCCCGAGCGCGACGGCAGCACGCAATCCATCATATCCACCCCGCGCTTGACCGCGCCCACGATATCATCGGGCTTGCCCACGCCCATAAGATAGCGCGGCTTGTCCTCGGGCAGCAGATCGGGCGCGTAATCAAGGCAACCGAACATCGCCTCCTGCCCCTCGCCCACAGCCAATCCGCCAATCGCATAACCATCAAAGCCGATCTCGCGCAGCGCCTCGGCGCTCGCGCCGCGCAAATCCTGCTCAAGCCCGCCTTGCATAATGCCGAACAGCGCATGCCCCGGACGATCACCAAAAGCCTGCTTGGAACGCGCGGCCCATCTCATCGACAATTCCATTGACCGCGCAATCGTATCGCGTTCCGCCGGCAAAGCGGGGCATTCATCGAAACACATCACGATATCTGAGCCGAGCAGCTTCTGGATCTCCATGCTCCGCTCGGGGCTTAGCATATGTTTCGAGCCGTCAATATGGCTGCGAAACTGCACGCCCTCCTCGGTCAGCTTGCGCAGATCGGCCAAGCTCATCACCTGAAAGCCGCCTGAATCCGTCAGGATCGGGCGATCCCAATTCATGAATTTATGCAAACCGCCAAGCGCCGCGATCCGTTCCGCAGTGGGGCGCAGCATCAGGTGATAGGTATTGCCCAAAAGGATATCCGCCCCTGTCTGGCGCACGCTTTCAGGCATCATCGCCTTGACGGTGGCGGCTGTGCCCACGGGCATGAAAGCGGGCGTTCGGATCTGCCCGCGCGGGGTCGAGATCACGCCACGGCGCGCTTTGCCATCTTGATGCAACAATTCATATGCAAACTCTTGGGGCACGGGATAAAGCCTCGTTCGAACAGGGGCTATGTTCTTCGGGCGATTCTACAGCAAAGCCAAGGCCCAACTCAAAGAAAGAGACAATGAGGCACCCAATGGATCAAGTTTTCAAGCTCGGCTGGGAAGAATGGGTCGGTCTGCCCGAATTGGGCCTGCCCGCGCTGAAGGCTAAGGTGGATACAGGCGCGCGCACATCCGCCCTGCATGCCTTTGACATCGAAGTATTCGGCCCCATCGCCAAGCCGAATGTGCGCTTTCTGATCAACCCGATCCCGAGCCGGCCCGATATGGCGATCACCTGCTCGGCCCCGATCCATGACCGCCGCGATGTGACCAGCTCCAATGGCGACACGGAGGCGCGCTTTGTGATCCTGAGCGAGCTGGAAATCGGCAGCTTCCGCCAACAGGTCGAGATCACCCTGACCGACCGCGCCGCAATGTCGTATAAAATGTTGATCGGACGTCAGGCGATCAAATCGAATTGGTTGATCAACCCATCCGAGAGCTTCTGTCAAGCACAGCGCAGCTTCGAGGTGTATCACACAGCCGCAGTCAAACAGACCGCCCCCAAACGGGCATTGCGCATCGCCGTGCTGAGCCGCGAGCAGAATTACTCGACCGCCCAATTGCAATCTGAGGGCGAGAAACGCGGCCATGTCGTGGAAGTGATCAATACAACCCGTTGCTACATGGCCCTGAATGCCATGAGCCCTGCCGTCTTTTATGATGGGGTGGAATTGCCGAAATTCGATGCCGTCATCCCGCGTATCGGCCCCTCGATCACATCTTATGGCGCCGCGATCCTGCGCCAATTCGAAACCTTGGGGGTTTACTGCGTCAATGGCAGCGCCGCCATTACCGCCAGCCGCGACAAGCTGCATGCCCATCAGATCCTGTCACGCCATCGCATCGGAATGCCCCAGACAGCCTTTGCCGCAAGCCCGAAGGATACCAGCAATCTCATCGCCTTGGTGGGCCATGCGCCCTTGGTTGTGAAGCTGCTGGAATCCAGCCAAGGCAAGGGCGTCGTTCTGGCCGAAACCAAGAAAGCCGCGCAATCGGTGATTGATGCCTTTCGCGGGCTATCGGCCAATTTTCTGGTGCAAAGCTTTGTGAAAGAAGCCGCAGGCGAGGATATCCGCTGCCTTGTGATCAATGGCAAAGTGGTTGCGGCTATGAAACGGGTCGGCGCGCCCGATGATTTCCGCTCGAACCTGCATCGCGGTGGCAAGGCGGTAAAGGTGCGCATCACCAAACAGGAGCGCAACATTGCCATCCAATCCGCCCGCGCCTTCGGGCTTGGTCTTGCGGGAGTGGATATGCTGCGCGGTTCGGATGGTCCGAAAGTCCTCGAGGTTAACTCCTCTCCCGGTTTCGAGGGGATCGAGGAAGTGACAGGAAAAAATATCTCGGAATTGCTCTATGATGCGATCGAAAAACAAATGCGCCCAAGCCCGATCCGACGCCGCGCGCCCAAGTGACCCGCACAGGCTGCTCTTGCCCTGTCTACGCATTTCCCTATATGTTTAGTCAGGAATTTAGATGCACAGATTAAGGTCCTCTCATGAGCAGCTCTCCCGATCCGATGCCCAATGACCAGATGGAAGGCGCGCCGCTGATCAAGCCCTCCAGCACAGAGCATCCGCTTTATGATATGGTGGTCGAGGCATGTCGTACGGTCTATGACCCTGAAATTCCAGTGAATATCTATGATCTGGGCCTTGTCTATACGATTGATATCAGCTCCGAGAACGCGGTTGATGTGACGATGACATTGACGGCACCGGGCTGCCCCGTGGCGGGCGAAATGCCGGGCTGGCTGGCCGATGCGATTGAACCTCTGGCAGGCGTGAAACATGTGGATGTGCAAATCACATGGGATCCGCCTTGGGGCATGGATATGATGAGTGATGAAGCGCGGCTTGAACTGGGGTTCATGTAACCCCGCACGCCGATCTGAAAGGAAAGTTCCATGTTTGGCATTCCAGGAAAGCAAGCCGTCACCATGACGCCTGCAGCGATCAACCAGATCGCCAAGCTGATGGAACGCGATGGCCATAAGGGCCTGCGCATTGGCATCAAAAAGGGTGGTTGCGCGGGCATGGAATACACCATGGATTACGCCGCCGAAGTGGACCCGAATGACGAAGTGGTCGAGCAGGATGGCGCGCGTGTGATGATCGCACCGATGGCGCAAATGTTCCTTTTCGGCACCCAGATCGATTACGAGACCAGCTTGCTGGAATCAGGGTTCAAATTCAAAAATCCCAATGTCACCGATGCCTGTGGCTGCGGTGAATCGATCAAATTCAAAGATGTCGAGGAACTGGCCGCCGAACGCGCGGCCGAGTGAGCGCTGAACCATGGCGATTTCCGCGGAAGAAATCAGCTTTGCCACCGACCTGTTTTCCGATCTCGGGCAGATATCCACACGGCGCATGATGGGCGGGCTTTGCCTCTATCAAGCAGGCGTGATCTTTGCGCTCGTCTATAGTGACGGGCAGATTTATCTCAAAGGGGCCAATGGCTTCGGGGATGTTCTTGAAGCGAAGGGATGCAGCCGCTGGTCCTATCAGCGGGAAGGGGCGAAACCCGTCTCCATGCCCTATTGGACCCTGCCCGATGCTGCCCTTGATGATCCAGAACTGGCCTGCGATTGGGCCCGCCGCGCGCTGGAGCATCTGACCGAGACCTAAGAGGTGCCTTGACGCCCCGCGGCATCCTTGCCACCCATGGCCGCAAAAATCCGAAGGGGATTCCTCATGGCTCGTAAGCTTGCCGCAGGCAATTGGAAAATGAACGGAACCAGCGCCTCGCTGGCGGAAATTGATGCCTTGGTTGCGGCCTGCCCCGCGCCCGAGATCGATATCCTGATCTGCCCACCTGCTACGCTGCTCTCGCGGATGGCGGCGCAAACGAAAGACAGCGCAATCGGGATCGGCGGGCAAACCTGCCATGTCGCAGCCATGGGCGCGCATACGGGCGATATTTCGGCGGATATGTTGGTGGATGCAGGCGCAAGCGCCGTGATCCTAGGCCATTCCGAGCGCCGCACCGATCATGCCGAGGATGACGCCAGCGTGCGCGCACAGGCGCAAGCGGCTGTTGCAGCAGGGCTGCGCGCCATCATATGCATTGGCGAGACCGAAGCGCAGCGCGATGAAGGGGTCACCTTGGATGTGATCGCCGAGCAGCTTGCAGGCTCCATCCCTGATGACGCCACCGCCAAGGCGCTTGTTGTGGCCTATGAGCCTGTCTGGGCCATTGGCACGGGTAAGGTGCCCACATTGGAACAGATCGCCGAGGTGCATGATTTCATCCGCGCCGAGCTGACCACCCGCTTCGGCGAGAGCATCGCCAATGCCACGCCGCTTCTCTATGGCGGTTCGGTCAAACCCGCCAATGCCGCCGATATTTTCGCTGTCACGAATGTCGATGGCGCGCTTGTCGGCGGAGCATCGCTCAAGGCGCAGGACTTCCTTGGCATCATCACACCGCTTGAGCAAAGCGCTGCGGGTTAAGCCCGCTAGAGGTTAGTGAGACCAGATTAAAAGGGCCATCCGCATCTCGGGTGGCCCTTATTTTGTTTGCATTCCCTGCAAAAACCTATCGTCAGCAAGGCTTTTGCGAAGGGCTCCCCCATTCCGCAGCCCAAACCATGCCTTTGCCGCGGCATTGCAGCGATGCCCCGATATCACATCCTGTGATGCAAGCAGGTTTTCGCCTGCAGGACCGCGGCTCAGTTGATCCGTTTCGGCACGGTGATATCCTGAACAGGATTAAATTCATTCCGTGGGAAACAAGCCAGCGCCAACGAAATGCCCGTCGAAACGCCTTAAAACGAAAGACTTTCTCAACACTTTATTTGGAACGGAGATCTCATGACCATATCCAAGTTACTTGGCAACTTCGCCATTATTGCATGCCTCACCGCGCCAATGTCTCTGGCTGCACAAAGCCTGCCTTCGGGCGAATTCTCACTGACCACGCAATTTCGCAAAGCGGAAGGCGAGTGCCTTGAAGGCAACCAGATCAATGGCGCGCTAGAGGGGGCGGCTTTCATGGATCGCTGCCAGAATGTATCAGGTCAGGTTTGGCGCGCACTCCCCGAGGGGGACGGCTATTACCGCCTGACAACCGAGTTTCGCGCGCCCCATTCCTGCTGAGGGCGGCTATTTCAGGCTAACCACGCAATTCCGCGAGCCTTTCAATGAATGTCTGGAAGGCAATCAGCTCGATGGGGATTATGGTGGGGCGGCCTTTATGGCGACCTGCCAGAACGTCACCGGACAGCTTTGGACAATCCTTCCTGCGCCAAACTGACCACACAGAAAGAGGGGGATATCCCCGCCACAAAAAAGGGCCGCCTTACTTCAGGCGACCCTTCGTTAATTTATCCGATGGTTCTTATTGCGCGCGGATATAGCGCTCCATCGAGATGCGGATGATGCCGTTATAGCTGTCGGAATATTGCGACACACCCAAGAGATAGGTGCCCGATGACAGCCGCGAGGCGATCTGGCTGTCGAGATTGCCGCTCACATCATCATTGAACGCCAGTTCCCGACCAACAGTGTCAAACAGCGCGATCACAGGGTCAGAGTCGCGAATGCCGATGGCATCAATCACCACGAAACCATCCTCGGGAACCGAGAAGGAGTACCAAACCGCATCGCCCGAGATTTGCGCATCACGGGCCATTGGCCCCATCAGCGTGCCGAGATCTTGGATCGGATAGGTGCCGCCAATAGGCGGGCTTGCCTCCAGCGTGGCATACATTTCGCGCATCGCCTCTTCCTGCGAATAAGGCGTGACGCTGACCGTCACAGGCAGGTTCGGATCCGAGAGCGAGCGCATGCCGATGCAATAGCTGCCTGGCTGAAGCGGCGTGGTGAAATCGATCCGGCTGTTAAGCGAGTTGTAATCATCATTCTCGGCAATCAGGCCACCCTGCCCGTCAAAAATGTAGATATAGGGGTCAGCCATCTCGTTCTCGGCGCGGATGGTCACAGCGGTCGGCTCGCTGATATTGAAGCGATAATACGGCACGCCCGTAATGGTATTTGTGGCCGAGACGCCCTCGGACATCGACGCGGTGATCATGCCCGAGCCAAGGGTTGTGGCAGGCGTTTCGGGAAGGCAGGCATCAATGCCCACAAATCCGCCGCCCTCGACGCCAACCCAGCCTGCGGTCAGGGCTTCATGTTCATCGGCGCGCCCGATACGGGCATCCGCCACGATCGGCTCACCGCCAAAGCTGCGCACGCCAAGGCAATAGCTGCCCGCGGCCAATTCGATCTCGCCCCGCGAGTCCCAGCCTCCGCCACCGTCATCATCACTCAGGATCAACATGCCCGTGCTGTCATAGAGATCGAGCACGGTGTCAGCCTCGGACTGGCCCGCAGCCTCAACACGGATATTGCTTGGCGCAGACAGGCTGAACAGGCTGTAGGCATAGCCATTGGGCGGCACCATAATGCTGTTTTGCTCAAAGAAATTTGGCGCGGTGGCGATATCGGATGCGCCTTCGCTGCCCCCCACCCAAACGCCTTGCGCGCCGAGCCCGCCACACAGATCCTGCGCGGCAGCGGGTAGTGTAAATGTACAAAGTGCTGCGGCCACGACAATGGGCCCTTTACTGAAATTCATACCTGATCCTCCAAAAATCGGATGCGTTGAAAAAAGCAGTCGCAAGGAGTTAAGCAGGTGGCTTGTTAATTTTCCAGTGGAATGATGCCCCGTCTTTCCCCGCAAACCCATTTGGGGCGCCATGGATGGGTCGGGAATTTAGGGCATGGGGCCTTTTCTGCACGCGGCGCTCGGGCTAGGCCTGTGGTCATGATACATCTTGCCCAATCCCCCAAAGACCCGCGCTTTGTGCAGAACCCCTATGCCTTCTACGCCAAAGCGCGTGCAGCAGGGCCTTTGGTCTATTGGAAGGAATATGGGTTGGTTTGCGCCACAACCCATGAGGCGGTGAACACCATCCTGCGCGACAGACGCTTTGGCCGCGAACCTGTCGAGGCGCTGAACATCCCCAATCATTTGGCGCCTTTTTACGCGGTTGAGGCCCATTCCATGCTGGAATTGGAGCCTCCGCGCCATACGCGTTTGCGCGGGCTGGTCCTGCGCGCCTTCACCTCGCGCCGCATTGCCGAGCTGGCCCCCGAGATCGAAGCTCTGACCCATGGCTTGCTTGATGACACCCCTGAGGGGCCTTTTGATCTGCTTGAGACCCTTGCCCGCCCCCTGCCCGTCACCATCATCGCGCGGCTTCTTGGCGTGCCCGAGGAGATGGCCCCTGATCTGCTGACATGGTCCAATGCGATGGTGATGATGTATGTGCCCGACCGAACGCGTGAACAGGAAGACAGGGCGGTGGCGGCCACTCAAAACTTCGTGAGCTTCCTGCGCGCCTATGTCGAGCAGCGCCGATCAGCACCACGCGATGACCTGATCAGCCATTTGATCGCCGCCGAGGCCGAGGGCGAGAAGCTCAGCACCGATGAATTGATTGCCACCTGTATTCTGCTGCTCAATGCGGGGCATGAGGCCACGGTACATACTATTGGCAATGGCGTGAAACAGATGCTTGAGACAGGCGCGCGGTTCGGGGCCGAGCCCGCAGCGCTGGTTGAGGAAATCCTGCGCTATGACCCGCCGCTGCATATGTTTACGCGCTACGTCTATGAGGATGTAACGCAGTTCGGGCATGCGTTTCAACGCGGGGATCAGGTGGCGCTGCTGCTGGCCTCGGCGGGGCGGGACGGGGATGTTTATGCTGATGCCGAGCGTTTTGTACCCGACAGGCGGGATGGGCCTGCCAATCTGGCTTTTGGCGCGGGACTGCATTTCTGTGTGGGCGCGCCGCTGGCGCGGCTGGAATTGCAGATCGCCCTGCCGATCCTGTTTGAGCGTTTTCCCGATTTGCATCTGGTCGAGCCGCCGCAATATGCCGATATTTATCATTTCCACGGGTTGGAGCGGCTAATCCTTGCGCGCTAGGGGCGCTGCCCCTTGGCGGCGCTGACGCGCCACCTACCCCGAAGTATTTTTCAAGCAAAGATAGATGGGCGCGCGTTATTCAGCAGCGTGTTTGCGGGCATCGAGCATCGGTTTGAGGTAGCGCCCCGTATGGGAGCGTGCGACTTCGGCGACCTGTTCAGGGGTTCCGACCGCCACAATCTCGCCGCCGCCATCGCCGCCTTCAGGGCCGATATCAATCAGCCAATCTGCGGTTTTGATCACATCGAGATTATGCTCGATCACCACAACCGAGTTGCCTTGATCAACCAATTCATGCAGCACCTCTAGCAATTTTCGAACATCTTCGAAGTGCAAACCAGTGGTTGGCTCGTCCAAAATATACAAAGTGCGACCCGTGGCGCGTTTTGCCAATTCCTTGGAGAGTTTCACGCGCTGCGCCTCGCCGCCCGAGAGCGTGGTGGCTTGCTGGCCCACTTTGATATAGCCGAGCCCGACCCTGACCAGCGCATCCATCTTCTCGCGGATGCTGGGAACAGCTTTGAAAAACTCCTGCGCGTCTTCGACCGTCATATCAAGAACATCGGCGATGGATTTGCCCTTGAAGCGGATCTCGAGGGTTTCGCGATTATAGCGCGCGCCTTTGCAGGTTTCACAGGTGACATAGACATCGGGCAGGAAATGCATCTCGATCTTGATCACGCCATCGCCTTGGCAAGCCTCGCAACGCCCGCCTTTGACATTGAAGCTGAACCGCCCCGGTTTATAGCCCCGCGCCTTGGCTTCGGGCAGGCCCGCAAACCAATCGCGGATCGGGGTAAAGGCGCCCGTATAGGTGGCGGGGTTCGAGCGCGGGGTGCGCCCGATTGGGCGTTGGTCGATATCGATGACCTTATCGAGATGTTCCAACCCTTTGATCGTCTCGCAAGGCGCGGGCGTCTGGCGCGCGCCATTGAGTTTCATGGAGGCCGTCTTGAACAAGGTTTCGATGGTCAGGGTAGATTTGCCCCCCCCCGACACGCCCGTCACGCAAACAAACTTGCCAAGTGGGAACTCCGCCGTGACATCGCGCAGATTATTGCCCGTGGCCTTGACCACTGTGACGGATTTCTTGCCTTTTTTGCCTTTTCGACGCTCAGTTGGGACCGCGATTTCGCGCGTGCCCGACAGGTATTGCCCCGTCACTGAAACCGCATCCTCGATGATCTGGGCAGGCGTGCCCTCGGCCACGATACGGCCGCCATGCACACCCGCGCCTGGCCCTATATCAAAGACGTAATCGGCCTCGCGGATGGCTTCTTCGTCATGTTCGACCACGATCACGGTATTGCCCTGATCGCGCAGGTTTTTCAGCGTCTCGAGCAGACGGGAGTTGTCGCGTTGATGCAGACCGATGGAGGGCTCATCCAATACATAGAGCACGCCCGTCAGGCCCGAACCGATCTGGCTGGCCAAGCGGATACGCTGGCTTTCGCCCCCTGACAATGTGCCTGCATTGCGTGACAAGGTCAGATATTCGAGACCAACATTGTTAAGGAAACCAAGGCGTTCGCGGATTTCCTTAAGGATGGCGCGGGCAATCTCATTGCGCTGGTTGCTTAAGCTTTCAGGCACCGCGCCGATCCAGTCATAGGCCTGTTTGATCGACATTTGCACGACTTGGCCCACATGCAAGCCGCCAATTTTCACAGCCAAGGCTTCGGGCCGCAAACGATAGCCGCCGCACATCCCGCAGGAGCGGTTATTCTGATAGCGCTCAAATTCTTCGCGGATCCAAGCGCTATCGGTTTCGCGGTAGCGGCGCTCCATATTGGGAATTACGCCCTCGAAGGTGCGCTGGACTTGGTAAACGCGGCCCCCCTCATCATAGCGGAAGGGAATTTCCTCATCGCCCGAGCCGCGCAGGAAAACCTCCTGCACCTTTTCGGGCAGGTCTTTCCATTTGGTCTTGGGCGCGAAATTGTAATGCTTGGCAATTGCTTGAATTGTCTGGATAAAATAGGGTGACTTGCCCTTGCGCCACGGCGCGATGGCCCCGTCTTCCAAGGTTAACGCGGCATCAGGCACCATGAGACGTTCGTCAAAGAACAACTCCACCCCTAAACCGTCGCATGAGGGGCAGGCCCCGAAAGGCGCGTTGAAGGAAAACAGCCGCGGTTCGATCTCGGGAATGGTGAAGCCCGAGACGGGACAGGCGAAATTCTCGGAGAAGGTCAGCCGCTCGGGCTCGCCCTCGGAAGGCGCGGTTTCGAGAATGGCGATGCCATCGGCCAGATCAAGGGCCGTGCGGAAGCTATCGGCCAGCCGTGTCTCAGCGCCTTCGCGCACCACGATACGGTCGACGACCACGTCGATATCATGGCGGAATTTCTTGTCGAGGCTCGGGGGTTCATCCAGCTCGTAGAACTGGCCATCCACCTTGACGCGCTGGAAGCCTTGCTTGCGTAACTCGATGAATTCCTTGCGATATTCACCCTTCCGGTCCCGAATGATCGGGGCGAGGAGATAGGCGCGTGTGCCCTCCTCCAACGCCATCACACGGTCCACCATATCTTGGACCTGCTGCGCCTCGATCGGCAGGCCTGTGGTGGGGCTGAACGGGGTGCCGACGCGCGCAAAAAGCAGGCGCATATAGTCGTAAATCTCGGTCACGGTTCCCACGGTTGAGCGCGGGTTTTTCGAGGTGGTTTTCTGCTCGATCGAGATGGCAGGCGAGAGGCCCGAAATGTGATCAACATCGGGCTTTTGCATCATGTCGAGGAATTGCCGCGCATAGGCGCTCAGGCTTTCGACATAGCGCCGCTGGCCCTCGGCATAGATCGTATCGAAGGCAAGGCTGGATTTGCCCGAGCCGCTGAGCCCCGTGATCACCACAAGCTGGTCGCGTGGAATATCCACATCAACATTCTTGAGGTTATGTTCACGCGCGCCGCGCACTTCGATTTTCTTGAGTTCAGGCATACTGCCCCCTGCCGTTAAGGACATTTCAACACATAGGCGCTTTATTCTGAGTCTCCAATGGAAAATGGAGAACTTTTCAAGAACACTCTATCTCAAGGCGGCGCGATAGGCCCAAAGCGTCAAAACCGCCCCCAACAACCCGCCGATCACAGCCATCGGCACGGCCTGTGACGCGCCCAAGGCTGCAAGGATCGGCGTGCCTGAAAAGGTGCCGATATTGCCCAATTGCGCCAAGGCGCCATTGGACAAGGCCCTGTCCTCGGGGCTTGTGTTCAACCACGGCACGGCGGCAAAGCCACCGCCTGCCACCATGCCCGAGACAGCCATGGCGAGGATCGCCACGGCAGGGGCCGCGCTTGCCATAAAAGGAACCACAGGAAACAGAAGTGCCATGGCCAAAAACCCGCCCCAAACCAATTGCGATGGAAGGAATACGCGCCCCAAAATACCTGCAAGCAAACTGCCGCCCAAACCTGCCAATGGCAAAACAGGCGCAAGCCATGGCGCGTTTAACGCTGCGGGCAAATAGGTGACCAAGGCCAGAAACAGCGTTGCATAGATGCCATGGCCCAAAGCAGGCCCGAAAAGACGCGGGGTTTGGTAGATGGCCAGATGGTCCGACAAGCTCGGCCAGCGCCGCGTGGGCGGCGCAAATCCGCGTGGTAGCATCAGGGCAAGCAGCCCCCAAAGCGACGCGGCCAAGGCGGCATGAGCCAGATAAACACGCCCAAGCGATCCGTTTTCGTCGATCATCAGGGCCGCAAGGGCAAAGCCCACGCCGAAAAACGTCGCCCAAATCCCCATGACGAGCGGGCGATCACGATCACTGGCAAGGCCTGCCATCAAAGTCGGGATCGCCACCACCAGCAGCAAATGCCCTGCCCCTTCCAACACGCGCAGCCCCATAAGCAGCGCAAAGGATGGCAAAGCGGCTTGGCCCAAACCCGTTATGGCGGAAATTCCAAGCCCGATCAGAATCGCGCGGCGCGGGCCCAAACTGGCGGTGATCCCACCTGCCAGCACGCCGAAAACCACCCCCATCACGGCCACGCCCGAGACGATGAAAGCCACGGGTGCCTCAGGGTAGCGTTCGGCCAAAGGGCCAAGGGTCAAAGCGATCTTGGCAAATTGCGTCGCCGCAATCAGGCCTGCGAGGTAAAGCGCCCCGATCAGGGGCCAAGGGGTGGTGGCGCGCGTCATCCCCTTCGCTTGGCAGCCATGCCCGCCCGCGTCAAGCGCGCGGGCGCGTCGCTTACATATGGATCACGCGGTCATAGGCGTCCAAGACGCTTTCATGCATCATCTCGGAAAGGGTCGGATGTGGGAAAACCGTCTCCATCAGGTCTTCCTCGGTGGTCTCGAGCTTTTGGCCGATCACATAGCCTTGGATCAGCTCGGTCACTTCCGCACCAATCATATGCGCGCCAAGCAATTCACCCGTTTTAGCGTCAAAAACGGTTTTGATCATCCCTTCAGGCTCGCCCAAAGCGATGGCTTTGCCATTGCCAATGAAGGGGAAACGCCCGACTTTGACCGTGTGGCCGCGCTGTTTGGCTTTGGCCTCGGTCAGACCCACACTGGCCACTTGCGGATGACAATAGGTGCAGCCTGCGATGCTTTCTGGCTTGATCGCATGTACCTTTTTACCTGCGATCATATCAGCGACCATCACGCCTTCATGGCTTGCCTTATGCGCGAGCCATGGGGCACCCGCCACATCGCCAATGGCAAACAATCCATCAACGCCAGTGCGGCAATATTCATCGGTCACAACATGGGTGCGGTCGATTTTCACGCCAAGCGCTTCAAGGCCCAAATCCTCGACATTGCCGACAATGCCGACCGCCGAGATCACGGTATCAAATTCCTGCGTCTCCAGCTTGCCGCCAACTTCGATATGCGCCGTCACCTTATCGGCGGCGCGATCAAGCTTTTTCACCATCGCCTTTTGCAGGATTTTCATACCCTGTTTCTCAAAGCTCTTCTTGGCGAAGGCCGAGATTTCTTCATCCTCAACGGGCAGCACGCGGTCCATCACCTCGACCACGGTCGTGTCCGCGCCAAGCGTGTTGTAGAAGCTCGCAAACTCGATCCCGATTGCGCCCGAGCCGATCACCAGCAATTTTTTGGGCATATGCGGCGGGGTGAGTGCCGATTTATAGGCCCAGACCCGTTTGCCATCAGCCTCCAGCCCCGGCAATTCGCGGGCCCGCGCGCCTGTGGCGAGGATGATGTTCTTGGCGGTCAGCGCCTCGGTGCCGTTGTCGGTTTTGACCGAGACTTTGCCTTTTGCAGGCAGGCTGGCCGCCCCCATGAAGACCGTGACCTTATTTTTCTTCATCAGATGCGCCACGCCCGAGCTGAGCTGCTTGGCCACATTGCGCGAGCGTTTGACCACCGCATCCAGATCATAGCTGATGCCCTCGGCCTTGAGGCCGAATTCCTTGGCGCGGTGCATCAGGTGGAACACCTCGGAGGATCGCAACATCGCCTTGGTCGGAATACAGCCCCAATTGAGGCAAATCCCGCCCATATGCTCCCGCTCGACAATCGCGACATTCAGGCCGAGCTGGCTGGCGCGGATGGCCGCAACATAGCCGCCGGGGCCGGCACCGATCACGATGAGATCAAAGTTTTTATCGGACAAGGTCGTTCCTCCAGAACGGTCGGTTTGGAATTAGTTCACCATTAAACTATCTGGCGAACCACTGCAATTGCCCACAGCGAAACGAGGGGCGGTTTTCCCCAAAACCCCATTTAACCTGCCAAATTACGCCGCGCCTTCCAGTTTGCGCACGGTGTAGCCATAGCCGCCATTGTCCAGATAGGTCTGCTCGGCGGGGGTTGTTTCGCGGCCAAGCGCTGTGTTGCGATAGGGAAACCGCCCAAACTCACGGATCACTTCGCGATGCGCGCGGGCATGCAATACATTGGGCGCACCCGTTTCAGGCATTCGTTCAATCATCAAACGGATACAATGATCCTGATCGCTGAGCATTTCCGAGTGCATCAAAGGAAGATAGAAAAACTGGCGCTCAGGCTCGTCGATACGCATATCCCAGCCTTGTTTGATGGCATAGCACGCCGCCGCTTTGGCCCTTTCATCGGTCGAGAAGGCACGGCCATCTTGGCGGAACATATTGCGCGGGAACTGATCAAGCAGAATGATCAAGGCCAAGGCCTTGCGGGGATGGCCTGTCCAATCCTCCAGCGCGCCTTTGGCCCCTTCCTCCCATAAATCACCGAATTTATCGCGGATTTCCTGATCAAAACTGTCATCGGCGACATACCATTTCGGCGGGCCAGCCTGTAACCAGAACTCCAGAATATCTTCGCTCGCATGGTTTTGCGACATCACTGCTCTTCCCTATTCCCCACCCTGCGGGCCATTCGCGATTAGGCGGTGGGCGGCAGGGATGCTTCATCCAATTCATCCTGCGTGGCTTCTGCAAAGACCTCTTGGGCGACCTCAACCGCAACTGCGCTGGCCGAGGCTAGAACGGGCGCGTAGCTGATCGTATCTTCTGTCGCCGTCGAAGGCCGCCTTGTCATGCGGAACCCAGCATATGTGGCCAAGCCTGCCATAAGCACAGCGAGATACAAGAAGAATCCCTGCGGCCCAAACCAGCCCATCAAGGCCCCCACGATAAGCGGCCCTGTAACGGCCCCCACCCCATTAATGAACAATAGCCGCCCGCCAGCCGCCGCCATCTGATCGGGCTCCAGAAAATCATTCGTATGGGCCAAGAGTAAAGCATAGAGCGGATTGGCCATCGCTCCGACTGCAAAAGCGGCGATCAGAAGCAGGTAGAAACTGCTGCTATAGATGGCGCTGATCGCGGCCACGGTACCGATTGCCGCCACACCCGCGATCAGAACACGGCGATCCATTCGGTCGGATATCCAGCCAATCGGGAATTGCAAAAGCAAGCCACCCACATAGATCGCCCCCACAAACAGTGAAATCTCGGCAAGGCTGAGATCGGATTGCGTGCCGTAGACCGCGCTCATCCCAAACAGGGCGGCGTAAACTGCCCCCATAACAAAGATGCCGATACAGCCAAGAGGTGAGAGGTGGAAAACCTCGAGAAAACTCATCGGCTCTGTGGTCTCGAAGGCAGGTGTTGGCGTGACTGACAGCAAAATCGGCGCGAAGCTGAGGCTCACCAAAACCGACAGAACCACAAACAGAATATAGCCCGACGGGTCGCCCAGAACCAGCAGGCCCTGCGCCGCCACAAGCCCCGACATTTGCACGATCATGTAAAGCGACAAGGCCTGACCACGCGTTTCATTGCTGGCCGAATTATTGAGCCAGCTTTCCGCCGTCACATACACGGCCGAGAAACAAAACCCGATGACCACGCGCAGCAAGGTCCAGACAACCGGATCGGCGATGGCGGGATAAAGGATCAACACCGCCGAGATGACCGAGCCGAGGGCCGCAAAGGTTCGGATATGGCCGACACGGCGGATCAGGTCGGGGGCCATTTGCGATCCGCCCAAGAAGCCAAGGAAATAGGCCGACATGATCACGGACATCCAGAAGGTCGAGAACCCTTCAATGTCGCCGCGCACACCCAAAAGCGTGCCTTGCAGGCCGTTTCCGACCATCAACAACAACATGCCGAGCAGGAGCGGCCAAGACGAGCGGATAACATAGAGCATGGCACATCCTTAAGGAGGAAGATCGCTACGGTCTAGGCCGCAGAGGGGCTCTGTCTGTTACTTATGCGACGGAAACAAGATCGAAGCGTCACCATAGGAGAAAAACCTGTATTCCGATGCCACGGCATGCGCATAAATCTCGCGCAGCCTGTCCTGCCCCATCAGGGCCGAGACCAGCATCATCAAGGTAGATTTGGGAAGGTGAAAATTGGTCATCAGCGCGTCTGCGATTTTGAACTGATAGCCTGGATAAATGAAAATATCGGTATCGCCCTGCCAGACAGGCATATGGCCATCTGCCGTGGCCGCCGTCTCGATCAGGCGCAGGGCGGTGGTGCCCACGGGAATGATCCGCCCGCCGCCTGCGCGGGTTGCGTTGATCTCGGCGGCGGCTTTTGCGCTGACCTCGCCCCATTCGGCATGCATTTTATGTGTGGCAACATCCTCGACGGTGACGGGCAGAAAGGTGCCCGCGCCCACATGCAGGGTCACGAAACTCAAATCGACCCCGCGCGCTTTGAGGGCCGCCAGCAGTGCCTCATCGAAATGCAGGCTGGCCGTGGGTGCGGCCACCGCGCCTTGATTGCGCGCCCAAACGGTTTGATAATCCTCAAGATCCTGCGCATCCGATGGGCGTTTGCTTTCGATATAAGGGGGCAGCGGCATGGCGCCTGCGGCGTTCAAAGCGGCGTCAAAATCGTCGCCCTCAAGGTTGAAGCGCAGGCGCAAGCCCCCCTCAAGTGCTGTCACTT
The DNA here is from genome assembly GCF_053570515.1 of Rhodophyticola sp. SM2404. NCBI lineage: Bacteria > Pseudomonadati > Pseudomonadota > Alphaproteobacteria > Rhodobacterales > Roseobacteraceae > Rhodophyticola > Rhodophyticola sp. SM2404. The sequence continues at coordinate 168,048 of NZ_JBSEDL010000006.1, forward strand.
CTGCGCCCAATTCTGTTGAGAAATTCACCACCTCGCCAAGGGCCAATTTGCGCATCGGTTTGGCCAAACCCGACCATGTGCCATCGGCTTGCGGCTCCAGCAGGGTCACTTCGATCTTGGCGCTGACCCGCCCTTGCGCGCTGTCGCGCCAGCGCTGGCCCCGCAGGCGCGCGGGAATGACCTTGGTGTCATTCAGGATCAACCGATCACCCGGCTGCAAAATATCCGGCAGATCAAAGACATGCCGATCGAAGCTGTCCGCGCCTTGCGCCACCAAAAGCCGCGCCGAACTGCGCGGTTTGGCAGGGCGCGTGGCGATCAGACGCTCAGGCAGGTCGAAATCAAAATCAGACAGTTTCATGCGGCATTCTCAGGTTCATTCAGCAAGCTCGGGGGGCGGGCGGCGGAAAATCTCGCGGAAAATTCCAGGTGTCAGAATAGAGAGCGGGTTAACATTGACCCGCAGCGCATCTACAGGCCCGCTGAGGCGATAGGAAAAGCCGAACAGCCCCTCGCGACGCGGAGCAAATAGCGCACCAAACAGGCCGTTAATGGCATAAAAGGGTGAGACCACGCCTTGCATATCGATCTGCCCCGCTTCGATGTCGTAAAGGCCATCCATGCTGATCCCCATTGAGGGGCCAATGGCCGAGCCCTCCAATATTTGGATCGCGCGCGGCGTCAAGCGAAAGCGTCCCTCGACCTGCCCCAGATTGATGCCTTGGCCGCCAAGCTGCTCTAGCAGCCCCACCACCGAAATCAGGTTGAGCAATTCTGCCATCACAGGCGCATCGCGCAAACGCGGGTTTTCGATGCTTAGCGTGCCATCAAATACGCCCGCCTCTCCCGTGGGCTGCAAGGCCAGTTCCATCGCACCGCCATAGGCGTTTTGCATGATGCCTGCTGCGCGCAAAACCGCCCCGCCATTTTCGGCATTGATCAAGATGGCCGTGCCCGTATCGGTGTTCACAAGGCGGCCCGTGATCGGCACAGCACCGTTGACATTGGCTTGGAAATTGCCAGACAGCCCACCATTATTGGCCAGATCAGCCCGCAATTCCGTCAGGGCGATCCCGCGCGAGACCTCCAGCCGATCAAGCGCCACCGAAAGCGGCCCCGCCTGCCCGCTGCCCGCAGATGGCGCAGGGTCCAGACCGCGCAAATCAAGCCGCCCTGACCTGACCTCGATCAGCGGCGCTTGGCCTTGCCCACGAGAGACAAGCCCGCCTTGCACATTGAGCCAATTCCCGATGACGAACCGCTCCAGATCAAGCCTTTGGAACAGCCCCCCTTCCCCAAGACCGACCGCGCCTTCCAGCTCCAACCCACTGACATCAAGCGATATATCGGCATTAGACGGGTTCGGACCAAGCGTCATATCAAGCTGCAATTGCCCTGTCGCGCCACGGCTTGACGCCCATCCCAAAGCTGGGATGGACAGCCCGACCCCGTCCAGATCAGAGCTGAGCGACAGCGCAGGTGCTGCGCCATTTGGCGGAATGTCCAAGCTGAATTGCGCCCGCCCCGCGCCTGAGACCAGACCGGGCGGCAGAGTGATCCCGAGCGCATCCAGATTTTCGGGCGACAGGGGCGCGCTGCCCTCAGCACGGCTGGCCACAGGCTCGCCCGCCCCCATTGGAACGGACCAATTGCCCGATATCGCCACCCCGTCTAACGCGGCTTGGCCGCTGATCGCGACCTGCTCGGACGTGACCGAGATCGCAAGGCGATCAGCGGTCAAAAGACGGTCAGGCACGATCTCGCTGGAGCGCAGGTTGAACCCCGTGCCCTCGATATCGAGCCTCATATCGTCGGGGTTTTGCCCCCGTATCAGACGCAGACCCACACTGCCCGAGGCCTCAACACGGCCCGAGGCCAGCGTGGCGGGATCAAGACGGCTGGAATTGCGCAACAGATTGGTGGGCGGCAGCGCCAAAAGGGTCAATAAATCAGGTATTTGGCTTGCGATCTCAAGCTGCACAACCGCATCAGGGCCGCGCATTCGGGCATTCTCAACCACGAAGCTTGAGCCCGCAACATCGACATTTCCGCCATTTGGCGCGGGCATCACACCTTCATCAACCTGCACCACCAGACGCGGGCCGATCATGGAAAGGTAGCCTGCGGCCGCTTCCAAAGGCGGGAAATTAGGGGTCAGGCGGGCCGTAGTATGCGCGAAGTCAAGGCGCAAAGCCTCCACCGGGTCGCGGTCAGGCGCGCGCCTGATTGCAAATTCGATATTGGAGGCTTGGCCTGAGATGATGTTTTCATCCACCCATCTGCGCGTCCGCTCAACCGCGCGGGTGGGCCAATAGGCAAGTACGTCTCGGGGGTCTGCCTCGGGGATATTTGCATCAATGCTCAGCGCAAAGCCGTCAGCCATCGCCTCGATAAAGCCTGAAGCACTCAGCTCGATATCATCTTTGAAGAGCACCGCCTGCCCGATATCAATCCGCATATTAGGCTCAAGCGAGAGGCGGATATCAGCGGCCCCGCCATCCAATGCAAGCTCGGTTTCATACAGCTCGAACGGGTTGGTGCGGATATCTTGCAGCTGGAACTGGCCGATAAAGCTGTTCTCGGCCTCCACCAGATCGGCATGCCCCGTGGCAGTGAAGCTCAAAACGGGAGAGGCCAGCGCGAATTCAGTGAAGCTGAGGCGCGCGGCCTCGGCATCGAACTCGAAATAGACATCCAGCGCCTCGAACGGGATCGGGTCGATCGTGTCATTGGGGGTAATCTCGCCCACCCCCATGCCAAGATGACCCGACAGATCACCCAAAGTGCCATCATCAGCCAATCGCGTAATCAAGGAGCCCGAGATCGGCGCGCGCAGCAGATCAAGCCAAGCCAACGCAGGCGTGCTGGTGGCGACATCGCGCGCTGACATATCATCGAACTGGATGCGCATATCGGTGTTTTGCGTCTCTGGGTTACGCGTAACCGCAAAGGCCAGCCGCCCGTCGCGCGTGCCCGTGATATCGCCGCTGATCGACAGGGTCAGAACGGAGCCTTTGCGATCCAGCGACAGGCTGCCGTCACTGGCGCGGATCACCTGCCCCGTCATCGCATCTTGCATATTGATGCTAAGCCCCTGCCCCTCAACCCGTTCAAGTCGTTCAAAAAACGGGCCTGCAAACATCTCGTCGATACGCGCAAGGCTTTCCTCCAGCCCGAGCGCCGAGGCATCTGCGGCCTCGGCAAAGGCCAGATCCAGCTGGCCCGTCTCATCGCGCGACAAGGTCAGCGCGGCCCCGTCAAACACCACTTCGATCGGGCGCAATTGACGCCTGAGAAGTGCCGCCCCATCCATCATGATCGACACTTCAGGGAAGGAGGCGCGCACACCTGCCTCATCGCGCAGAGCGACCTCGCTCAACTGGATGCGCGGGCGGCGGGAGCCATCGACCATCGCAAGACTGATATCGCCCAAACTGACCGCATTTTCCCCCATGGATCTGTCGATCTGCGCCGCAATGCGCTGTTGCACGCCTTGAGGCAGGCTCAGCGGGCTTTCCCCCAGCCGCCAGATCAGAAGAAGAACTGCCAAAAGCGCGAATGCGACCAGCGAGATCACCGCAGCCAGCACATAGCGCAAGGCAGACCACCCCCACCGCCGCCGCCGCGTCGGAGCCTGTGCGGGTGCATTGCCTTGTGGATCGGGCATATCCTCGGCCTCAGCCATTTCCATTCCCCGAACACGGGCCGCTTTCGAGGGTAATTCTGGTCATTTGGACGCGGTTCATTCCCAAGCTGCTCTTTATCTTTCCGCCAAAACACCTAGCTTGCAAATCAAGCGTGCGACAGGCCCGTTTCATATAATGAATGAGGATAAAATGATCGATACTGGTGATACAGCCCCCGACTTCACTTTGCCACGCGATGGTGGCGGCGAGATTACCCTGTCAGACCTCAAGCCCCAAAAGGTCGTTTTGTATTTCTACCCCAAGGACGACACGCCAGGCTGCACCAAGAAAGCCATCGGGTTCACCGAGCATGTCAAAGCCTTTGAGGAGGCCGGTGCCATGATCATCGGCGTCTCCAAGGACCCTGTCGCGAAACATGATAAATTCGTTGCAAAACATGATCTTGGCATCACCCTCGTCTCGGATGAGGCCAGTGATCTATGCGAGCGCTATGGCACATGGGTCGAGAAGAACATGTATGGCAAAAAATACATGGGGATCGAGCGCGCCACCTTCCTGATCGATGGCAATGGCCAGATCGCGCAGGTCTGGCGCAAGGTCAAAGTGCCCGGCCATGTCGAGGCGGTTCTGGACGCGGTCAAAGCCCTGTGAGCGCCCCCAAGACCCTGACAGAAATGGCCTGCGCGGTTCTTGAGACGGCGCAGGCGCGGGAAAAAACGGCTTTGTCCCGCGAATATGCAGCGCTTTGGCGCGCCTCGCGGGATGGACGTGCGCCTGCCATTCCCATTGGCACGGCCACCCCGCCGCTTACACCCGCGCGCCCTGATGCGCCCGCCTTGCTCGACCCCCGCGATGTGCCCCGCCGCAAACCCGGCTCGGTTGAGGGGCGCAAGGCCATTTTACATGCGGTCGCCCATATCGAACTAAACGCCGTTGACCTGCATTGGGACATCATCGCGCGCTTCGGACATATCCCGATGCCGATGGGGTATTATGATGACTGGGTGAAATCGGCGGATGAGGAATCCAAACATTTCAATATGGTAGCGGATTGTCTTGAAGCGATGGGCAGCCATTATGGCGCCATGGCCGCCCATGCCGGCATGTGGCGCGCCGCCGAAGATACACGCGATGATCTGCTGGGGCGTCTGGCCGTTGTGCCCATGGTGCTTGAGGCCCGCGGCCTCGATGTCACACCAGGGATGATCGATATTTTCGCCCGCGCAAAAGACGACCCCGCCGCCATTCAAGCGGTGGATGCAATGAAGGTCATCTATGCCGAAGAAGTCCACCACGTCGCCTATGGCTCGAAATGGTTCCACTTCCTATGCGGCCGCGATGACATTGACCCGAAGGACGCCTTCCATAGCCTCGTGCAACGCTATTTCCACGGCGGGTTGAAGCCACCCTTCAATGAAGAAAAGCGCGCCGAGGCTGGAATTCCCCCAGATTTCTATTGGCCCTTGGCCGAAGACAAACAGAGATGACCGCGCCAAGCAGGCGCATGGTCGGCGAATTCCTGCCCATAAGTGCCTGAAATGGCATGTTTTGCCGATCTGGCGAGATTAATTATTGAGCCAAGATTCCGCATAGCGTATCCATGTCGGAGATTTAGGCCTGAACGACCGTGGGGACGGGGGTATTCGGGTCAGGGAGCTAAAAGGGCAAAGACCAAGTGAAAACACGAGTCATGAACCGCCTGAATATGGCGCTGGAACGGCGTTTGCCTGAACAGCGGCTATTCCTGAAATCCGATCAAGGCATGCGTTTCCTACGAATTCGGCCCTTCACACAGGCCGTTTTACTGGCAGGCACTGTGCTGGCCGTTGGCTGGACGACGATCATGACCTCGATATTTTTCATCGACACGATCAGCGCAGGCGGAACCCGTGATCAGGAGGCCCGCGCGCAAGCCAGCTATCAGGCGCGTCTGAATTCCATGTCCGAGGAACGCGATGCCCGCGCGACCGAGGCACAGCAAGCGCAGGCCCGTTTCGCCATTGCGATGGATCAGGTCTCGCGCATGCAATCGCGCCTGCTCGCGTCAGAAGAACGCCGCCGCGAATTGGAAACCGCCGTTGACGTGATCCAGACAACCCTGCGCACCACCATGTCCGAGCGCGATGCCGCCCGCGACCGCGCCGATCAATTGCTGGCGGAATTAGAGGCCGAAACAGGCAGCATCCAGACCGCCGCTGGCCGCCAACGCGATATGGATACCACGCTGGCCTTCCTGTCTGACGCGCTTGAAGACACCGCCGTCGCACGCGATGAGGCTTACGGTGCGGCAGATGAGGTCGAGAACCAGCTTGCCCAGATGGAATTCGACACCCTTCTGGCCAGCGAGCGGAATGAGCGTATCTTCTCCCAGATCGAAGATGCCGTGACCCTCTCGCTTGAGCCGCTGGATGCAATGTTCCGCTCCGCAGGTCTGCCGACCGAGAGCATCATCGAACAGGTTCGCCGCGGCTATTCGGGGCAAGGTGGGCCTTTGATGCCAATCAGCATGTCCAGCAGCGGAGAAGAGCCTGACCCCGTTTCCATCCGCGCCAATGAAGTTCTTGCAGGGCTTGATCATGTAAATCTCTACCGCATGGCCGCCGAGGATTTGCCCTTCACAATGCCAGTGGCCTCCAATGTGCGCTACACTTCGTCCTTCGGCTATCGCCGTGACCCGATCAATGGCGGGCGGCGCATGCATTCGGGCGCTGATTTCGCAGGCCCCGTGGGCACGCCGCTTTACGCAGGCGGCGATGGCACCGTGATTTTTGCGGGACGGCAGAGCGGATATGGCCTGATGGTCGAAATCCAGCACGCCTTTGGATACACCACCCGCTATGCCCATATGTCCCGAATCCGTGTAAACGATGGCCAAAGGGTCTCGCGCGGCGAGCTGATCGGTGATATGGGACGCACCGGACGGGTGACAGGGCCGCATTTACACTATGAGGTGCGCCGCAACGGCACTCCAGTAAACCCTATGACCTTCATTACGGCAGGACGAAATGTTTTCTAAATCAAAAATCAACGAACCTGGTCCCAAGCAGACCGATAGCGCCAGCAAACCGACTGCTCCCGTAGCGCCTCCAAGCGCCAGCAGCGACCGCGCGGCAGCCTCGCCAACAAATATCGCGCCCAAGCCCAAGCCCCCCGCTTCGGTTCTGGCGCAAGACCTGACCATTGTCGGCAATCTGCGCACAACCGGCGATATCCAGATTGAAGGCACCGTAAAGGGCGATATCCACGCGCATCTGCTGACCGTGGGTGAAACCGCTGTAATCGAAGGCGAAGTGGTTGCAGATGATGTTGTCGTCACCGGCCGCGTTGTCGGACGTGTTCGCGGCCTGAAGGTCCGCCTGACCTCTTCGGCGCGTGTAGAGGGTGATATCATCCACAAAACCATCGCAATTGAATCGGGTGCGCATTTTGAGGGCTCGGTCCAGCGTCAGGAAGACCCGCTTTCAACTGGCAAAGCGGCAAGCCCTGCGCCCGCAGCCAAGAATGCCGAAGACAAGCCTGCCGCAAGCAGCAAGAGCTAAGCTTCCCGAAAGATTTTCGAAAAGGGCCGGAGCATGTCTCCGGCCTTTTTTATGTGGCCAGAACAGGCGGGTGGTTTTGCGGCCATTGCGTGGCGGCGTGATAGGCCCGCCCCATCGCAAGCACCTGCGCATCCGCCCCGTGCCGCCCGATCAACTGCACCCCCGCAGGCAATCCGTTCTTACCAAAGCCCGCGGGCAGGTTCAGCACGGGCGCGCCAATCAAACTGGCAGGCACCACGACCTCCATCCAGCGATGATAGCTGTCCATCGTCACGCCCCCGATCTCCTCGGGCCAAGCCCATTCAACAGGGAAGGGCCAGATTTGCGTCGAAGGCAGGACCAGCGCATCAAAGCGCGTCATCAGATCACGGAAACAGGCCAGCCAGTCCAGTCGCATCTGCGCCGCGCGCTCCAGCTGCTCCCCTGTCAAGGCAAAGCCATGGCTGATCTCCCATTGGGCCTGCGCATTCAGCTGCGCCTTCTCGCCTTCATCGCGCCAATGGGCCCCAAGGCTCATCGCCACCGCAAAAGATCGCAGCTGCGTCCAACTCTCCCACAACATCGCCGCCGAAACAGGCGGCGCCACGGGCTCTACGTGCCAGCCAAGCGCCTCCATTTGCGCAAGCGCCGCGTTGGACTGCGCAAGAATACCCTCTTCCATCGCATAGGCCCCGCCCCAATCGCCTAACCAGCCAATCCGCAATTGCGCGCCGCGCGCCGCTTGCTCGGCAGGCACAAAACGCCCCTCTGACATCGTGGCCAGCAGCGCCTCCAAATCCGAGACGCTACGCGCCATCGGCCCCAAGGTAGAGAGCTTGTGCTGCACCACGCTATCGCCCGCCTCGCCCGCCACCAGCCCGACACTGGGCCTGAACCCATAGACATTATTCCAAGCAGCAGGGTTGCGCAGGCTGCCCATCATATCCGATCCATCGGCCACGCAGACCATCCGCGCCGCCAATGCCGCCCCTGCCCCGCCTGAGCTTCCGCCTGCCGTGCGGCTCGGCTCATAAGGGCCGCGCGTTGCGCCAAAAACGGTATTGGTGGAATGCGAGCCCAAACCGTAAGCGGGCACATTGGTCTTGCCGATCACAATCGCACCCGCCGCCTTCAGCGCGCGCACAATCCCGTCATCAGCCGCAGGAATGAAATCCGCCAATAAGGGCGAGCCCGAGGTCGAGCGCAGCCCTTTGACCGCAACCAGATCCTTCACCGCAATCGGAATGCCATGCAGCCAGCCCTGCGGCGGCATCGCCTCGGCCAATCGCGCCTCGCCCATCAGGGCTTCGCGATCCCGCAGCGACACAATCGCATTCAGCGCAGGGTTCAGCGCATCAATCCGCGCCAAACTCTCGCGCATCACCTCAACCGGCGAGACCTCGCGCGCGGCAATCGCGCCTGAAAGCTCCAGCGCATCCAAATCCAGAAGATCACTCATGCGCGGCCCTTTCGGCTTCATCTTTCCAAAAATACGATTGTTGACAGGCCCGATCTCAGTCCTCGGCCTGCGCCTCTGCGCGGCTTTTGCCTGCCACATCCATCGCCAAGGTTGCAGCCATCAACCCGTCCAAATCACCATCCAGCACCCCTTGGGTGTCAGAGGTTTCAAAGCTGGTGCGCAAATCCTTGACCATTTGATAGGGCTGCAAAACATAAGACCGGATCTGGCTGCCCCAGCCCGCATCGCCCTTGGCCTCATGGGCGGCATTGATCGCCTCATTCCGGCGGTCCAATTCCATCTGATACAGGCGCGATTTCAACGCTTTCATCGCAATATCGCGGTTCTGGTGCTGGGATTTCTCGGAACTGGTCACCACAATCCCCGTGGGCATATGCGTGATCCGCACCGCCGAATCCGTGGTGTTCACATGCTGACCACCCGCACCCGAAGACCGATAGGTATCAATCCGGATCTCGCTCGGGTTCACCTCGATCTCGATATTATCATCCACAACGGGATAGACCCAAACAGACGAAAACGACGTATGGCGCCGCGCCGAGCCGTCATACGGGCTGATCCGCACCAAACGGTGCACACCCGATTCCGATTTCATCCAGCCATAGGCATTATGGCCCGAGATTTTATACACGGCCGATTTGATGCCCGCCTCTTCGCCATAGCTGACCGATTGCAGCTCCACATCATAGCCCTTTTTCTCGGCCCATCTGACATACATCCGCGCCAGCATGGAGGCCCAATCGCAACTCTCGGTGCCGCCCGCGCCCGAATTGACCTCAAGGAAGGTGTCATTGGCATCCGCCTCGCCATCCAGAAGCGCTTCCAATTCCTTGGCCGCCGCCGAGACAACCAGCTTGGCAATCGTGGCTTCGGCTTCGGCCACGATATCCTGATCGCCCTCTTCCTCGCCCATTTCCATCAAGCCGATACTGTCTTCCAGCTCGCTCTCGATGCCTTCATAGGTGCCGATCTTATCGAGCAAAATCTGGCGATCGCGCATCAGTTTTTGCGCTTTTTCCTGATCATTCCACAGATCGGGGTCCTCGACACGGGCGTTGAATTCCTCAAGCCTGTGGCGCGCCGAGCCAAGATCCATACGTTGGCCAAGCAGGTCCAGAGATTTCCGGATTTTTTCGATCTGAGCTTGAGTTTCGGCCCGCATACCCGTCCATACCCGTTTTCTGATGAAATTGATTTCAGAGTGATCTAGACCAGCGCCCGCCTGCCCGCAAGTCGGGGCAGGCAGATCAACGCGTCAGTACAGCCCGCCCGCAGACAAGGTGCCAAAGCCCGTTTCCGTCGGCACCCGCGCATCCTCACCCGTCGAGGTGGTCACGGTCGCGCCATCGCTGACAGGCGTGCCATCCTCGCTATCGGTCTCACCCCGCCCGAAAATCGGCAGGTTCGATCCCATCGCAAAGCCGCCATCGACAACCGTCAGCATCCCGAAAATCGGCTCTTCTCCATCCCTGAAATACTCGGCCACGACATGATCACCACGTGCATCATCAGGCAGGCGCTGGCCCGAGAAACGGTCGATATTATAAAACCGTCCACCAGGTGGCACACGGAAATCGCCTGCGCCATATTCGGCAATCGCTTCTTGCATGAATTCGTTGAAAACAGGGCCACACATGCCCCCGCCCGAGGCCCCGCGCCCCAAGGGCCGTGGCTGGTCAAACCCGATATAACAGCCCGCCACGATGGTTGAGGAGAAACCTACGAACCAGACATCGCGTGCATCATTGGTGGTGCCTGTCTTGCCTGCGATCGGCACAGGTAGGTTCACCGTGCGCGCAGCCGTGCCGCGATCAACCACACCGCGCATCATCGAGGTTAGCTGATAAGCGGTGATCGCATCCATCACGCGTTCGCGGTTCGACACGATCCGCGGCGCAAGTCCGGGTTCCAGCGAGGCCAGTTCGCAATCGGGGCACAGCCGCTGGTCGTGGCGATAAACCGTGCGGCCAAAGCGGTCCTGAACACGGTCCACCAAGGTGGGCTCCACCCGCTCACCGCCATTGGCAAACATCGCATAGGCCGCCACCATGCGGAACAAGGTGGTCTCTTGCGAGCCAAGCGAATTGGCCAAGAACGGGTCCATATTGTCATAAACACCAAAGCGTTCGGCATAGCGGGCCACAGTCTCCATCCCGACATCTTGCGCCAGACGCACCGTCATCAGGTTTCGCGACAACTCGATCCCCGTGCGCAGCGGCGAAGGCCCGTAGAACCGGTTCGAGGCATTGGTCGGACGCCAGATCCCCGCCCCCGTCTCAACAGCAATCGGTGCGTCGATCACGATGGTATTGGGGCTATAGCCACTGTCCAAAGCGGCGGCGAAGACGAAAGGCTTAAAGCTCGATCCGGGCTGGCGCGTGGCCTGTGTGGCGCGGTTGAACACCGAATGCTGATAGGAAAAACCACCCTGCATCGCCAGCACACGGCCCGTATTCACATCCATCGCCATGAAACCGCCCTGCACTTCAGGGATCTGGCGCAGGGTCCAGCGGATAAAGCTGCCATCGCTATCACTGGTCATCGCACGCACATGAACGACATCACCAACCGAGAGAAGATCACCCGCCACCCGCGCGGTGGAGCCGAGCGTGCCATCCTCCCGTCTGGGGCGCGCCCAAGTCACATCATTGGCGGGGATGAAATGGCCATCCTCATCTTCAACGACATCCTCAATGCCGATCCGCGCGCTGCTGTCCCCCACCGACAGAACCACCGCCGCATGCCAGCCATCGACATCGCGCGGAATATCCGCATCCGAGAGCAATTCCCGCCAGCCCACCTCATCGGCCTCGGCCAGAAGGGCTGGATCAATACGGTCCGAGGCCCCATGCCAGACACCTTGCGAGCGGTCATAGCTTTCCAAAGCGCGGCGGAAGGCGCGCTCGGCCACCTCTTGCAGGTTTTCATCCATGGTCGCGCGCACGGAATAGCCGCCCGAGAAAAACTCATCCGTGCCGAAATCACCCGAAAGCTGGCGGCGGATCTGGTCGGTGAAGTAATTGCGCGGCGGTAGGGAATTGCGGAACGGCTCGATATGGCCGCCTTGCACCGTTTCCAGCGAGGTGCCTTGCGCGCGCTCCATTTCCTCGCGGCTGATATAGCCATTCTCGAACATCTCGCGCAGCACGTAATTGCGGCGGCTGATCGCGCGTTCATAATCGCGCACAGGGTGGAAATTCGACGGGGCCTGCGGCAGCGCGGCCAGATAAGCGGCCTGCTCAACGCTTAAACTGGAGAGCGGCGCGTTGAAATAGGTCTGGGCGGCAGCGGCCACCCCATAGGAATTCTGGCCCAGAAAAATCTCATTGAGATAGAGCTCCAGAATGCGTTCCTTGCTCAGCGTTTCCTCGATGCGGGCGGCAAGGATGATTTCCTGCACCTTCCGTTCGATCGTGCGCGAGCCATCGAGAAGGAAGTTCTTCATCACCTGCTGTGTGATCGTCGAGGCGCCGCGCACATCGCGCCCGCGCGAGCGCACGGCCTCGACGAAAGCGGCGGCAATCGCACGCGGGTCATAACCGCCATGCTCAAAGAAATTGCGATCCTCAGCCGAGACAAAAGCATGCGCGATCATATCGGGGATGTCTTCGGCAGGCACGAACAGACGTCGCTCTTGCGCAAACTCATCCACGATCTCGCCTTCGCGGCTATAGATTCGGCTGATGGTCGGCGGGGTGTATTGCGCCAAGGTCTGGTGATCGGGCAGATCGCGGGCATACATCCACAAAATGCCGCCAATGGTGAGGGCAGCAAAGAACATGGCCAGCGTGATCCATGAAAAGATCGCGCCAAACACGCCGAGAATGAAACGGATGATCAAGCCCATCAAGAAGTCCTAGCCTCAATAACTCCGCGCTTATAGGCGCATAGATTGGTGGGGTCAAAAGCAATGGGCCGGTTTTCGCCGGATTGTGAACACGTCCCCCGCGCGTCTATTGGCGCAGCAAAACCGCCTGCATGGCATCGGCGCGGGCCCAATCCATCAAGGCCTGCACCAAGCCCCCCTGAATGCGCGCCCGCCATTCGGCATCAAGAATATTCCCCAAATCGCCCTCATCCGACATATAGCCGATTTCAAGCAAAACCGAGGGGATATCGGCCGCACTGAGCACGGTGAACCCCGCCTCAAGCCGCGGGCGGCTATGCAAAGCGCCTTGCGCCGAGGCGACCCCTTCCACCAAAGCATCGGCCAGCATATCCGAGCGCGGATCGGTCTCAAGCCGAGCCAGATCAAGCAGCACATTTGTCACTTCATCGTCCGACCCCGCCAGATCGACCCCTGCCAGAATATCGGCGCGGTTATGATGTTCGGCCAAAGCGGCCGAGGCCTCATCCGTGGCGGTCTCGGACAGGGTATAGACCGTCGCCCCCGAGGCATTGCCTTGGGCCAACGCATCAGCATGGATTGACAAAAAAGCATGCGCCCCCGCTGCGCGCGCCATGGTTACGCGGGTGGGCAAAGGTATGAAAATATCCGCGTCACGCGTCAGCATCACCTCGAACATGCCTGTGCGCAACAAGGCCTCACGCAATTCGCGGGCAAACACCAAAACCAAATCGGATTCGTCATACCCGCTTCTTTGCGCGCCAGGATCAACGCCACCATGGCCCGGGTCCAACACGATCAAAAGCCGCTCCTCCACCTGCTCACGCGGGCGGGCGGGCGCATCAGCGATAGGCTCCACGGGCACGGATAGGCCAACGGGCGGGCGGGCTTGGGCGGTGAATTCCTCAAGGCTTGTGGGCGACAGCGACAGCTCGATCACGGCCTCTCCCGTCTCGGGGTCGGTTTGCATCGCGGCGCTTTCGACCGCCATGGGGGTTGCAAGCTCCAACACCATCCGCGACCAGCCTTGATCAGGCGCGCTGCCCGTCGAGACCCGCGCCACAGCGCGCGATTGGTTGAACGCAGCTGGCAGGGCGTCCCATGTGACTTCGCGGAAATCGAGCACAACGCGGGCGGGATCGCTGACGGTAAAGACGCGGAAGGGCACAGCTTGGCTGAGTGCAAGGCGCATCTGGGCCCGCTCAGAACTGGCATTTTGCAGCGCGCTGTCTTCTGCATTTACCCGTGCAAGCGCGCGAAACTCCTGCGCGCCCAAAGGGTGCACAGCAAGTGCCAGCCAGAAGAGGGTTGCACATACTGCTCGGATCATCGGTCTTTCGCCGAATTCATTTGGAGCATTGTAGCAAAACCTGAGCGGTGCAGAAAGGCTTTAGCCGCGCATGGCCATAAAACTTTTCAACCGCGCAACGCCTTCCTCGATATCGGCCACCCCGCGCGCATAGGAAAACCGCAGGGTTTGCGCACCGCGAACAGGGTCGAAATCAAGGCCGGGCGTGACAGCAACACCAGCCTTTTCAAGTATTTCCGCACAAAAGCCCAAGCTGTCATCGGTGAAATTCGACGCATCCGCATAGACATAAAACGCCCCATCGGCTGGGGCGACCTTGTCAAACCCTGCCTCGGCCAGCCCTTTGAGCAATATCTCACGGGTTTGGGTATAGGTGTCACGATGCCCGTCCAATTCCGCGCGCCCCTCAGGCGAAAGCGCGCCCAAAGCGGCCACTTGGGCGGCATGGGGCGGGCAGATGAACATGTTTTGCGCAAGCCTCTCGACCAGCCGAACGTGATCTTGCGGCACCACCAGCCAGCCAAGCCGCCACCCTGTCATGGAGAAATATTTGGAGAAGGAATTCACCACATAGACCTCATCCGTGACCTCCAAGGCCGAAACCGCAGGCCCCTCATATTGCAGCCCGTGATAAATCTCGTCCGAGATTAACGAGATATCATGCGCGCGGCAGGCTTGCGACAGATCGCTCAATGCGGCCTTATCCAGCATGGTCCCCGTAGGGTTGGCGGGGCTGGCCACAATCAGGCCCGACAGATCGGGGGTCAGATGGGCAGGTGCAGGCTGAAAGCGTGTATCGGCATGGGTCTGGATGCCCACGGCTTCAAGGCTCATGGCTTTGAGGATTTGGCGATAGGACGGATAGCACGGCTCGCCCAAGGCGATCTTCTCGCCTGCATCAAACAGGGCCGAGAACGCCAGAATGAAGGCACCCGAGGCCCCCGCCGTGACCACGACGCGGGCAGGATCAAGATCAAGCCCGTACCATTCATCATAAAGCGCTGCGATGCCTGCGCGCAGATCGGGGCGGCCAAGCGCCACCGTATAGCCAAGGGGGCCTGCCTCCATCTCGGCGGCCAGACGCTGGCGAGCGGCCAAGGGCGCACCTGTTGCGGGCTGGCCCACTTCCATATGAATGATATGGCGGCCCGCCTCCTCGGCGGCGCGGGCCTGCTCCATCACATCCATCACGATAAAGGGATCGACCTCGGCGCGGGTTGAAGTTCGCATCCGTTCCTCCGTAAGCTATACCACGCTTGAAGCAGCCAATACCGGAGAGGTCAATGCACCCCTTGCGCGCGATACGTTTGAGCCTGATCACAGGCCTGATCTCTGGCCTGTGCCTTTTGACCACGAGCCTGCACGCCATGGCCCAGACCATCATCCGTGATGCAGAGATCGAACAGGGGTTGCGCGAATTGGCCACGCCTGTGCTGCGCGCGGCGGGTCTGCCGCTCTCGATCAATATTATTGTGCTCAATGACAGCGCGCTAAACGCTTTCGTGGCCGATGCGCGCAATATCTTCATCACCTCGGGGCTGCTGATGCGCATGCAGGACCCCGCGGAGTTGCAAGCCGTGCTGGCCCATGAGGCCGCCCATATCGCCAATGGCCACCTGACCCGCCGCCCTGCCGCCGCCCGCACCGCGGGATCGGCCGCGCGGCTTGGCCTGATTTTGGGGCTGGTCACGGCAGGGGCCACAGGCAATGGCCAAGCGGGTGCAGGCGTGATGGCAGGCAGCATGTCCTCGGCGCAGCGGGTGTTTTTCGCACATACAAGGTCCGAGGAAAGCAGCGCCGATCAAGCCGCTTTGCGCTACCTCACCAGCGCGGGCATTGATCCCTCCGCCATGAGCCGCGTGCTGGACCTGTTTCGCGGGCAAGAGGCGCTCTCGGCGGGGCGTCAGGACCCTTATGTACGCACCCACCCGCTTACCCGCGACCGCCAACGCGCGGTTGAGGCCTTTGCCCAAGACACTGGCGGTCAATCGGATGAGGCCGCGCGCTACTGGTTTGCCCGCACAACGGGCAAGCTCTCTGCATTTTTGCGCGCGCCAAGCTGGACCTTGCGCCGCGTGGACCGCAATGCAACCGACGAGATTTCAACCCTGCGCCGCGCCATCGCCTATCACCGCCAATCCGATACCAGCAGCGCCCTACAGGAGATGAACCGCCTTTTGACGCAGCGCCCCAATGATCCTTTCTATCAGGAACTACAGGGCCAAATCCTGTTTGAGGGGCGCAGGTTCACGGATGCCGTGCGCGCCTATGGCCGCGCGGTTGATCTGGCCCCGCGTGAGCCGCTGATCCTTGCAGGTTATGGCCGCGCCTTGCTGGCCGCCGATACATCCAGCGGCAATCGCGAAGCGCTCGCCGTGCTGGAGCGCGCCTATGCCCGCGATGGCAATGACCCCCGCATGCTGCGCGATCTGGCCTTGGCCTATGCGCGGGCGGGCCAAAACGGCATGGCCTCAACCGTGACCGCCGAGCGCTATGCCATCATGGGTCAGATGGACACCGCCGAAATTCATGCCACCCGCGCCAGTGGCCTTTTGCCGACTGGTTCAACCGGATGGCTTCGCGCGCAAGATGTGCTACGTGTGGCGCAAGTCGCTCAAGACCGGAGATAATTTATGAAGCTTCTGAAGCCCTTGGCATTTGCCACCATCCTCCTGAGTGCGGGGGGCGCCAATGCCACCGATCTCGAGGAGCTGACCCTTTCCGAGCGCGAGGCCTTCCGTGCGGAGGTACGCGCCTATCTGTTGGAAAACCCCGAAGTTCTGATGGAAGCGCTTGATGTTCTTGAACAACGCCAAGCCGTGGCCGAGGTGATGCAGGACCAGATGCTGGTCGCCACCAATGCCGATGCAATCTTCGCCTCGCCCTTCGATTATGTCGGCGGCAACCCCGAGGGCGATATCACGCTGGTCGAATTCCTCGATTACCGCTGCGGCTATTGCCGCCGCGTTTTCCCCGATGTGGAACGGCTGATCGAAGAGGATGGCAATATCCGCTTTATCATCAAGGAATTGCCCATTCTGGGCGAGGCCTCGGTTCTGGCCACACGCTTTGCCCTCTCGGCCAAGATGATTGCAGGCGATGAAGCCTATCGCGATCTGCATGATGCGATGATGGTGATGCGCGCCGATGTCAGCGAGGCCAGCCTGATGGCCTTGGCCACCGAGCTTGGCCTCGATGGCAATGCGATCATGAACAATATCGGCTCCTCCGAGATCACGGAGGTGATCGAAACCAATTACGCGCTGGCACAACGCCTCAATATCAGCGGCACACCGTCTTTCATCATGAATGACCAGATGCTGCGCGGCGCGGTTCCCTTCGACACGATGGCCGCACTGGCCGAAGAACTGCGCGCCGCCGCAAACTGAAATCTGCCACGGCACGGCAAAGAAAAAGGGCACCTTTCGGTGCCCTTTTTTATTTCAAGCTTGGCAGGTCTGATCAGCCGATTGACCACCAGCCCTTTTTCTTTGGCTTCGGCGCTTCCTCAACCGCAGGTGCGGTTGCTTCCACGGCAGCAGGCTCAGGCGCGGCTGCGGGTTCAGGGGCGGCCTCGACAGGGGCTGCGGCCACGGCGACATCTGCCACCACGGCGGCTTCTGCCACAGGCTCAGCGGCCTTTTTGGCGCGCGATCTACGCGCGGGCTTTGGCTTCTCGGCCGCTGGTTCGTCTTGGGTGGCCTCGGCCTCATCCTTCGGCTCGGCCTTCTTGCGGCGCGTGCGTTTGGGCTTTGGGGCCTCTTCCTCGGCGGCGGCAGGCACGGCCGCCCCCTCAGGAGCGGTCACTACCGCCTCGCCCGCTTCTGCAGCGGCCTTATCGGCTTCGATCTCTTTCTTAGTGCGACGCCTCCTGCGCTTTGGCTTCTCAGCCTCAGCGGGCTCTGCGCTCACTTCAGCGGTCGCATCAGCCTCGGCAGCCACAGGCGCTTCACCTGCCTCAGCCGCGCCGTTTTCAGCGCCATCTGCGGCCCGATCTTCCCCGTCACGACCACGTCTGCGGCCACGGCCACCACGGCGACGACGACGCCGCTTCTTGGTGCCGTTCTCATCGGTCTCGCCCGCCTCGGGCCGTGTCGATGTGGCATCTGCCGCATCCTCATCGGCCTCATCCGCGCTGGCATCGGCTTCGATGGATTCCATCAACCCTGCATCCATCGAAATGATCGGCGCAGCCTCAGGCACCCGCCGCGTGGCGGTTTTGAATTTCTCGATCTTGTAATCAGGCACGATCAAAGCAGGGTCCGCTTCGACACGCACCGACATGCCATAGCGCGCCTCGATATCGATAAGATATTCGCGCTTCTGGTTCATGATGAAATTGACGATGCCCACAGGCGCGGTCAGCAAAACCTCACGGGTGCGGCGGCGCGTGCCCTCTTCTTCCAACTGACGCAGGATCGACAAAGCAAGGCTGTCATCCGAGCGCACCAGACCCGTTCCATGGCAATGATGGCAAGGCTGCGTTGTGGCCTCCAACATGCCGGGGCGCAGACGCTGGCGGCTCATCTCCATCAAGCCAAAGCTGGAAATCCGCCCGACCTGAATACGCGCGCGATCGGTCTTGAGCTTGTCTTTCAGCCGCTTCTCAACCGCCAGATTATTGCGGCGATCATCCATATCGATGAAGTCGATTACGATCAAACCCGCAAGGTCGCGCAAGCGCATCTGGCGGGCCACTTCTTCGGCCGCCTCCAGATTGGTCTTGGTCGCGGTCTCCTCGATCGAGCCTTCCTTGGTGGCGCGGCCCGAGTTCACATCGACAGCAACCAGCGCCTCGGTGGTATCGATCACGATATATCCGCCCGAGCGCAACTGCACTGTCGGGTTGAACATATTGGCCAGATAACCCTCAACCTGATGCCGCGCGAAAAGCGGCATTGGCTCGGCGTAATGTTTCACGTTTTTCGCATGCGAGGGCATGATCATTTTCATGAATTCTTTGGCCTGACGGTAGCCCGCCTCACCCTCGACCAGCACCTCGTCGATATCGCGATCGTAAAGGTCGCGGATCGAGCGGTGGATCAGATTGCCTTCTTCATAAATCGGCGCGGGAGCCACGGATTTCAGCGTCAGTTCACGCACTTGCTCCCATTGGCGTTGCAAATATTCGTAATCGCGCTTGATCTCGGCCTTGGTCCGCTCGCTGCCTGCGGTGCGGATGATCAGGCCTGCGCCCTGCGGCACATCCAGCGAAGTGGCGATTTCCTTAAGCTTCTTGCGGTCTGAGGCATTGGTGATCTTGCGGCTGATGCCACCGCCACGCGCGGTATTGGGCATCAAGACGCAGTAGCGCCCCGCAAGGCTTAGGTAGGTGGTGAGGGCCGCGCCTTTATTGCCGCGCTCCTCTTTGACCACCTGCACCAGCATGACTTGGCGCACCTTGACGACTTCCTGAATCTTGTAACGCCGCGCGCGCGGCTTGCGCACAGGGCGGATATCATCTTGGTCGTCATCATCAGCGACGGTCTCGGCCTCATCTTCGGCCTCGGCCTCTGCTTCAACTTCACCCTCAGCACCGTCTTCCGCCGCATCAGACCCTGCATCAGCGTCCTGATCGGCTTGCGCCTCAGGGGCATCAGTTGCCTCCGCGTCTTCCGCGGCAGGCTCTTCAGCACTCTCGACGACGGCCTCTTCCACCGCAGGCGTGGCATCGGCATCGGCCTCAGCAGGTGCTGCCTCCTCGCCCTCTCCAAGATCAACCACATCCATACCCGAAGGTGCGCTGACCTCGGCGGTTGTGACCGCATCCTCATTGGTCTTTTCGGCCTTTGTCTCAGAGGCCTTGCGACGCCGCGGACGGCGGCGGCGGTTTTGTTTGGGTTCATCTTCCTCGGCGGCGGCGGCCTCGGCCAGCTCGCGTTCTTCGGCCAAAAGGGCCTCGCGATCCGCGACAGGGATCTGGTAATAATCGGGGTGAATTTCCGAGAAGGCGAGGAAGCCGTGGCGGTTTCCGCCGTAATCTACAAAGGCCGCCTGGAGCGAAGGCTCCACCCGCGTGATCTTTGCCAGATAAATATTGCCTGCGAGTTGCCGCTTGTTTAGCGACTCGAAGTCAAACTCCTCAACCTTGTTTCCATCTGCCACGACAACGCGGGTTTCTTCCGCGTGGGTGGCATCGATAAGCATTTTCTTGGCCATGTTGTCCTTACGCATGACAAGGAAGACTGCGCTCCATCAGAGGCAGTGCATCTGTCATATTGTCCTGAAATGGCGAGAATACGCGCACGCGAAATAGGCCGTGGGCCAAGGGCCCTGCCGGTCAAATCCGTTTCTGTCCACACGCGTTTCATCGCGGTTTGTCTCCGACGGCGTCAGTAAAGCGCGCCATCCGTTATGCCCTCTAGGGGGCGATTTCTTGGATCGTCGACCGTTTAGCAAGGGTCGTCCAACCCGGTGACCTGACCTCCCTCCAGCGCGGATTTTCGTTCGCGGCTGGCAGGGTGCAGAGAAACTTTCAATCCGGAGGCAGACATGTCTGCGCGGATGACTCTACATTAAGGGCAGCTTGCGGTGGAATACAATGGTGTATTTCTCCAAGCCCCCGAAACAGCGCTTATAAAGCGCCGCAAATTCGCTTCATCTTTCCATAAATACGAAAACCCGCTCTCCACCACGAGTGCGGCTCAAGCAGGGCTTGGCTTTCGTAAATCAGAGGTAATCCGATCGGCTCAACCCGTATTTCGCCATTTTCTCATTCAGCGTACGGCGCGGCAGGCTCAACTCTTCCATCACATTCGAGATCGCCCCGCGATGCCGCCGCATCGTATTGTCGATCAACATCCGCTCAAAGGCTTCCACATATTCCTTGAGCGGCTTGCCCTCGCCAATGGCTTGCGGGCTGATCTCGGCATTATCGCTCATCAACAAGGACGCAATCGAGCCCGAGCCACGCCGCTGCTGCAAAATCGCGCGCTCGGCAATATTGATCAATTGCCGCACATTTCCGGGCCATGGCGCCTGCAAAAGCTGCGCGGCCTCTTGTGCGCTGACGGGCGGGGCCTCGGTGCCGTATTCCTCGCCGAATTGCTCCCCAAAGCGGGTAAAGAGAGTCAGAATATCCTCGCCACGCTGACGCAGAGGGGGCAGATCAATCCGCATCGCGGCCAATCGGTAGAACAGATCAGGCCTGAGTGCCGCCTCACAGCCCTCAGGCTCGGCCGCATTGCAAATCGCCACGATCCGCGTCTCCGAGCTCGCGCCTTGATCATTGATCAGCGTCAGCAATCGCGCCTGCAAGGTCTGTGGCAGGGCTTCGATATCCTCCAGCACCAATGTGCCATTGCGCGCCTGCTCCACCAGCGGCAAATCCTGCCCCTCGCCCACAGGGCCAAATAACATCTCAGCCAGCGCGGCCTCATCAAGGGCCGCGCAGGATTGGGTGACAAAGCTCTTGCCCGCCCTTGGGCCCACGGCATGCAGCGCATGGGCCACAAGCGTCTTGCCCGTCCCCGTCTCGCCCGTGATCAAAACATGCCCATCCGCCTGCCCCAGATCGAGGATATCCTCGCGCAGCCGTTCCATCACGGGGCTCGAGCCGATCAGCTTGCGCATCAAAACGGTGCCATCCGACAATTCACGCCGCAATGCACGGTTATCCAGCGTCAGCCGCCGCGTCTGGCTTGCGCGTTTGGCAAGCTCGGTCATGCGATCGGGGTTGAAGGGCTTTTCCAGAAAATCATATGCCCCAAGCCGCATCGCCTCCACAGCCATGGGCACATCGCCATGGCCTGTGATCATGATCACGGGAAGGCCCGAATCCATCCCCATCAAACGCTTGAGAAAGGCCATCCCATCCATGCCGGGCATCTTGATATCCGAGACCACAACGCCCGGAAAATCCGACCCGATCCCTTTGAGCGCATCTTCGGCGCTGCCATAAGTCTCGGTCTCGAACCCTGACAAAGACAGCCACTGGCTGATCGATTGGCGCATATCCTGTTCATCGTCGATAATTGCGATCTTCATGGCCAAATTCCTTTTTGCTACTCCGCCGCAGCCTCGCCATTTTGCAAGACAGGCAAACGCATCTCAAATACAGCACCTTTCGTCTCGCCATTGCGCGCCGTTAGCCGCCCATTGAAATTCGAAACGATCCCCGAAGAGATTGCCAGCCCGAGGCCAACCCCCTCACCGGGTTTCTTGGTTGTATAAAATGGCTCGAACAAAGCATCGAGATCGTCAATACCATTTCCGTTGTCGCGCACTGTCAGCACCGCCTCGTCTGCTTGGGCCAAAATCAGGTCCAGACGGCCATCGGCCTCGCCCTTGACCGCATCCAGACCATTGCGCAAAAGATTAATGATCACCTGCTCCAGACGCAGCCTATCGGCCATCACCATCACAGCGCGGCGCGGGATGGTTTGGGTGATCTCCACTTTCTGCTGGCGCAATTGCGGCTCCATCATGGTCAAAGCCCCGCTCAAAGCATCGCGCAAATCGACCGGCTCAAAGGCCTCTCCGCCCTTTCTGGCATAGGATTTCAGCTGCCGCGTGATGGCCCCCATCCGCTCGATCAGATCATCGATCCGCTGGAAGGAGGAAAGCGCCTCCTCGGAGCGGCGGCGCTGGAGCAAAAGCCGCGCCCCCGCGAGATAGGTTTTCATCGCCGCAAGGGGCTGGTTCAACTCATGGCTGACCGCCGCCGACATCTCGCCCAAAGCGGCCAATTTCTGGCTTTGCGCAAGGCTTTGCTCGGCCTCTTCAAGGGTCCTTTCGACCTTCTGGCGCTCGGCAATTTCCCGCTGTAGGCGTGCGTTCAAACGGCGAAGCTCTGCCGATTCCCGCAGCAAGACAAATGATTGCGACCGCGCCCTGCGGCTCAAAACATAGAACGCCCCCGCCAAAAGCAGCGCGAATCCCATGATCTCGAGCGCCAGAATGCCATTCACTCGCTCCCGAACCGAGGCATAGGCGGTATAGGAAATGATCTGCCAGCCCCGAAACGGAATGCGCGCGGTCAGGCGCAAAGTGTCATCGCCAAAGAAATAGGGGCCGGGATCGCCAAAGGCCCAATCGCCTGCATTATCCAAGGCGCGCTGGATGGCCGTGGGTGGCGATTGACGGGCCAAGGCCTCATCCTCGGTCAGCCCGCGCCAGCGCGGCTCGGTCGACATCACGATCCGCCCCTCGGAATTAGCGATGAAAACGGCCTCAGAGGTGCCGCGCCAGCGCTCGACCACACGGGCCAGATCAATCTCGACCAAGATCACCCCGATCAGGCGGTTATCTTGGGTGATGCGCCGCGAGAATGTGAAATCAAACCGCCCTGTTTCAGGCTCATTCGAGGTGAAAACCGTTTCATTGGAACGCACGGCCTCCACGAAAAACGGGTTGGAATTGCGCAATTCACCAAGGCGCTGCCTGTCAGTGGCCGCCACCACCCGCCCCTCGCGGGACAGCAACAGCAGCGAGGCCGCGCCGATCTCGTCGAGATAGGAAATCAAACGCTGCGAGGTCGAGGTGAAATCGTCATTGGTCAGCGCCGAGATCAGGACAGGATCGCGCGACAACAGCAATGGCACGACCGAGTTGCGCTGCAACTCCGACATGATCGTACCCGAATAAAGCGCCAACCTGATCTCGGCGCGGTTGCGCGTGCTCTCGGTAAATCTTTGTGTGAAAAACGTGTTCGACACCCAGATGACGACAATTGCCACCACCACGAATAAAAGCATCAACCCACGAAACACCCAAGCCGACCGCCCCAATAGTGGGAAGGCCCCAAGCGTATCAGAGGGTGCGGGTTCCAAACTCATGGAGCAAGGCTAAGCGAGCAAGCCGTCAGGCTCAAGGATGGTTGCGCATGCTCCGCGCAATCACGCCTCAATCAGCGCGCCCGCCAGAGATGCAAACAAGGCCGCCCCGTCGCTGCCACCATGGGCCTCCTCCGCGCGCCGCTCGGGATGGGGCATCATCCCCAAGACGCGGCGGTTCTCGGACAGAATACCCGCGATATCCTCAACCGCCCCATTGGGGTTCTGGGCATAGCGGAAGGCCACCCGATCTTCGCCATTCAGACGCGCCAAGGTCTCGGTATCGGCTTGGTAATTGCCCTCGTGATGGGCAATCGGCACATCAATCATCTGTCCCAGCTCATAGCCATTGGTAAAGGCGCTATCGGTGGTCTCGACCCGCAGGGGGGCGACCTTGCAAATATATTTGGTCGAGGCGTTTTGCAGCAAGGCACCGGGCAAAAGCCGTGTCTCGGTCAAAATCTGAAACCCGTTGCAGACCCCGAAAACGAACCCGCCCCGCTCGGCATGGGCTTTTAATGCGCCCGCAATCGGTGATTGCGCCGCAATCGCGCCGCAGCGCAGGTAATCACCATAGGAAAACCCGCCCGGCACGCCCACAAGATCAACCCCGTCAGGCAGGCTCGCCTCCTTGTGCCAGACCATGCTGGTCTCAAACCCCGCGCGCTCGAAAGCAACTTTAAGATCGCGGTCACAATTGGACCCTGGAAAAACGAGGATGGCAGCTTTCATCGGACAGCACTCCGGCTAGGTCAGGAAATCGGTTATCACGGCCACGCCCGGCGGTGTCGGCCCGTTGAAAGCGGCAAGCTCTGCTCCGGTCTGCGACAACGCAATCTCGCGCGCGATAAGCGGCGACATATCGACAGCGCCGCTCTCGATCAAGCCAAGAAGACTGGGATAGCGCCAACTTGGCATGCCACGCGTGCCAAAAAGTGAAAGATTGCCCATATAAACGGCATTCATATTGATCTCCATGCGCGCGGTATGCCCGATCGGCATGCCCACCTGCACATGCCGCCCCAAAGGCCGCAGACACTCGATTGATGCATTCACGGTTTGAGGGATCCCCAAAGCCTCGATGCTGACATGCGCGCCGCCGCGCGTGATTTCGCGGATATGCTCGGCCGCGCCGCCATCGGCTGCATTGACCCCTGCATCAATCCCCAAGGATATCGCATGATCGATCTTTTCTTGCACGATATCGACCACCACCACATAGGCCCCAAGCGCCTTGGCCAAAAGCGCCGCCGACAAACCGATGCCGCCCGTGCCATGCACAGCCACCCATTCCCCCGCCTGCACCGCCGCACGCCCTGTCAGCGCATGCCAACTGGTGGTCACACGGCACCCCAGCCCCGCCGCCACCGTGGGCGAAAGGCTCTCGGGCAGGCGCGCCAGATTATGATCGAAGGGCACGGCGACATATTCCGCAAAGGCACCAGGTTCCACAAAACCGGGGAGCCGCTGGTCAGGGCAGGTATTTTGATTGCCCGCTTGGCAGGATGGGCATCGCCCGCAGGCCAGAATAAAGGGGGCAACAACCAGATCGCCCGTCTTATAGGTCGCGCGCGGCCCCGCTTCGACCACCTCGCCGCAATATTCATGGCCGCCGATCTGCCCCAGCAAAACGCGTGGATGCTCACCCGTCCAGCCATGCCAATCCGAGCGGCACACCCCGCAAGCCATCACTTTCAGAACAACCCCATCCTCGGGGCAGTCAGGATCAGCCACATCCTCGATAGACAAATCCTGATTATATTCACGTAAAACCGCCGCCCGCATCCGCTGCCCCTCCCAAGCCGTCACATCCCCGAAGGGGACGCCAAACTGGGCCAGCCGTCAAGCAATCATGCGCGCAGCTTACGACAGCGCGATCTCGTAGCTCTCGATCACGGTATTGGCGAGCAGCTTTTCACACATCTCACCGATCTGCGCCTCAGTGGTGCCCTCGGCCAGATCCAACTCGATCACCTTGCCTTGGCGCACGCCATTCACACCCTCAAACCCGAGGCTCCCAAGCGCGTGACGCACCGCCTCGCCCTGCGGGTCCAATACACCTTGTTTCAGCATCACAGTCACGGTTGCGCGCATCGCCCCACCCTTCATCTTTCCAAAAATACGAAAATCCGTACGGGAAATCCCTTTCCCCGCACGCTCTTCTTAGTTGATCAATGTGGGCTTGGTCACGCCCGAGCCCTGCGCAGGCATCACACCAAGGCGCCGCGCCACTTCCGTATAGGCATCCGCCAGATCGCCCAGATCACGGCGGAACACATCCTTGTCGAGCTTCTGGCCCGTCTCGATATCCCACAGGCGGCAGCTATCGGGGCTGATCTCATCGGCCACGATCAGCCGCATGAAATCCCCATCAAAGACACGCCCGATCTCGATCTTGAAATCGACCAGTTTGATCCCGACACCCAGCATCAAACCCGACATGAAATCATTCACCCGCAGGGCAAGGCTGACCATATCGTCAATATCCTGCTGCAAGGCCCACCCGAAAGCGATGATATGCTCTTCCGAGACAATCGGATCGCCAAGCGCATCGTCTTTATAGTAAAATTCGACAATCGGACGCGGCAGGGCGGTGCCCTCCTCAATGCCCAATCGCTTCGAGATCGAGCCCGCCGCAACATTGCGCACGACAACCTCCAGAGGAATGATCTCGACCGCGCGGATCAATTGCTCGCGCATATTGAGGCGTTTGATGAAATGGGTCGGCACACCGATCCCGCCCAAACCTGTCATAAAAAACTCGGACAAACGGTTGTTCAGCGCACCTTTGCCATCGATCGTTGCCTTTTTCTCGGCATTGAACGCGGTGGCATCATCCTTGAAATATTGAACCAGAGTACCGGGTTCGGGACCCTCATAGAGGATTTTGGCCTTGCCTTCATAGACCTTGGTACGCCGTGCCATGATGTCTCCAGTGAAACTTGCTGTGGGGACGGCAAGAAAAGCGCCCCATCCTTGCTCGGCGCTATAGGCCAAACTGCTGCGCCTCGCAAGATGGATGCCGCATGCCGCTTGCGAAGCCCCCCTGCCCGTACCTATCTAACAGGGCATATCTGGCCAAAACAGAAAGGCAGACCATGAGCACCTTTGACGATCGTGAAAACGCATTCGAGGCGAAATACGCCCATGATGAGGACATGAAATTCAAGGCCGAGGCCCGAGGCAATAAATTGATCGGGCTTTGGGTGGCCGAAATTCTGGGCAAATCGGGCGACGAGGCCGAGGCCTATGCCAAAGAGGTGATCCGCGCAGATTTCGAGGAAGCGGGCCATGAAGATGTGATGCGCAAATTGCTGGCCGATCTGGGCGACAGAGTGCCCGAGGAAAAACTGCGCGCCAAATACGCAGAGCTGATGGCGCTGGCCAAAGCACAATTGCTCAGCGAGGACTGAACGGCAGCCTGCCCCACATGGCAGCGCGCGCCCCGCAAATCCCTTGCGGGGCGCGCGGCCATCTGGGCTGCAGGAAAATTCATAATCATCATGTGAAGTTTGCGGGTTGCCTCATGATGAGGAACGGGCCAAACGGGCGGCGCTTGCAAGCACAGAAAGATATCTCATGACAAATGCACTCTCCGAGCTTCTCAAAACCCGCGACTGGCTGATGGCCGATGGCGCGACGGGAACGACCCTGTTCAATATGGGGCTGCAATCGGGCGACTCGCCCGAGATTTGGAATGACGAACATCCCGACCGGATCGCGGCCCTGTACCAAGGTGCTGTGGATGCAGGCTCCGATATCTTCCTGACCAATTCCTTTGGCGGCACGCGCGCGCGCTTGAAGCTGCATGACGCGCAGGATCGTTGCATCGAGTTGAACCGCAAAGCCGCCGAGATCGGCCGCGAGGTCGCCGATAAGGCAGGTCGCAAAGTGATCGTTGCAGGCTCGGTCGGGCCGACTGGCGAGATCATGGAGCCTATGGGCCCCCTCACCCATGCCGCCGCCGTCGAGATGTTCCATGAACAGGCCGAGGGCCTCAAACAGGGCGGCGCGGATGTGCTCTGGGTCGAGACGATCTCGGCCCCTGAAGAATATATGGCCGCCGCCGAGGCCGCAAAACTGGCCGATATGCCATGGGTCGGCACAATGAGCTTTGACACAGCAGGCCGCACGATGATGGGCATGACCTCCCAGGCGATGTCGGAAATGGTCGAAAAGCTCGAAAACAAGCCAATGGCCTATGGCGCGAATTGCGGTGTCGGGGCCTCGGACCTGATGCGCACGGTCTTGGGCTTCCGCGCCTCGGGTAATCCCCGCCCGATCATCGCCAAGGGCAATGCGGGCATCCCGAAATATGTTGATGGCCATATCCACTATGACGGCACGCCCGAATTGATGGCGCGCTATGCTGTTATGGCCCGCGATGCAGGTGCCACGATCATTGGCGGGTGCTGCGGCACGCAAACCCACCATCTCAGTGCGATGCGCAAAGCGTTGGAAGAGACCCCGCGCGGCGATGCGCCAAGCCTTGAGGAAATCGCCGACGTGCTTGGTGGCTTCTCCTCGGGCTCCGACGGCACGGATGGTGCAGGCCCCACACGCGCCCGCGCCAATCGCCGTCGTAGGGATTAAGCCGCGAAAACGGCTGCAAAATTCGCCATCAGGTCGCCACAGACCGAGGCTATGTCGCAAATTAACGCCCCCTTGTGGCGCATAAGGTTAGGTAATCGGTCCAATAGAGAGCGCAGGCCTCGGGCCTTTAGGAGACGCAGACCATGTCAGATGACAATGACGATATCATCCTGTCGGACTTGCCCGATGATGAACTTGTCCAACAGATGTTCGACGACCTCTATGATGGTCTGAAGGAAGAGATCGAGGAATCGGTCAATATCCTGCTGGAACGCAGCTGGACGCCCTATGACATCCTGACTAAGGCGCTGGTTGGCGGCATGACCATTGTGGGCAATGATTTCCGCGATGGTATCCTCTTTGTGCCCGAAGTGCTGATGGCCGCCAATGCGATGAAGGGCGGCATGGCCATCCTGAAGCCGCTTCTGGTGGAAACGGGCGCCCCGCGCGTGGGCAAAATGGTGATCGGCACCGTCAAGGGCGATATCCACGATATCGGCAAGAACCTCGTCTCCATGATGATGGAGGGCGCGGGCTTCGAGATTGTCGATCTGGGCATCAACAACCCTGTCGAAAGCTATCTTGAGGCTTTGGACAAAGAAGGCGCGGATATCCTCGGGATGTCGGCCCTGCTGACAACGACCATGCCCTATATGAAGGTCGTGATCGACACGATGGTCGAGAAGGGCATTCGCGACGATTACATCGTGCTGGTCGGCGGCGCGCCCCTGAACGAGGAATTCGGCCGCGCGATCGGCGCTGACTCCTATTGCCGTGACGCCGCTGTCGCTGTGGAAACCGCCAAGGAGTTCATGGCGCGCAAACACAACCAGATGGCAGCCCAAGCCTGAACCTTTTGACACTGGCCCGCGAATTCAGGCGGGCCAGTCTCGCAATCCCTCGCTCCCGCCCCCACATCAAGGGCAGAAACGGGAGAAACAGATGCCACCACGCCAATTCATATTCCTGATTGCCGCTGTCCTTCTGGTCGCGGGCACCAGCGTGACGGTTGCGCTCTGGTTCGGGCCGCAATTGGGCTTTGCCAGCGAGATCGGCATATTGAGCGCGCTGGTACTGCCAGCACTTCTGCTGCGTCTGGCGCTGCGAAAATGACAGAATATCCAGAAGATAAAACCCTTACCCAAAGCGGGCTTGAGGCAAAGGGAACCGGCCGCATCCTGCTGCTGGCCTGCGGAGCCTTGGCGCGCGAGGTGCTGGCCCTGACGCAGGCCAACGGCTGGTCGCATCTTGATCTGCAGTGCCTGCCCGCCATACTCCACAACACACCCGACAAGATCCCACAGGCCGTGGCCGATGCTGTGCAGGCGCATCGCGCCGCCTATGATCAGGTTTTTGTGCTCTATGCCGATTGCGGAACGGGCGGGCTGTTGCAGGCCAAATGCGCCGAGCTTGGCGTGCAGATGCTGGAAGGCCCACATTGCTACAGCTTCTTTGAAGGCAATACCGCCTTTGCCGAATTGGGCGAGGTCACGGCCTTTTACCTCACCGATTTCCTCGTGCGGCAATTCGATGCTTTCGTGACCAAACCCCTTGGCCTCGACCGCCATCCCGAACTGCGCGATATGTATTTCGGAAATTACGAGAAACTTGTCTATCAGGCACAGGTAGACGACCCTGAATTAACAGAAAAAGCAAAGGCTTGTGCGGCATTTTTAAACTTAGACTTTGAGCGCCGATTTACGGGCTATGGCGATCTGGAAACGGCCCTGCGCGGGCTTTAAGCCGCGGAGGCCTCAGCCGCCAACTTGCGGATACGCTCGACCATTGCGCGCACCCCGTTTGAGCGTTGCGCCGAAAGATGCTCGTCCAACCCCAGACGCGCCAGTTCCGCCCCCGCATCCACCTTCAGCACATCCGAGACCGATTGATCGGAATAAAGCGCGTACAACACGGCGATCAGCCCGCGCACGATCATCGCATCGCTTTCGCCGCGAAAGCGGAATTGCGCCTGCGGCCCCTGCCCGTCAATCTCGGGCAAAATCCAGACTTGGCTTGCACATCCGTCCACCTTGGTGGCAGGCACGCGAAAGGCCTCCTCCAGAGGGGGCATGGCTTTGCCCAATTCAATCACATGGCGGTAGCGATCTTCCCAATCATCAAGGAAGTCAAAGGTCTCGGCGATGTCTTCAAAGGCTTCGGTGGCCATGGCCTGCCATCTTTCCTGCTGCAATTTCTGCGCTTAGACCTAGGCCGCGGGGCCGCGAAGGTCCAGTGGCGCTTTTCAACATCATCGGGATGCGCTAGGCAATGGTCACTGACCTGTGGAGGGGCTATCCGAAATGATCGCACGTATCGTTATTCTAAGTGTTGTTGCCATCAGCCTTGCGGGCTGTGCCACACGATTGAACCCTTTCAACTGGTTCGGAGGCGATCGCGAAGAACGGGTGAGCGTTGAAGAGGTGGTCGAGGTTCTCGATAACCGTCAACTGGCAGGCGAAGTGCTAAGCCTGCAAGCCGATGCCCTGCCCGGCGGCGCGATCATCAACGCCATCGGATTGCCACCCACCCAAGGCTATTGGGAGGCCGATCTGGTCGAAACGAGCCGCGAGGGCGGCACTTTGACGATGGAATTTCGCATCTTCCCGCCGCTCACCCCAACGCCAGCGGGCACGCAGCGCAGCCGTGAGGTTCTTGCAGGGCGTTACATGAGCACACAGGATCTGGATGGCATCCGCACAATCGTGGTGCAGGGCCAGAACAACCGCCGCTCCATCCGCCGCTAAAGCCGCACGCGTTTTACTTAGATATCAACCAGTTGAACGCTGGCGCCTTTGACGGCCAAGCCGACCTTGCCATCGACCAGACGCAAGGCATCCTTGCCAAAGACCTCGCCACGCCAACCGCGGGACCACAGCCCGTCCAGATGGCCTGAGGCGATATCATCAAGATCCGAGGCCGAAGCGATCAGCTTTTGCGCCACGCCATACTCTTCTGTCTTGGCTTTGAGCAAAACCCGCAGCAAATCCGCCAATGCGGGGTTCAGAGCCGACCGGTCGGGCCCTTCGGGCAGGCTTGGATATTGCGAGACGGGCATCTCCAGCCCGCGCTTGACCGCAGCCAGCAAACCATCAGCCAATTCGCCTTTGCGCGCTTCGCGCTGCAAAAGACGCGACTTGCCCAAATCCCCCACAGATTTCGGCTTGGTCGAGGCCACCTCCATCAAGGCGTCATCCTTGAGCACACGGTTGCGCGGCACATTGCGCTCCTGCGCATAAGATTCACGGAAAGCTGCCAGCTCCTTGAGCACGGCAAGGAATTTCCCTGCGGTGGAGCGCACCTTCAACCGCCGCCA
This sequence comes from Rhodophyticola sp. SM2404, assembly GCF_053570515.1. NCBI lineage: Bacteria > Pseudomonadati > Pseudomonadota > Alphaproteobacteria > Rhodobacterales > Roseobacteraceae > Rhodophyticola > Rhodophyticola sp. SM2404. The sequence goes on from NZ_JBSEDL010000006.1 coordinate 199,528, forward strand.
TGCCTGCGCAGGCTCGACCACGTAATTCGAGGGATCGGTCAATTGACCCAATTCTTCTTCAACCCAAGCGGTGCGATTGGTTTTTTCCAATTGCTTGGCAAGGAATTCGTAAATCTGGCGCAGATGGGTCACATCACCCACAGCATAGGTTTTTTGCGCATCCGAGAGCGGCCTGCGCGACCAATCGGTAAAGCGCGAGGATTTATCGAGGCTGGATTTGGCGATTTTACGCACCAAAGTCTCATAGCCCACCTGATCGCCGAAGCCGCAGACCATCGCAGCCACTTGGGTGTCAAAAAGCGGCTTGGGCACGACATCGCCCTCGACATAGAAAATCTCGAGATCTTGGCGCGCGGCATGAAAGACTTTGACCACCGCCTCATTGCGGAACAGATCATAAAGCGGCGCAAGCGACATGCCCTCGGCCAAGGGATCAACCAGAACGGCGTCTGTGTCATCTTTTCCAGGAAGGGCCAATTGCACGAGGCAAAGCTGCGCGAAATAAGTGCGTTCGCGCAGAAACTCGGTATCGACAGTGACATAGGGCACGGTCGCGGCGCGGGCACAAAAGGCGGCGAGCGCCTCGGTCGTGGTGATAATCTGGGTCAATCGCAAGCCACAGCATTTTGGAACAGTTTGAGCAGCGGTGATAGGCGAGTGGGGGCCGAAAGGAAAGCCCCAGCCAAGCCCTGCCCTAATCTGTTGCGTTCAGGTAGACAGGGGCGCGCGCGCCACTTGCAAAACGGCGCAGCACGGCGGGATAGAGCAGATGTTCCTGCGCCAGCACACGGGCGGCCAATGTCTCAGGCGTATCCCCTGCCTGCACCGAGACACGCGCCTGCCCCAAAAGCGGGCCCTGATCCAGCACGGGCGTGACCTCATGAACGGTGCAGCCATGTTCAGAATCGCCCGCCTCAAGCGCGCGGGCATGGGTGTGAAGGCCCGGATATTTCGGCAAAAGCGAGGGGTGGATATTGAGCATACGGCCCTCGTAATGGCTGACAAAATGCTCGGTCAGCACGCGCATGAAGCCCGCAAGGCAGATGATATCGGGGGAATGACGCTCAAGCGTTTCGATCAATTGCGCCTCAAACCCTGCGCGGTCGCCTTTAAAGGGGCGGTGATCCACAGCCTCGGTGGCGATGCCCATCTCGGCCGCGCGCGCCAGCCCGCCTGCATCCGCACTATTGGCCAGAACCACACAAGGACGCGCAGGGTGGTCGCCCGTCATCGAGCGCGCCAAGGCCACCATATTGGAGCCGCCGCCCGAAATCAGGATCGCAACCCGTTTGCTCACGCAAGTGCACCTGTATAGGCGACGCCCTCGCCCTCAATCAGATGGCCAAGCTGATACACAGTCTCGCCCTCGGATTGCAGCAAGCCCGTGATCGCCTCGGCCTGATCGGCGGCTACAACCACAACCATGCCAATGCCCGAATTAAAGGTCTTGAGCATTTCGGCTTGGGAAATCCCGCCCTGCTCGGCCAGCCATGCGAAAACGGGCGGCAAGGACCAAGCGGTCAGATCAACCTGTGCGCCAAGCCCTTCGGGCAAAACGCGGGGCAGGTTCTCGGTCAAACCGCCCCCTGTGATATGGGCAAGCCCATGCACACCGCCTGCGCGAATGGCGCTGAGCACTTGGGTCACGTAAAGCCGTGTGGGGGCCAGCAAAGCCTCGCCAAGGGTGCCCTCCCCAAAGGGAGAGGCCGCATCCCAGCCAAGGCCCGACAGCTCGACAATCTTGCGCACCAGCGAATAGCCATTGGAATGCACCCCGTTGGAGGCAAGCCCCAAGAGAACATCCCCCTCAGCGACACCTGCGGGCAAATCCGCGCCGCGCTCCATTGCGCCCACGGCAAATCCTGCAAGGTCGAAATCACCGTCATGATACATGCCCGGCATTTCCGCCGTCTCGCCGCCGATCAAGGCACAGCCCGAGGCCTCACAGCCCTTGGCGATGCCGTTGATGATGGTGGTGGCCGCATCCAGATCGAGCTTGCCCGTGGCGAAATAATCAAGGAAAAACAAAGGCTCGGCACCTTGGCAGACCAGATCATTGACGCACATCGCGACCAGATCAATACCGACCGTGTCGTAATTGCCCGTATCGATTGCGATGCGCAGCTTGGTGCCAACGCCATCAGTGGCCGAGACCAGAATAGGGTCGGAATAGCCCGCGCCCTTAAGGTCGAACAAGCCGCCAAAGCCGCCAAGCCCCGACATCACGCCTGCGCGTTTGGTGGCCGCTGCGGCTGGTTTGATCCTGTCGATCAAGGCATTGCCCGCATCAATATCAACACCTGCGCTGGCATAGGTCAGGCTGTTCTTGCCGTGTGTCATAGCATCACGTCCCCAAGGCTTTTGTCTTTGCGCGTTCTGCTATCAGCGCAATGCGCCATAGTCCATGGCAGGCTTGCGCCCATAGCGCGGTTTTATGGCATCGGCTTGCGCTTGACCCGCCGTGCCCTTGTGATAGTCAAACGCGCATGGCGGGCCTGTAGCTCAATTGGTTAGAGCAGAGCGCTCATAACGCTTTGGTTGCGGGTTCAAGTCCTGCCGGGCCTACCATTTTCAAACTCGCCATCCCTGCCCCGCTTGCGCGCGCAGGCAAGCGCCCTTTAGCGCGGCAAGACCACATCCACACGCAAGCCCGCCAGATCAGCGCTCTCGGACAGGCGCAATGTGCCGCCATGACGCCGCGCAATATCCGAGGCAATCGCCAGCCCCAGCCCCACGCCCGAGCCCTTATTCTGGTTGCGCGCCTCATCAAGCCGCACGAAGGGCCTGAGCGCATCCGAGCGATCCTCAGGCGCGATGCCTGGCCCGTTATCCTCAACGGTCAGGCGGATGGCGCGCTCCATCACGGTGAAAGACACGCGCGCCTGATCGCCATAGCGCAACGCGTTTGATAAAAGATTGCTCAGCGCGCGGCGCAAGGCCTGCGGGCGCAGCTCGACCATGGGGCGCGTCTCGGCCCCCACAAGGCTAACATTGCCCCCGCCGCGCTGGCTATCGGCCACAACCTGTTCAACCAGAGCCGCGACATCCACCTCTTCGGGGTCGTCCAAAGCATCAGAGCGCGCGAAATCAAGGAAGCCTGTCAAAAGCTCCTCCATCTCCTCGACATCGCGGCGCAGGCCGTCGACCTCCTCGCTCTCCTCCATGAAACTCAGCCCCAGCTTCATACGGGTCAGGGGCGTACGCAAATCATGGCTGACGCCCGACAGCATCATCGTGCGCTGCTCGATCTGCTGCTCGATCCGGCTGCGCATATCGAGAAAGGCCCGCCCCGCACTGCGCACCTCAAGTGCGCCTGAGGGTTGATAATCACGGCCCCGCCCTTTGCCGAAATCCTCGGCCGCGCGGGCCAGACGGCGGATCGGGCGCAATTGATTGCGCAGGAAAAGATAGGCGACACCCGTCATCAGGATGCCTGTGAAGACCATCAAAACCAGCAATTGATGCGGGTTCGAGGCCGAGACACGGCGGCGCGAAAACTCCACATCAACCGAAACGCCATCCTCCAGCATAAGGTTGAGCACCACGATACGGTCATTGGTCTTGAGATCGATCCAAACAATCCCGTCGAGATAACGCATCAGGGTGGAGATCACGATCCGCCCCGAGAAATCATAGAACAGCCTATCGGTGATGGCAGGCCCGTCAAAGGGCTGCGCCGTGCCCTCGCGCAAGGTGATGCCCAAAGGCACGGCCACCACACGGCCCGCCGTCATCCCGCCTGCTTCAAGCTCGGCCACCACAAAGCGCAGCTCCACCGCAAGGCCCGTGGTCATCTGTTCGGTGACATCTTCGAAATGGCGTTGCAGGAAGGCGCCCGAGACGACAAGCTGGATGGTAACAATCGGCACGATCAGAATAAGGGCGGCCCGTCCATACAGACCCCGCGGCAACCCTCTTTTGATCCAAGCAAATACCATGGCCCATCTAAACCGTGCAGGCCGCAGGAGGGAAGAGCAGATGACAACCCGCATGCTTGAGGCAGGGCTACAACAGGTGCTGGCCCCCAACCCCTCGCCGATGACACTGCATGGCACCAATACCTACCTGATCGGCCAAAGCGAGATCGCGGTGATTGATCCCGGCCCCGCCATCCCCGCGCATTTGGAGGCAATCATGAACGCCATTCCTGCGGACGGGCGGATCACCCATATCCTTGTGACCCATTCTCATCTCGACCACTCCCCACTGGCAGCCCCGCTGTCACAGCGCACAGGCGCACCCGTGTTGGCGGCAGGACCCAGTGATTGGGGCCGCTCCCCCCTCATGCAGGCGCTGGCCGATGAGGGGCAATTGGGCGGCGGCGAAGGCGTTGATCTGGAGTTCATCCCCGATACCCAGATAGGCGAGGGCAGCCGCATCGAAAGCAGTGAATGGCAGATCGAAACCCGCGCCACTCCAGGGCATATGGCCAACCATTTGAGCTTTATCTGGGAAGGTGCAGTTTTCTCGGGCGATCTGGTGATGGATTGGTCGACCTCGCTGGTCTCCCCCCCTGATGGCGACATGACGGCCTTTATGGCATCGGTGGCCGCTCTGCAGGAAATGGACCCGCGCATCTTCTATGCAGGCCATGGCAACCCCGTAAACGCCCCCGCCGCCCGCTGTGCTGAATTGCTCGCCCATAGGCGCGGGCGCGAGGCGCAGATTCTACAGGCCCTCACCAAGCGCCCCGCCAACGCACAGGGCTTGGCCAAGGAAATCTACACCGATCTCAACCCCGTCCTTCTTCCCGCCGCCGAGCGCAACACTCTTGCGCACCTCATTGATCTTGTTGAGAAAAACATCGCCAAACCCGATGGCCCTCTGACCGCTTCAGCCAAATTCTCGATCTAGTGTCACGATAGTTACATTTTTTCTGCCAGACCCACTGGACGCGGAAAATCCACCTTGCTATACGGCCCGAAGTTCCGGCGTAGCTCAGCGGTAGAGCAGTTGACTGTTAATCAATTGGTCGTAGGTTCGATCCCTACCGCCGGAGCCAAAAATCCCCAGTATATCAAAGATTTATGAGGCATCTTGCGAAAGATGGCTCTGGGGCACTTGGCGTTAATAGGCAAATAGTAGGCAGTTGAAGCTGATTTGCTCTTAGGGCGTTCGCGTGATTTGACACCCTAGCGTAGCCATCAGCTAATTAACGTCGGTCCTGTGAGGGAGTACTTGAGATTCGCTGTCACGCGCTTGCAAGGCGATCTGTGGCGCTCATAGTCGAGACCAGAGTAGTATTGTAGTCTAAGGTCATTTTGACGTCTTGGGCGCTTCATGAACCTTAAACGGCGGAGACGAAGGGAATGCCTCCGATTTCCATCTGACTGAACGATACTGAGCAGCCCCACATGAGTGGTCCAATTTGAAAGTTAGTGCATGATCGGCCTTTGGTCCATCGGGATGATGGCTTCGGGCGCTGGTGGGCGGTAGCCCAATGCACTGTGTGGTCGC